>NZ_AVCH01000201.1 GCF_000747075.1 Arenimonas malthae CC-JY-1
CGCCACCGCCGGCCCGGCCGCCACCAACCCCGCGCCCGCCGCGGCGCCAGCAGCCACGCCGGCCCCGGCCGCCGAAGGCGAGCTATCGCAGGAACAACAGGTGGAGGCGATCCGCCGGCGCATCGAGGCGCGGCGCGCCCAGATGCGCGAGGACGCCGCGCGCCGGAATGGCCAGAAGGTAGAGTAGCCGCATGAATTCCCGACTCCGTCCCGCCCCCGTGCTCGCGCTGGCCCTGCTGGCCTTCCTGGCCGGCTGCGCCACGCCCGCCGCGCCCGTCATGCGCCGCGGCGACGACCCGATGGCCGGCACCCCGGTGATCAGCCGCGAGGCCACCGGCGCCGAAGCCCAGGCCGACACCGGCGCTGAAGCCGCGGCGTCCGTGCCGTCCTCGTCCCCGTCCGCCGCCACGCTCACGCCCGGCACCGGCCAGGTGATCAACCAGCGCGTCGCCGCCACGCCGCCGCCCTCGCTCGACCAGCCCGGCGAGGCCACCTTCAACTTCGAAGGCGAGCCGGTGCATGCGGTGGTCAAGGTCATCCTGGGCGACCTGCTGCAGCAGAACTACGTGATCGCGCCCGGCGTGCAGGGCCAGGTGACGCTGGCCACGCCGCGACCGGTGAACGCGCAGCAGGCCCTGGGCCTGCTGGAAATGGTGCTGGGCTGGAACAACGCGCGCCTGGTGTGGATGGACGGCCGCTACAACGTGCTGCCCACCGAGCAGGCCATCGCCGGCAACCTCTCGCCCCGCACCGGCGGCGCCGGCGATGCCCGCGGCTACGAAGTGCGCGCGGTGCCGCTGCAGTTCATCTCGGCCACCGAGATGAAGAAGGTGCTCGAGCCCTACGCGCGCCCGAACGCGGTGGTGAGCACCGACAACGCCCGCAACCTGATCGTGCTCGCCGGCAGCCGCGCCGAGCTGCAGAACTACCTGCGCACGGTCGAGATCTTCGACGTGGACTGGCTGGCCGGCATGTCGGTGGGCGTGTTCCCGCTGCTGTCGGCGGAAGCCGACGCGGTGGTGCAGGAGCTCGAGGCGGTGTTCGGCGAAGGCGGCAGCACCCCGGTGTCGGGCATGTTCCGCTTCATGCCGCTGCAGGGCCAGAACGCCGTGCTGGTGATCACCCCGCAGCCGAAGTACCTGCGCGAGGCGCAGGCCTGGATCGAGCGCCTGGACGCCGGCGGCGGCGAAGGCGCGCGCCTGTACACCTACGAAGTGCTGTACATGAAGGCGACCGACCTGGCCGAGCAGCTGAGCCAGGTGTTCGGCGGCGGCTATTCCAGCGGCTCGTCTGCCAGCGGCGGCCCGCCCTCGCTGATGCCGGGCCTGGAGCCGGTGCAGATCCGTTCCATCAACACTCCCGCCGCCGACGCCGCCGACCCGAAGGCGCGCGCCGAGGCGGCCGCCTCGGCCCCGGGCAACGCCGGCGCTGCGGGCGGCGGCGCGGGCAACGGCATCGCCATCGGCGCCTCCGACGACGTGTCGGTGAGCGCGGTCGAGGAAAGCAACGCCCTGCTCGTGCGCGCCACGCCGGGCCAGTGGGAATCGATCCGCCGCACCATCGAGCGCCTGGACACCATGCCGCTGCAGGTGCACATCGAGGCGCAGGTGGTGGAAGTGCAGCTCACCGGCGAGCTCAGCTACGGCGTGAACTGGTTCTTCGAGAACGCCGTCGAGGATGCCGACCTGCCCAGCGCGGCCGGCCGCGACATCTGGGGCGACATCGCCGGCAGCGTCACCGGCGACGGCGGCCTGGGCTGGACCTTCCTGGGCCGTAATGCCGCCGCGGTGGTGTCCGCGCTCGATTCGGTCACCGACGTGCGGGTGCTGTCCACGCCCTCGGTGGTGGTGCGCAACAACGCCGAAGCCAAGCTCGACGTGGGCACCAAGATCCCGGTCAACAGCACCAGCTTCAACCCCATCCTGGGCGACCAGACCGGCGGCGGCACCGGCACTTACACCCAGGTGCAGTACCTCGACACCGGCGTCATCCTCACCGTGAAGCCGCGCATCAGCCGCGACGGCACCGTGTTCATGGAAATCGACCAGGAAGTGAGCTCGCCCGGTGCCGCGCGCCCCGACGACCCGACCGGCAACGTTCCCATCAACAAGCGCAACCTCGTCACCGAGGCCGCCGTGAAGAGTGGCGAGACGGTGATGCTGGCCGGCCTGATCACCGACAGCGTCTCCCAGGGCAGTTCCGGCGTGCCCGGCCTGGGCCGGCTGCCGGTGGTGGGCGGCCTGTTCGGCAGCAAGTCCGACAAGAAGGACCGCTCGGAAGTGATCATCCTGGTCACCCCGCGCGTCATCCGCGACCCGAACGAGGCCCGTCGCCTGACCGACGAATACGGCGAACGCTTCCGCGCGCTCGACCCGCTGCGCCGGGAAGACGACCCGCGCTGACATGCGTCCGGCCGTCCGCGCCGTTTTCCGCGAGCTGCTGCGCCGGGAACTGGAAGAGCGCTACCGCGGCAGCCTGCTCGGCGCGGCTTGGCTGGTGTTGCTGCCGCTGCTGCAGCTGGCGGTGCTGGCGCTGGTGTTCGGCGCGCTGCTGCCGGCGCGCGCCACCGGCGGCGGCGAGCTGCCGTATGCGGCGTTCCTCGCGCTGGGCCTGTGGCCCTGGAACCTGCTGTCCAACGCCGCCAACCGCGGCGTCACCGCGCTCACCGACAACGCCGCGCTGATCGGCAAGGTGGCCGTGCCGCACGGCCTGTACGTGGACAGCCGGGTGGCGGCGAGCGCGCTGATCGACCTGGGCGGCTTCGTGCTCGTGCTGCTGGCGCTGCTGGCCTTCGGCGTGCCGCTGGCCGCGTCGGGCCTGCCGGCGGTGCTGGCCGCGCTGGGCGTGGTGGCGGTGCTGGCGCTGGCGCTGGCGCGGCTGCTGGCGGTGCTGCAGGTGTTCCTGCGCGACATCGCGGCGGTCACCGGGCAGGGCCTGGTACTGCTGTTTTTCCTGACGCCGGTGCTCTACGACCGCGCGGTGCTGCCGCCGGCGGTGGCGCCCTGGCTGGTCGCCAACCCGATGACCGTGCCGGTGGAAACCGTGCGCGCGGCGTTCTCCGGCCTGCCCGTGGACTGGGCCGCGCTGGCCGCCTGCGCGCTGGCGGCGGCGCTGCTGCTGCTGGCGGCGCAGGCGCTGCTGCGGCGGGGCCGCGCGCACCTGGAGGATTTCCTGTGAGCACGCCGCTGGTCGAAGCCCGCGGCCTGGGCAAGCGCTACCCGGTGCTGGGCCACCGCGGCGACCGCGCCAGCGCGCTCTGGGACGTGCTGCGCGGGCGCCCGGCGCGCCGCCACGTGAGCGTGCTCGAGGGCGTGGATTTTTCCGTGCAGCCGGGCGAGTCGCTGGCCATCATCGGCGAGAACGGCGCCGGCAAGTCCACCCTGCTCAAGCTGGTCACCGGCGTGCTCACGCCCAGCGCCGGCCACGTGCACACGCGCGGCCGCGTCGGCGCGCTGCTGGAGCTGGGCGCGGGATTCCACCCGGAACTCAGCGGCCGCGACAACGTGCGGCTCTCGGCCGCGCTGCACGGCCTGGACGCGAAGGCGCTCGCGGCCAAACTGCCGGAAATCGAAGCCTTCGCCGACATCGGCAGCTACCTCGACGAGCCGGTGAAGCATTATTCGTCCGGCATGGTGGTGCGCCTGGGCTTCGCCATCATCGCCGCGGTGCGGCCGGCGCTGCTGGTCACCGACGAGGTGCTGGCGGTGGGCGACGAGGCCTTCCAGCGCAAGTGCATCCGCTGGCTCGACGATTACCTGGCCGGCGGCGGCACCCTGCTGCTGGTTTCGCACAGCCTCTACCACGTGCGAAAGCTATGCCGGCGCGCGCTCTGGCTGCAGCACGGCCGCGTGCGCGCGCTGGGCGACGTGTTCGAAGTGAGCCAGGCCTACGAGGCCGCGCAGGCGGAAAAATCCGCCGGCGAGGCCGCCAGCGAGGCCGCGGCCACCGCGCGTACGCCGGGCGAGGTCAGCCTCGCCGCCGTGCGCCTGAACGGCGACGCCGGCGACGGCCCGGTGGCGCTGGGGCAGGGCGGCGCGCTGCGCTGCGAAATCGAACTGGCCAGCCGCGACGGCCGCCCGCCGGTGGCCATGCTCGGCTGGCTGCACGCCGACGGCACGCCGGTGTACGGCGTCAGCTCGGAAATGGACGGCGCCGCGCCCGAAGCCCTCGGCCAGGGCCGCTTCCGCTTCGTGGTGGATTTCCCGGCGCTGCCGCTGCTGCCGGGCCGCTACCGCCTGCGCGCCATCGCGCTCGACGCCGAGGGCCTGCGCCTGTTCGACCAGCGCGAACGCGAACTGGTGGTCAGCGGCGAATCGCGCGAATTCGGCCTGGTGCGGCTGCCGCATGCCTGGAGGGCCCCGTGAACCGCCTGCCCACCGTCATCGTGCCCATCCACAACGCGCTCGAGGCGCTCGACGCCTGCCTGGCCGCGCTCGACCGCACCCTGCCGGCCGGCAGCGAAGTGCTGCTGGCCGACGACGCCTCCAGCGACCCGCGCATCAACCCGATGGCGCGCAGCTGGTGCTACCGCAGCCCGCTCAAGGCCCGCTACGTGCGCCGCGAACTGAACATGGGCTTCCCGGCCAACTGCAACGCCGCCTTCGCCGAAACCGGCGACGACGACGTGGTGCTGCTCAATTCCGACACCATTCCCACCGCCGGCTGGCTGCAGCAGCTGGCCCGCTGCGCCGCCAGCGACGAGCGCATCGCCACCATCACGCCCTGGTCGAACAACGCCGAGATCTGCTCCTTCCCGCGCTTCTGCGAACCCAACCCGGCGCCCGGGCACCCCGACGCCATCGCCGAAGCCGCCGCCGCGCTGCCGCCGCAGTACCCCGAGTTGCCCACGGCCGTGGGCTTCTGCATGTTCGTGCGGCGCGCCGCGCTGCGCCAGCTGGGTGGTTTCGACGCCGCCACCTTCGGCCTGGGTTATGGCGAGGAAAACGACTTCTGCCTGCGCGCCGCCGCCATGGGCTGGCGCAACGTGCTCTGCGACGCGGCCTACGTGGTGCACCAGGGCGGCGCCTCGTTCGGTCCGCTCGACATCGCCCCCAACGGCGACAACCTGGCGCGCCTGCTGGCGCGCTGGCCCGACTACAACGAGCGGGTGGCGCGTTTCATCATGGCCGACCCGCTGCGGCCGCTGCGGGCGCGGCTGCAGGAAAAGATGGAAGAACTGGCCCGTTCCGGCCCGCAGCGGGACCTGTTCGGCTAGCATTCGCACCATGTCCCCCACGTCCGTCCTGCCGTTCACCGGCGAGCGCTACACGCCCGAGTGCGAGCGCGAGATCGCCTACGAGCACTGGCACCGCTACGCCCTGGCGCGGCCGCTGGCCGCCGGCCGGCGCGTGCTCGACGCGGCCTGCGGCGAGGGTTACGGCAGCGCGCTGCTGGCCCGCGCCGGCGGCCAGGTGCTGGGCCTGGACATCGGCGCCGACGCCATCGCCCACGCCCGCGCCCGCTACGGCGCCGAGCCGGGGCTGCGCTTCGAACAGGCCGACGTGACCGCCCTCGACCACCTGCCGGCGGCCAGCTTCGACCTCATCGCCAGCTTCGAGACGCTGGAGCACCTCGAGGCCCAGGAGCGCCTGCTCGACGGTTTCGCGCGCCTGCTGGCGCCGGGGGGGCTGCTGCTGGTGTCCACGCCCGACAAGCGCACCTACACCGACCTGGCCGGCACGCAGAACCCGCACCACGTGCGCGAGCTCTACCGCGACCAGTTCGAGGCGCTGCTGGCGCCGCGCTTCCCGGCGCGCCGGCTGTTTGGGCAAAAGCTGCTGTTCCAGTCGGTGCTCTGGGACCTCGAAGGCACGGGTCCGGCCGCCGCCAGCACGGACACCGAAGGCGGGCTGGTGGACGGGCTGGCCTACGAACCCATGTACCTGCTCGCCGCCTGCGCGCGCGAGCCGGGCGTGCTCGAAACGCTGCCGGCGCTGTCGCTGCACGGCGACCTGGCCGAGTCGGTGTACGCCGACTACCGCGACGAGGTGCGCCGCAACCGCGCCGCCGCCGCCCACATCGCGCACCTGGAAGCCGAACTGGCGCGCCTGCGGGGCCAGTCGTGAACACCCCGCACGACGCCCAGCCCGCGCTCGATCTCGGCGCGCGCGACATCGGCGTGGTGGTGGTCACCCACGCCAGCGCCTCCACCATCGAAGCCTGCCTGGAGGCGCTGCTGGCCGCGCGCCACGTGGTGCGCCTGCTGGTGGTGGACAACGCCTCGCCCGACGACACCGCCGAACGCGTCGAGCGCCTGGTGCGGCGCGACCCGCGCCTGGGCCTGGTGCGCAACCTCGAGAACCGTGGTTTCGCCGCCGCCTGCAACCAGGGCGCCACGGCCATCGCCCAGCCCTGGATCGCCTTCGTGAACCCCGATGCCTTCGTGGCGCGCGACACGCTCTCGCGCCTGGTCGAACACGCCGTCGCGCGGCCGGGCGCCGGCCTGCTGGGCGTGGAGCAGCGCGACGAACGGGGCGTGCCCGACCCGGCCTCGCGCCGCGCCGATCCTTCGCTGCGCGAGCAGCTGTTTTCGCTGGGCCGGCGCGAGAACCTGTTCCTGGGCCGCGACCCGGCGCAGGCCGTGCAGGCCGTGGACGCCGTTTCCGGCGCGCTGATGCTGCTGCCGGCGGTGCTGTTCGCGCGCCTGGACGGCTTCGACGAAGGCTACCGCCTGCACGCCGAGGACCTGGACCTGTGCCGCCGCGTGCGCGAGGCCGGTTACGAGGTGGTGGTGGCCAACGACCTGGCGGTCACCCACCTGCGCGGCGTGTCCAGCCGGCGCCGGCCGGTGTGGGTGGAATTCCAGAAACACCGCGGGCTGTGGCGCTATTTCCGCAAGTTCGAGGCGGCGGGCACCCCGGCCTGGCAGCGGCCGCTGGTGTTCGCGGCGCTGTGGCTGCACTTCCCGCTGGCGCTGCTCACGCAGGCTTGGCGTCGCCGGCGGCAGGCTTCGCAGGCATGAGCCGCGCGCCCGCCACCAGCATCTTCCTCGCGCACGTCGACATCGTGCACGGCTGCCAGCTGCGCTGCGTCGGCTGCCCGAACTCGGTGCTGCAGCCCAAGGTGCGGCAGGTGGAAGAGGCCGATTTCGCGGCCATCCTGGCCAACATCGACGTGCAGCGCATCCACCTGCTGCGGCTGTTCAACTTCGGCGAGCCGCTGCTGCACCGCAACCTCTCGGGCCTGCTGGCGCACATCCCGCGGCAGAAGTGGAAGGTGGAGCAGGTGGAGCTGTCCACCAACGCGCAGAAGGTTTACTGGGACGACTTCGAGCGCGCCATCGCCAGCGGCGTGCTCACGCGCATCATCGCCAGCTGCGACGGCGACGGCACCCCGGAAGACTACGAACGCCTGCGCCCGCCCTCCACCTGGGCGAAGCTGGAGCAGTTCCTCGAACGCACCAAGGCCCTGTGCGACAAGCACGGCCAGGACATCGAGCTGCGCACGATGACCGTGTGCGAAGACCCGGCCGCGCGCGAGCGCTGGAACGCCTTCCTGCTGCCGCGCGGCTGGACGCCGCGTTTCCGCCGCTGGATGTGGCTGCCGGAATCGAGCCAGAACATGACCGGCCGCGAGCCCCGGCCGGGGCAGGGCGTCTGCCTGTTCATGGCGGACCCGTCCGAATTCACCGAGCACCCCTGGGACGGCGAGGTGAACCAGCTCTACGCCGACGCCGACGGCACCGTGGTGCCCTGCTGCGTGCACCCGCAGGCCGGCATGCTGGGCAACCTGCGCCAGCAGACCTACAACGAAGTGCTGGCCGGCGCCGCCCGCGCCGGTTTCGTCGAGGCGCTGCGCAGCCGCCGCGGCGAAATGCGCATCTGCGGCGGCTGCGAAGTGGGGCCGGCCCGGGACCCGGGCCAGCCCCAGGAAGCCGCGCTCGATTCCTGAGCGGGCCTCAGCGCAGCCAGCCGCGGCGGCCGGCCAGGCGCGCCAGCAGCACCAGGCCCACCGCGATGGCGGCCACGAGGGCCTGCATGCCCAGCGCCATCGCCGGCAATTCGACGCTGCGCGCCATCAGCACGAAGCCCAGGTCCTGCAGCACCAGGCCGGCCAGCGAGGCCAGCAGCAGCGGCATGGCCCAGCGACGGCGCATCAGCAGCCCCAGGCTGCCGGCCAGGCCCGCGAGCACGGCCACCACCGAGCCGACGACGGCCCAGGCCGGCCGCGCGGCGTAGAGTGCCTGCTGGTCGGCGGGCAGCTGGCCCACCGCGCCGGTGGCGACCACCACCAGGTCGGCCGCCACGGCCAGGCAGCCCACGAGGTTCCACAGCAGGGCCAGCACCGCCAGCACGGTGAACCAAACCGGCACCTTGGATTGAATTTGCATCGGACTCCCCTCCGATCCGCCCGGGTCGGGCAGGGGCATGGTCGCGCGCGCCGGCGGGCGCGACAAGTGCGCGGGCCGGGAAAAGAAACGGGCCGCTTGCGCGGCCCGTCCCCTGTCGCCTTGCCCGCGGCGCGGCTTACTTGAGCGCCTTGTAGCGCAGGCGGTGCGGCTTGGCGCCTTCCTCGCCGAGGCGGCGCTTCTTGTCTTCCTCGTACTCGCGGTAGTTACCCTGGTAGAACTCCACGTGCGAATCGCCCTCGAAGGCGAGGATGTGCGTGGCGATGCGGTCCAGGAACCAGCGGTCGTGCGAGATGACGAGGGCGCAGCCCGGGAACTCGAGCAGGGCGTCTTCCAGCGCGCGCAGGGTTTCGATGTCCAGGTCGTTCGACGGTTCGTCGAGCAGCAGCACGTTGCCGCCCTGCAGCAGGGTCTTGGCCATGTGCAGGCGGCCGCGCTCGCCGCCCGAGAGCGTGCCCACGAGCTTCTGCTGGTCGCTGCCCTTGAAGTTGAAGCGGCCGATGTAGGCGCGCGACTGCACCTCCACCTTGCCGATGGTGATGATGTCGCTGCCGCCCGACACCGCCTGCCAGACGTTCTTGTCGGCTTCCAGCGCGTCGCGGCTCTGGTCGACGTAGGCGATCTTCACCGTGTGGCCGATGTTGACCTCGCCCTTGTCCGGCTTCTCCTGGCCCGTGATCATCTTGAACAGCGTCGACTTGCCGGCGCCATTGGGACCGATAATTCCAACAATCGCGCCCGGCGGGATGGTGATGTTGAGGTCGTCGATCAGCAGGCGGTCGCCGAAGCTCTTCGAGACGTTCTTGAACTCGATCACCTTGTCGCCCAGGCGCTCGCCCGGCGGGATGAAGATTTCATTGGTCTCGTTGCGCTTCTGGTATTCGACCGACTGCAGGTCCTCGAGGCGCTGCAGGCGCGCCTTGCCCTTGCTGCGGCCGCCCTTGGCGTTCTGGCGGGCCCACTCGAGTTCCTTCTGCAGCGCCTTCTGGCGGCCCTTTTCCTGGGCCTCTTCCTGCTTCAGGCGCTCGGTCTTCTGCTGCAGCCACTCGCTGTAGTTGCCCTTCCAGGGAATACCGCGGCCGCGGTCGAGCTCGAGGATCCACTCGGCGGCGTTGTCGAGGAAGTAGCGGTCGTGGGTGACGGCCACCACGGTGCCCGGGAAGCGGGCCAGGAACTGTTCCAGCCACTCGACCGACTCGGCGTCGAGGTGGTTGGTGGGTTCGTCGAGCAGCAGCATGTCGGGCTTGGACAGCAGCAGGCGGCACAGCGCCACGCGGCGCTTCTCGCCGCCCGACAGCGGGCCCACCTTGGCGTCCCAGGGCGGCAGGCGCAGGGCGTCGGCGGCGATTTCCAGCTGCAGTTCCAGCGTGGCGGCGTCGCCGGTGGCCAGGATGGCCTCCAGGCGCTGCTGCTCGGCGGCCAGCTTGTCGAAGTCGGCGTCCGGCTCGGCGTAGGCCGCGTACACGGCGTCGAGCGCGGCCTGGGCATTGAGCAGGTCGCCCACGCCCTCCTCCACGGCCTGGCGCACGGTGTGCTCCGGGTTGAGCTTGGGCTCCTGCTCCAGGTAGCCCACCTTGATGCCCGGCTGCGGGCGCGCCTCGCCGGTGAAATCAGTGTCCACGCCGGCCATGATGCGCAGCACGGTGGACTTGCCGGCGCCGTTGAGGCCCAGCAGGCCGATCTTCGCGCCCGGGTAGAACGACAGCGAGATGTCCTTGATGATCTGGCGCTTCGGCGGCACCGTCTTGCTTACGCCGATCATGGTGTAGATGTACTGCGACATGGGGTCTCTCGTTCTGGGGGCGCGAGCGCGGGGCGCGCGGCCGGGACGGGGTGGGACCGCGCGGGAAGCCGCGCAGCCGGTCCGGGATTCGGAGGGTCGCCCATTATCGCGCACCCGGCGGGGTGGGCGCATCCCGGGCCGCCGCGGCCCGGCCCCGGCGGCCCGCGCGGGCCCCGTTCTGGCCGCAAACCCCCGTCGGGGCTACAATTTCGGCCTGCATCCGCCCCGAGGAAGGCCCCCAGATGTTCGCCAAGGATATGAAGATCGCCGGCTACGACCCCGACCTGGCCCAGGCCATGGCCCGGGAACTCCAGCGCCAGGAGGACCACGTCGAGCTGATCGCCTCGGAGAACTACGCCAGCCCGCGCGTGCTCGAGGCCCAGGGCAGCGTGCTGACCAACAAGTACGCCGAGGGTTACCCGGGCAAGCGCTACTACGGCGGCTGCGAATACGTGGACGTCGCCGAGAAGCTGGCCATCGAGCGCGTCAAGCAGCTCTTCGGCGCGCACTACGCCAACGTGCAGCCGCATTCGGGTTCGTCGGCCAACATCGCGGTCTACATGGCCCTGCTGCAGCCGGGCGACACGGTGCTGGGCATGAGCCTGGCCCACGGCGGCCACCTCACCCACGGCGCCAAGGTGAACTTCAGCGGCAAGATCTACAACGCCGTGCAGTACGGCGTGGACGAAAACGGCCTGATCGACTACGACGAAGTGCAGCGCCTGGCCACCGAGCACAAGCCGAAGATGCTGGTCGCCGGCTTCAGCGCCTACTCGCAGGTGGTGGACTGGGCGCGCATGGCGGAAATCGCCAGGTCGGTCGGCGCCTGGTTCTTCGTCGACATGGCGCATGTCGCCGGCCTGGTGGCCGCGGGCCTGTACCCGAACCCGGTGCCGCACGCCGACGTGGTCACCTCCACCACCCACAAGACCCTGCGCGGCCCGCGCGGCGGCATCATCCTGGCCCGCGCCAACGAAGAGCTGGAGAAGAAGTTCCAGTCGCTGGTGTTCCCGGGCACCCAGGGCGGCCCGCTGATGCACGTGATCGCCGCCAAGGCGGTGGCGTTCAAGGAAGCGCTGGAGCCCGGGTTCAAGGACTACCAGCAGCAGGTGGTGAAGAACGCCCAGGCCATGGCCAAGGCCATCATGGCGCGCGGCTACAAGGTGGTGTCCGGCGGCACGCAGAACCACCTGATGCTGATCGACCTGATCGGCCGCGACGTCACCGGCAAGGACGCCGAGGCCGCGCTGGGCGCCGCCCACATCACCGTGAACAAGAACTCGGTGCCGGGCGACCCGCGCTCGCCCTTCGTCACCTCGGGCCTGCGCATCGGCACCCCGGCCGTCACCACCCGCGGCTACAAGGAGCCCGATTGCGTGGCGCTGGCCAACTGGATCTGCGACGTGCTCGACGCGCCCACCGACGAGAACGTCATCGCCGGCGTGCGCGACAACGTCACCAAGCAGTGCCGCCAGTTCCCCGTCTACGGCTGATACCGACGCGATGCACTGCCCGTTCTGCCAGCACACCGACACCCGCGTGATCGATTCGCGCGTGTCCGAGGACGGCAGCACCATCCGCCGCCGCCGAGAATGCGAGCACTGCGGCGAGCGGTTCAACACCTTCGAGGTGGCGGAACTGAAGTTGCCGGCCATCGTGAAGAGCGACGGCCGCCGCGAGGCCTTCGACGAGCGCAAGCTGCGCGTGAGCTTCGACCGCGCGCTGCAGAAGCGGCCGGTCTCGGCCGAGCAGATCGACGGCGCCGTGCGCGCGGTGGTGCACGCCCTGCGCCTCACCGGCGAACGCGAACTGCCCTCGCTGCGCGTGGGCGAGTTCGTCATGGCCGAGCTCAAGAAGCTCGACCAGGTGGCCTACGTGCGCTTCGCCTCGGTGTACCGCAAGTTCGAGGACGTGCAGGCCTTCCGCGAGGAAATCGAGCGCCTCGAACGCGACCTGCCCGGCCTCGAGGGCCTGCAGCTGCCCCTGCTGGACGCCGCGGCCGACAAGGCCAAGCGGTGACCGCGGCGCGCATCCTGCCGCTGGCCGATTGCCCCGGCCACGCGGCCACGCTGGCGCGCTGGCACCACGAACACTGGGGCCATTTCTACGACCCCGCCGACTGGGACCTGGCCATCGCCACCGCCGAACTGCGCGACCACGCCACCCGCCGCGGCCGCCCCACCACCCTGGTGGCGCTCGACGGCGACCGGCTGCTGGGCTCGGTGAGCCTGGTGGACGAGGACGCGCCGGAGCTCAACGACGTCGGCGACGCCTGGCTGGCCAGCCTGTACGTGCGGCCCGAAGCGCGTGGCCAGGGCCTGGGCGCGCGCCTGGTGCGCGAATGCGTGGCGTTGGCGGCGCGTGAAGGCGTGCGCCGGCTGTGGCTGTTCACCCCCGAACACGCATCGTTCTACGCCGCCCTGGGCTGGCGCCCGGCCGGATCGGCCACACTGCGCGGCGTCCCGGTGCAGCTGATGGACATCCTTCCCGCATGAGCGCGTTTTCCGCCCACGACCACGCCCACATGGCCCGCGCCCTGCAGCTGGCCGAGCGCGGCGCCTTCACGACCCACCCGAACCCCATGGTCGGCTGCGTGGTCGCCGACGGCGCGCGCGTGCTGGGCGAAGGCTGGCACCAGCGCGCCGGCGAACCGCATGCCGAGGTGCACGCGCTGCGCGCCGCCGGCGAACGGGCGCGCGGCGCCACCGCCTACGTCACGCTCGAACCCTGCGCCCACCACGGCCGCACGCCGCCCTGCGCCGACGCGCTGGTGGCCGCCGGCGTGACGCGCGTGGTGGCGGCCTGCCGCGACCCCTTCGACCAGGTGGCGGGGCAGGGGTTCGCCAAGCTCGCCGCCGCCGGCATCGACGTCGAATTCGGACTGATGGAAGCCGCCGCGCGCCGCATCAACCGCGGCTTCTTCTCGCGCATCGAGCGCGGCCGGCCCTGGGTGCGGGTGAAGCTGGCGATGAGCCTGGACGGCCGCACCGCGCTGGAGAACGGCGAATCGAAGTGGATCACCTCCGACGCCGCCCGCGCCGACGTGATGCGCTGGCGCGCCCGCGCCGGCGCGATCATGACCGGCATCGGCACCGTGCTGGCCGACGACCCGCGGCTCACCGTGCGCCTGCCGGAAGGCGAGGAATTCGTGCCGCCGCTGCGCGTGGTGCTGGACGAACGCGGCCGGCTGCCGGCCGCCTCGGCCCTGCTCACCGACGGCGCCGCGCCCACCCTGGCCGTGCACGGCGACGACATCGTGCCCGACTACGGCGACGAGGTGAGCGCCTTCGCCGTGCGCCGCCTCGGCCCCGGCCTCGACCTCGCCGCGGTGCTGTCGCAGCTGGGCCAGCGCGGCGTCAACGAACTGCAGGTGGAAGCCGGCGCCACGCTCAGCGGCGCGCTGATGGCCGCGGGCCTGGTGGACGAACTGCTGGTCTACATCGCCCCCGTGCTGCTCGGCGACCGCGGCCGCCCGCTGCTGGCCGGCCTGACGCCCGCCACCATGGCCGAACGCATCGGCCTGAAACTGCTCGAAACCCGCCAGGTCGGTCCCGACCTGCGCCTGCTGCTGGAGCGTGCCTGACATGTTCACCGGACTCATCCAGGCCGTCGGCCGCCTGGCCGCGCGCGACATCCGCGGCGGCGACCAGCGCCTGCGCTTCGCCTGGGGCGCCTTGCCGCACCACGACATCGCGCTGGGCGAATCGATCGCCGTCAGCGGCTGCTGCCTCACCGTGGTGGCCTGGGACGACGAAGGCTGGGATGCCGACGTCTCCAACGAAACCCTGGCCCTGACCACGCTGGGCCGGCTGCCGGTGGGCGCCGCGGTGAACTTCGAACGTTCGCTGCTGCCCACCGACCGCCTGGGCGGCCACCTGGTCTCGGGCCACGTGGACGCGCTGGGCGCGGTCGAGAAGGTCTGGGACGACGGCCGCTCGCAGCGCTGGCGCTTCACGGCCCCGGCATCGGTGCTGCGCTACGTTGCGCCCAAGGGCTCGATCGCCGTGGACGGCACCAGCCTCACCGTCAACGCCGTGGACGCCGCCGGGTTCGAAGTGAACCTGGTGCCGCACACCGTGGCCCACACCGCCTTCGGCGAAACCGCCGTCGGCGCCGCCGTCAACCTCGAGGTCGACACCGTCGCCCGCTACGTCGAGCGCCTGCTGGCGGCTCGCGAGGAATCGAAATGAGCTTCGCCACCGTTCCCGAACTGCTCGAGGAAATCCGCCAGGGCCGCATGGTCGTCGTGGTGGACGACGAGGACCGCGAAAACGAAGGCGACCTGATCATGGCCGCCGAGCTGGTGAAGCCCGGCGACATCAATTTCATGGTCACGCACGCGCGCGGCCTGGTGTGCCTGTCGCTGACGCGCGAACGCTGCCGCCAGCTGGGCCTGGGCCCGATGGTTCGCGACAACAACTCGCCCTACCACACCAACTTCACCGTCTCGATCGAGGCGGCCGAGGGCGTCACCACCGGCATCAGCGCCTACGACCGCGCGCACACCATCCGCACCGCGGTGCGCCCCGACGCCAGCGCCGACGACCTGACCCAGCCCGGCCACATCTTCCCGCTGATGGCCCAGCCCGGCGGCGTGCTCACCCGCAGCGGCCACACCGAGGCCGCCAGCGACCTGGCCCTGCTGGCGGGCCTGGAGCCGGCCGGCGTGCTGGTGGAAATCCTGAATCCCGACGGCTCGATGGCGCGCCGCCCGGAGCTGGAGAAGTTCGCCGCCGAACACGGCCTGAAGATCGGCTCGATCGAGGAACTCATCCGCTACCGGCTCGAGAACGAACACACCGTCGAGCGCGTGGACGAGCGTTCGATCGACACCGCGCACGGTCCGTTCCGCCTGATCACCTACCGCGACCGGCTCAGCCGCGACCTGCATTTCGCGCTGGTGCACGGCAAGCCGAAGGCCGACACGCCCACCCTGGTGCGCGTACACGTGAAGAACCCGCTCTCGGACGTGCTGCAGTGGCAGCGCGCCGATTTCGGCGTCAGCGCCGGCGAGGCCCTGGCGGCCGTGGCCGCGGCGGGCGAGGGCGCGGTGGTGGTGCTGTCGGAGCCGATGACGCCCGACGACCTGCTGGCCCGCATCACCGAAACCAGCCCGCCCGAGTCCCCGCGCGCCCGGGAATGGCGCCGGAACGGCGCCGGCGCCCAGATCCTGGCCGACCTGGGCCTGGGCAAGCTGCGCGTGCTGGGCACGCCGCGGCGCCAGGTGGGCCTGGCCGGTTACGGCCTGGAGGTCGTGGAGTACGTGCCGCCGGGCGGCGCGGGGTAAACTGGCGCCCCCCGCAGGATCCCACCCCATGGCCCACTTCGAAGGCGACGTCCAGAGCCCCGGCTCGGCCCGCTATGCCATCCTCGCCAGCCGCTGGAACCCGCGCATCACCGATGCGCTGGTCGAAGGCGCCCGGCGCGCGTTCGCCGGCAACGGCGTCCCGGCCGAAGCCGTGGACGTGATCCGCGTGCCCGGCGCCTGGGAACTGCCCGTGGCCGCCGCCCAGGCGCTCGACCGCATCGGCTACGCCGGCCTGGTCGTGCTGGGCTGCGTGGTGCGCGGCGACACCCGCCACTTCGAGCAGGTGGCCGACGAATGCGCCCGCGGCCTGATGCGCGTGGCGCTCGACACCGGCGTGCCCGTGGCCAACGGCGTGCTGGCGGTGGACGACTACGCCCACGCCGAGGCCCGCGCCGGCGGCACCCACGGCAACAAGGGCGAAGAGGCCGCGCTGGTGGTGATCGAGATGGCCAACCTGATTGGAAAACTGGCATGAAGCATTCCCGCCCCGACGGCATCGACCCGCACGCGCGTTCGCGCGCCCGCCGCCGCGCCCTGCAGGCCGTTTACGCCTGGCAGCTGTCGAACACCGCCATCAACAAGGTCATCGACCAGTTCCGCAACGAGCAGGACATGGAAGTGGCCGACCTCGAGTACTTCGAGGACCTGGTGCGCGGCGTCGAGCACAACCTGGGTTCGCTGGACGCGGCGCTGTCGGAGTTCCTCGACCGCGACATCGCCCAGGTCGACCCGATCGAACGCGCCGTGCTGCGCATTGCCGCCTACGAGCTGCGCCACCGCGTCGACGTGCCCTACCGCGTGGTGATCAACGAAGCCATCGAAACCACCAAGCGTTTCGGCTCCGAGCACGGCCACACCTTCGTCAACGGCGTGCTCGACCATGCCGCCGCCGCCTGGCGCGCGGCCGAGGCGCAGGCCAGCCGCCGGTCCTGATGCCGGGCGAGTTCGCCCTGATCGACCGCATCCGGGCCCGCGCCCGGCGCCGCGACGACGTGGTGCTGGGCATCGGCGACGACGCCGCCGTGCTGGCGGTGCCGCCGGGCCAGCAGCTCGTGGTCACCAGCGACACCCTGGTGGCCGGCGTGCATTTCCCGGAAGAAACCGCGCCGGCCGACCTGGGCTGGAAGACCCTGGCCGTGAACCTGAGCGACCTCGCCGCCATGGCCGCCACGCCGGCCTGGTGCACGCTGGCGATGACGCTGCCCGGCGCCGACGATGCCTGGCTCGACGCCTTCCTTGACGGTTTCCTCGAGCTCGCCGACCAGCATGATGTTTCGTTGGTGGGCGGCGACACCACGCGTGGCCCGCTGTCGCTCACCGTCACCGCCTTCGGCCTGGTGCCCGCCGGCCAGGCGCTGCGCCGCGACGGCGCGCGCGTGGGCGACGACGTGTGGGTGACCGGCACGATCGGCGACGCCGCCGGCGCGCTGGCGCAGTGGCGCACGCGCG
>NZ_AVCH01000202.1 GCF_000747075.1 Arenimonas malthae CC-JY-1
CGCTCGAACTTTTCCTTGGACATGTCTGTCTGCCTCTAATCTGTAATCTGGGTTCTGGATGGATCAGGACTTCTTGATGACCTGTTCCGCGATATTGGCCGGGGCTTCTGCGTAGTGGTCGAATTCCATCGTGAAGGTGGCGCGACCCTGCGACATCGAGCGCATGGAGGTGGCGTAGCCGAACATTTCGCCCAGCGGCACCATCGCGTTGATCACCTTGCCCGAGGGAGTGTCGTCGGAACCCTGCAGGATGCCGCGACGGCGACTCAGGTCGCCCATCACGTCGCCCATGTAGTCTTCCGGGGTGACGACCTCGACCTTCATGATCGGCTCGAGCAGGACCGGGCTGGCTTTCTGGAAGGCTTCCTTGAACGCCATCGAGCCGGCGACCTTGAACGCCATTTCGTTCGAGTCGACGTCATGGAACGAGCCGTCCACGGCCTTGATCTTGACGTCGACGACCGGGAAGCCGGCGAGGACGCCATTCTTCATGGCTTCCTCGATGCCCTTGCCCGCGGCAGTCACGTATTCCTTCGGCACCACGCCGCCGACGATGGCGTTCTCGAACGAGAAGCCGACGCCACGCTCCTGCGGCTCCATCTCGATGACGATGTGGCCGTACTGGCCGCGACCGCCCGACTGGCGCACGAACTTGCCTTCCTGCTTGACCGCCTTGCGGATGGTCTCGCGGTAGGCGACCTGCGGCTTGCCGACGTTGGCCTCGACGTTGAACTCGCGCTTCATGCGGTCAACGATGATGTCCAGGTGCAGCTCGCCCATGCCGGAGATGATCGTCTGGCCCGACTCTTCGTCGGTGCGCACGCGGAAGGACGGATCCTCCTGCGCCAGGCGGCCGAGGGCGATGCCCATCTTCTCCTGGTCGGACTTGGTCTTCGGCTCGACGGCCATCGAGATGACCGGCTCCGGGAAGGTCATGCGCTCAAGCACGATCGGAGCGTCCTGCGAGCAGAGGGTGTCACCGGTGGTGACGTCCTTCAGGCCCACGGCCGCGGCGATGTCGCCCGCCAGCACTTCCTTGATTTCGTCGCGCTGGTTGGAATGCATCTGCAGCAGGCGGCCGATGCGCTCCTTCTTGCCCTTGACCGAGTTCAGCACCTGGTCGCCGGCGCTGAGAGTGCCGGAGTAGACGCGGAAGAAGGTTAGGGAACCGACGAACGGGTCGGTCATGATCTTGAACGCGAGGGCGGAGAACGGGGCCTTGTCGCTGGACTCGCGGCTCAGCTCCTTGGTCTCGTCGTCGACGTCGACGCCGCGCACGGCCGGCACGTCGACCGGCGACGGCAGCAGCTTGACCACGCCGTCGAGCATGGCCTGGACGCCCTTGTTCTTGAACGCCGAGCCGCAGAACATCGGCACGATCTCAGTCTTGAGCGTGCGCTCGCGCAGACCAGCGACAACCTCTTCCTCGGACAGCTCGCCCTGCTCGAGGTACTTGTCCATCAGCTCTTCGCTGGCCTCGGCGGCCGACTCGATCATGAAGGCGCGGGCCTCGTTGGCCTGCTGCAGCAGTTCGGCCGGGACGTCGCGGTATTCGAAGTTCAGGCCCTGAGACGCGGCATCCCAATGGATGGCCTTCATCTTCAGCAGGTCGATCACGCCCTCGAAGCCTTCTTCGGCGCCGATCGGCACCTGCATCGGCACCGGGGTCGCACCGAGGCGCGACTTCAGCTGGTCGCGGACCTTGAAGAAGTTGGCGCCAGTGCGGTCCATCTTGTTGACGAACGCGATGCGCGGCACGTGGTACTTGTTGGCCTGGCGCCACACGGTCTCGGACTGCGGCTGCACGCCGCCGACCGCGCACAGCACGAACACCGCGCCGTCGAGCACGCGCAGCGAACGCTCGACTTCGATGGTGAAGTCGACGTGGCCCGGGGT
>NZ_AVCH01000203.1 GCF_000747075.1 Arenimonas malthae CC-JY-1
AGGCGCCATGCGCGCCCGTCCACCACGCCGGACACGCCTTGCCCGGGCGCGGCCACCACGTGCGAGGCCACCGGCACCGCGCCGTCGGCGAAGGCGGCGGCCAGCGGGTGGCCGGCGTTGGCTTCCAGCGCGGCGGCGATGCGCTGCAGTTCGACCACGTCGCCGTCGCCGACGGCTTCCGCGCGCACCAGGCGCGGGCGGCCCAGCGTAAGCGTGCCGGTCTTGTCGAGCACCACGGTGTCGGCCTGGGCCAGGGTTTCCAGCGCGTCGGCGCCCAGCGCCAGCACGCCGCGTTTCGCCAGCGCGCCGTGCGAGGTGGCCAGCGCCGCCGGCACCGCCAGCGACAGCGCGCAGGGGCAGCTGACCACCAGCACCGCCAGCGCGATCTCGAACGCGCGCGCCGGTTCCACCTGCCACCAGGCCCAGAACACCAGGCCGGCGGCGATGAACAGCGCCACCACGAAACGCATCGCCACCGCGTCGGCGAAACGCGCCAGCCGCGGCCGCTGCGCCTGCGCCTGTTCCACCGCGCGGGTGAGCTGAGAAAGCCGCGTGTCGCTGCCGGTGCGGGTGACGCGCAGGCGCGCGGCCGATTCGCGGCAGGTGCTGCCGGCGTAGAGCAGGTCGCCCGCGGCCTTGGGTACGGGCACCGATTCGCCGGTGAGCAGGGATTCGTCCATGGCCGCGGCGCGGTCGAGCAGTTCGCCGTCGGCGGGTACGGTGTCGCCGGCAGCCACCTGCACCACGTCGCCCGCGGCGAGCGCGGTGACGGGCACCTGTTCGCGGCCGGCAATGGTTTCGCGCCAGGCCAGGGCGGGCTGGGCGCGCGCCAGCGTGTCGAGCTGGGCGCTGGCCTGGCGGCGCGCCATGCGTTCGAGGAAACGCGCGGCCAGCAGGAACAGCACGAACATCACCGCCGCGTCGTACCAGACATGGGCGCCGCCGCGCAGCGTTTCCACCAGGCTGGCGAAGTAGGCCAGCAGCACCGACGTGGCCACCAGCGTGTCCATGCCCGGGCGGCGGTGGCGCAGCTCGGCCACCATTCCGGTCAGGAAGGGCCAGCCGGAGAAGAACACCACCGGCGTCGAGACCAGGAAGGTGATCCAGCGGAAGAAATCGCGCGTCGCCGGCGCCATTTCGTTGGCGGTGTCGAGGTAGAGCGCCTCGGCGAACATCATCGCCTGCGTGGCGCCCAGCGCGGCCACGCCCAGGCGGGCGATCAGGCGGTTGCGTTCGCGCCGGCGCTCGCGTTCGGCGGCTTCGCCCTGGGCCAGGTGCGGGCGGTAACCCAGTGCGGCCAGGCGCGAGAGTACGGTCGAAAGCGGCGTCGCGGCGGGGTTCCAGCCGATGCGCACGCGGCCGGTGACGGCGTTGGCGCCCACGTCGCAGACGCCCGGCTCGCGCCGCAGCGCGTGGTCGATGAGCCAGGCGCAGGCGGCGCAGCGCATGCCTTCCACCACCACGGTGATCTCGCGGCCTTCGGGCGTGGCCACGGCGTGGCCGGCCTGCACGTCGCCGCGGTCCCAGGCGCTGTAGTCGCCGGGGGCGATGTCGACGCGGGCGCCGTCGGCCTGGCGCAGGGTGTAGTAATCGGCCAGGCCGGCGTCGCGGATCCAGTTGGCGGCGGCGCCGCAGCCGGTGCAGCAGACCAGGCGGTCCTGGTCGCCGATGCGCACCTTCACCGGGTCGGCGGGCAGGGCTTCACCGCAATGGAAGCAGCGCAGGTCCAACGCGCGGTTCACGGCGTGGTGACCGCCGGCTCCAGGCGCAGTTCGGTGTCACCGGGCTGGTAGCGGCCCACCAGGCGCCAGCTGCCGTCGGCGGCCAGCAGGCGCACGTGCCAGCCGTGCGGCGCGGCGATGGATTCGCCGGCGCGCCAGCCGCGCGGGTCGGGCGAGAGCGCGACCTGGCGGTCGAGCGAGGATTCGATCGGGTGCACCAGCTGCAGCACCGGGGCCACCGGGCCGGCGGACTGCCCGAGCACCACCAGCGCGGACTCCGGGCCCAGCGTGAGCGTGGCCGCCAGGCCGCGCGCAGCGGCGGTTTCGTCGGCTTCGATGGACGCCACCTGCACCTGGGCGGTGCGGCGCACCTTGTCGGGGTTGGCGTCGGTGGCGCTGTCGCCCATGGCCACGGCCAGGGTCCAGAAGCCGGCCACCACCGTGGCCGCGGGGATGCCCAGCACCAGCCAGGCCACGGGGTTTCCGAAACGGCTGCGCTTGCCTTCGCCGTCCATCAGAAGGGCCCGAAGAACCGGGTTTCCTCGGTCTCGCTCACGCCCTCGGCGTCGGACTCGACCACGAAGTCCACGTCCACGCGGCCCTTGGCCAGGCCGGCCGGCGCGCGCAGCGTGACGGGCACGGTGAGCACTTCCTCGGCGGCCGCGGCGTGCACGGCGTCGGCTTCCACCAGGGTGATGCCCTCGGGGCCGACCACGCGGATGCGGAAATGGCGCGCCTGCGTGTCCTTGTTGACGATGCGCAGGGTGTAGCCGTTTTCGATGCTGCCGTCGGCGGCGGTGCGGTAGAGCGCGTTGCGGTCGCGCATGACGTCGACGATGAGCGGGCTGCGCTGCACGATGCCCACGGCGGTGCCGATGGCCAGCGCGCACAGCAGCGCGGCGTAGACCAGCACGCGCGGGCGAACGACCTTGTTGGGCTTGCCCTCGACCGCGTTCTGGGTGGTGTAGCGCACCAGGCCGCGCGGGTAGCCGATCTTGTCCATCACCTCGTCGCAGGCGTCCACGCAGGCGCCGCAGGCGATGCACTCGTACTGCAGGCCGTTGCGGATGTCGATGCCGGTCGGGCAGACCTGCACGCAGATGGTGCAGTCGATGCAGTCGCCGAGGTCCTCGGGCGAATTCACCACGGGCGGCGGCGGCAGGCCCGACTGCGCGTCCACCACCAGGCCGGTGGTGGCGCGGGCGCCGAGCTGCAGGTCGGCGGCGCTGCGGTGCTGGGCGGCGTGCACGACGGCGCTGGTGGCCACGTCCACGCCCAGCAGGCCGCGGGCGCGCTCGAGCACGCTGGCCACTTTGCCCTTCTTGCGCGGGCCGCGCGGCTCGCCGCGCATCGGGTCGTAGGCGATGATCAGGGTGTTGCGGTCGAACATGGCGCCCTGGAAGCGCGCGTAGGGGCACATGTACTTGCACACCTGCTCGCGCAGCACGCCGGCGTTGCCCCAGGTGGCCAGCGAATAGAACAGCACCCAGAAGGTTTCCCAACCGCCCCAGGCGAAGGGCAGCAGGCGGTCGGCCAGGTCGCGGATGGGGGTGAAGTAGCCGACGAAGGTGAAGCCGGTCCAGAGCGCGAACACGAACCACAGGATGTGCTTGGAGACCTTGCGCAGGGCCTTTTCGCGGGTCCACGGCGCCTTGTCGAGCTTCATGCGCTTGGCGCGGTCGCCCTCGGTCCAGCGCTCCATCCAGATGAAGACTTCCGTCCACACCGTCTGCGGGCAGGCGTAGCCGCACCACAGGCGGCCGGCGAGGGCGGTGAAGAAGAACAGCGACAGGCCCGCCATGATCATCAGCAGGGCCAGGAACAGGAAATCCTGCGGCCAGAACACCAGCCCGAACACGTAGAACTTGCGCGCCGGCAGGTCCCACAGCACGGCCTGGCGGTCGTCCCACTGCAGCCAGGCGAAGGCGTAGTACATGCCCAGCAGCCAGATCACCGCCGCCTTGCGCAGGCGCTGGAAGCGGCCGTCCTGCTCGCGCGGGTAGACCTTCTTCTCGGAAACGTAGAGGGAGACTTCCTCCACGAGCTCGCTGGGGATTTCCTTGGCCACGTCGGCTCAGTCCTTGGGCAACGGCTTGTTGTAGCGGCTTGCCGGCCGCAGCAGGATCCAGGTGAACAGGCTGCTGCTGGCGGTGCAGGCCCAGAACATGAAGAAGCCGATCGTGTAGCCGACGCCGCGGCTGACTTCGATGTCCGGGAAGGTCATGTCGCGCAGCAGCAGCGGGTCGACGAAGGCGAAGAACACCATCGTGGCCACGCCGGCGGCGAAGAAGCTGGGCCAGAGGATCGCCCCGAGCCGCTGCGCGAGCGGCCGGGGCGGGTGGTCGAAGCGGGCGTCGGCCGGGGTCACGGCGTGGCCTGGGCGGCCGCGTCCTTGCCGTGGGTCAGCGACCACACGTAGGCGCCCACGAGGCGCACGCGGGTATCGCCGATGATCGGTTCATGCGCCGGCATCATGCCCTGGCGGCCCTTGTTGATACCTTCGCTGATGGTGGCGAAGTCGCTGCCATAAAGCCAGACGTCGTCGGTCAGGTTGGGCGCGCCCAGCATCGGGTTGCCCTTGCCGTCCACGCCGTGGCAAGCCGCGCAGACGCCGGCGAAGCGGGCCTTGCCGGCTTCGGCCAGGGCCGGGTCGGCCTTGATGCCCGACAGGCTCTGCACGTAGGCCGTCACCTCGGTCACGCCGACGTCGCCGCCGATGGCCGCGGCCAGCGGCGGCATCGCCGCCTGGCGGCCCTGCAGCAGGGTCGTCAGGATCTGGTCGGGGCTGCCGCCCCAGAGCCAGTCGTTGTCGGTGAGGTTGGGGAAGCCCTTGGCGCCGCGCGCGTCGGAACCATGGCACTGGGCGCAGTGGTTCGCGAACAGGCGGGCACCGAAGGCCACGGCCTCGGGGTGCTTGGCGACCTCGTCGATGGCCATGCCGGCGAAGCGGCCGTAGGCCTCTTCCAGGCGGGCGTCGGCCTCGGCCTTCTCGGCGTCGTGCTCCTTGGCCGAGGTCCAGCCCGAGGTGCCGGCGAAGTTGCCGAAGCCCGGGTACCAGGCCAGGTAGCCGATCGAGAACACGATGGTGATCCAGAACAGGTTGATCCACCAGCGCGGCAGCGGCTTGTTGTACTCGGTGAGGTCGCCGTCCCAGACGTGGCCGGTGGTTTCGGCGGTGTTCTTGCCGTCGTTGCCGCGGCGGCGGGAGGTGACCCACAGCAGCCAGGCGCAGCCGACGATGTTGATGACGACCAGGATGATGACGTAAAGGGACCAGCCGGTGTTCATGGGGTGTTCTCGCTCTGGTCTTCAAGGGGAAGGCGGGCGGCGGCGTCGAACTCGGCCTTTCGCTTCTTGCTGAAGGCCCAGCCCACGCCACCTAGGAAGGTGGCCAGCAGGATGGCGGTGGTGATTCCGGCGATCATGGTTCAGCCCTTGGGTGCGTTCTTGCCGAGGCCCTGGAGATAGGCGACCAGCGCGTCCAGCTCGGACTTGCCGGTGACCACGGCGGCGGCGCCGTCGATCTCCTCGTCGGTGTACGGGTCGCCCAGGCGCTGGAGGGCGCGCATGTTGGCGGCGACCGCGGCCGGGTCCACCGGCGTTTCGGCCAGCCACGGGTAGGCGGGCATGTTCGACACCGGCACCACGTCGCGCGGGTTCATCAGGTGCACGCGGTGCCAGTCGTCGCTGTAGCGGCCGCCGACGCGGGCCAGGTCCGGGCCGGTGCGCTTGCTGCCCCACTGGAACGGGCGGTCGTACACCGACTCGCCGGCCAGCGAATAGTGGCCGTAGCGCTCGGTCTCGTGGCGCAGGGTGCGCACCATCTGCGAGTGGCAGTTGTAGCAACCCTCGCGGACGTAGACGTCGCGCCCGGCCAGCTCGAGCGGGCCGTAGGGCTTCACGCCCGGCAGCGGCTGCACGGTCTCGGCCTGGTACATCAGCGGGATGATCTCGGCCAGGCCACCGAAGGAGATGGCGACGGCGATGAGGATCGCCATCCAGCCGACATTGGTTTCGATTTTCTCGTGGCTCATGTCGGGGTCCTCAGGCGTGGGCTTCGGCGGCCGGCGGCAGCACCGGGGCATCGACCCGGCCCTTCGCCAGCTTGAAGGTGCGGATGGTGTTGACCGTCATCAGGCCCATGCCCGCGATCACCAGCACGCCGCCGATCAGGCGCACCAGGTAGTACGGGTAGTTGAACTCGACGATCTCGGAGAAGGCGTAGGTGAGCGTGCCGTCGTCGTTGGCGGCGCGCGCCATCAGGCCCTGGTAGATGCCGGCGATCCACATCGACACGGTGTAGAGAACCACGCCGATGGTGTGCACCCAGAAGTGCTGGTCGATCATCTTCGTGCTGGCCATTTCCTTCAGGCCCAGGCAGCGCGGGATCAGCATGTAGATCGAGCCGATCGAGATCATGGCCACCCAGCCCAGCGCGCCGGAGTGCACGTGGCCGATGGTCCAGTCGGTGTAGTGGCTGAGCGCGTTGACCGTCTTGATCGACATCATCGGGCCCTCGAAGGTGCTCATCATGTAGAACGAGATGGCCACCACGAGGAACTTGATGATCGGGTCGGTGCGCAGCTTGTGCCAGGCGCCCGAGAGGGTCATCACGCCGTTGATCGCGCCGCCCCACGAGGGCGCCAGCAGGATCAGCGAGAACACCATGCCAAGGCTCTGCGCCCAGTCGGGGATGGCCGTGTACTGCAGGTGGTGCGGGCCGGCCCACATGTAGATGGCGATCAGGGCCCAGAAGTGCACGATGGACAGCCGGTAGCTGTAGATCGGGCGGCCGGCC
This sequence comes from Arenimonas malthae CC-JY-1, assembly GCF_000747075.1. GTDB lineage: Bacteria > Pseudomonadota > Gammaproteobacteria > Xanthomonadales > Xanthomonadaceae > Arenimonas > Arenimonas malthae. Next base: position 6,520 of record NZ_AVCH01000203.1, read on the forward strand.
TGGCGCGGCACGAAGTAATACATCATGCCCAGGAAGCCGGCGGTCAGGAAGAAGCCCACCGCGTTGTGGCCGTACCACCACTGCACCATCGCGTCGACGGCGCCGGAGTAGACCGGGTAGCTGTGCATCGCGCTTGCCGGCATGGCCAGCGAGTTGACGATGTGCAGCAGCGCCACGGCGATGATGTAGGCGCCGTAGAACCAGTTCGCGACGAAGATGTGCTTCACGCGGCGCTTGGCGATGGTTCCGAAGAACAGCACGCCGTAGGCCACCCACACCACCGCGATCAGGATGTCGATGGGCCAGGCCAGCTCGGCGTATTCCTTGCCCTGCGTGTAGCCCAGCGGCAGCGAGATGGCCGCGGCCAGGATGACCAGTTGCCAGCCCCAGAACACGAAGGCCGCCAGCTTGTCGCTGATCAGCCGGACGTGGCTGGTCCGCTGCACCACGTAAAGGCTGGTGGCGAACAGCGCGCAGCCGCCGAAGGCGAAGATCACCGCGTTGGTGTGCAAGGGCCGCAGGCGGCCGAAGCTGAGCCAGGCGGTGTCGAAGTTGAGGGCCGGCCAGTAGAGCTGGGCGGCGATGATCACCCCCACCAGCATGCCCACCACGCCCCAGACCACGGTCATCACTGCGAATTGCAGCACGACCTTGTCGTTGTACGTCTCTGCTTTGTTGTCGAGCGTCATCGGTGTTGTCCCCGTTTACGTGCCGGCGATTATGGGCAGCCCGGATTGCGGCCTGCTTGACCCTAGTCAATTCACGTCGCCCGCGGCGCCTCTCCCAAGGCGGCGGGCCCCCTTGCGGGCAATTTACCCCACTACTTCGCGGCCAGCGCGGCCTTCACGGCGGCCAGGAAGGCCGGGTCGGGCACGCTGCCGAGCTTTTCCGTGCGGGCCAGCACGCTTCCGTCGCGGTCGAGCAGCACCATCGCCGAGGTGTGGTTGAACTCGCCGTCGGCCAGCGCGCGGTAGCGCACGCCCAGCACGGCGGCGAGCTTGCGGACGCCGGCGGCTTCGGTGCGGGCCAGGGTCCAGCGGGCCGGGTCGAGCCGGCGCTTGTCGAAGACCGAGCGGAGGGCGGCCACGTCGTCGCGGGCCGGGTCCAGGCTGACCAGCAGCACGCCCAGGCGGGCGCGTTCGGCCGGCGTGAGCGCGTGTTCCACGCCCTTGGCGCTGTCGATGATCAGCGGGCAGACGTAGCGGCAGGAGGTATAGAACATCGCCACCAGGCGTACCCGGCCGCGGCCGTCGGCGAGCTGGAATTCGCGCCCGGACTGGTCGGTGTAGGCGTCGGACAGGCGGTAGGCCGAATCGCCGGGCAGGGCGGCGGCGGGGGTGGCCGCGGCGGCGGGCAGGGCGCTGGCGGCCAGGCCCAGCAGGGTGGCCAGCAGGAGCTCACGGAGGTTCATGGGGTTTTCCCCGGCAGGTCCCGCGCGCAGCGGAAACCCAGGTTGGCGGTGGTGTCTTCGGCCTGCAGGGCCGAGAGCATGGCCACGCGCATGAGCACGGCGTAATTCTCGCGGTCGTCCATGGACAGGGCGCCGGCGCCGCAGAACTTGAGGTTGTCGGGGTCGCCCTGGTCGCGGTTGTCGGCCGAGACCAGCATGGCGCTGTAGTCCTCGACCCATTCCCAGACCAGGCCGTGCAGGTCGCGCACGCCGTGCAGGTCGGCCGGGCCCTGGCCCACCACCGCCAGCGGGCGGTTCGAGGGCAGCGAGTACCAGGCCAGGATGCGTTCGCGCCAGGCCGGGTCGCTGCGGGCGTCGGCGCGGGTTTCGTCGGCGGCCGCGGCGTATTCCCATTCGGCCCAGGTGGGCAGGCGGGCGCCCTGGGCTTCGCAGTAGGCCTGGGCGGCGAACCAGCTGACGTTCGTGACCGGTTGCGCCGGCAGCGCCGCCGGGCCCAGGGTGGTGGGACCCTGCCAGTGCTTGAGGTAGCGCGGCTCGGCGAAGACTTCCGGCGCCTTCCCGCGCTGCCAGTCGGGATGGCGGCGCACGAAGTCCAGGAACTGCGCGTTCGTCACCGGCAGCCGCTGCAGTTCGAACGGCGCCACCTTCACCTTGCCGCCGGTGTCCTCGTACAGGAGCACCGAGTTGAACTCTCCGCCCGGCAGCCGCGCCCAGCCAGCCCCGGCCGCGAGGCCGGGGCTGGCGAGCAGGGCCAGGGCGAGCCAGGCCGCGCGCATGTCAGTGCGCCGCGCCTTCCGAGCGTTCGGTGCTGGCGCGCACCTTGGCGACCTCGTCCTTGCTCACGCGGCCACCCGGGTTGCCCCAGCTGTTGAGCGTGTAGGTGAGGATGTTGGCCACTTCGTCGTCGGTGAGCTGGCTCATCGGCGGCATCACCGAGTTGTAGTCCTGGCCGTTCACCGTGACCGGGCCGCTGAGGCCGTTGAGCACCACGTTGATGAGCGCGTCGTTGCCCTTGGCCAGGTAATCGGACTGCGCCAGCGGCGGGAACACGCCCGGCAGGCCCTTGCCGTCCGGCTGGTGGCAGGTGGAGCAGGTGCCGGCGAACAGCGCGCCGCCCGCCTTCACCTGGTCCTCGAGGCTGAGCGTGCCGGCCTGCGCGGCCGCGGCGGCCTGCGCCACCGGGGCCATGGAGGCGGCCTTGTCGCCCAGGTAGGTCTCGTCCACTTCCTTGCCCGAGTAGATCTCCGGGTTCTCCGGGCCCTCGACCTTCATGATGGCCAGCGCACCCTTGTTGAAGGCGCGGAACAGCGAGTGGTCGACCAGCACGTAGCTGCCCGGCACCTCGGTGTGGAAGTCGGCGATGGCGGCGCCGCCGGCCGGGATGAGCGTGGTCTGCACGTTCTCCTGGAAGCGCGTGCCGCCCTCGAACCAGACCTTGTCGAAGATCTCGCCGATCACGTGGAAGCTCGACACCAGGTTCGGGCCGCCGTTGCCCACGTACATGCGCACGCTTTCGCCGACCTTGGCCTTGAGCGCGTTGTCGCCGGTGAGCGCGCCTTCCGAGCCGTTGAACAGCACGTAGGTCGGGTTCTCGTCGATGGCGCGCTGCATGTCGAAGGGCGCGTGGCCCTTCTCGCGGTACTTGGTGGTGGTGTAGAAGTCGCCCTGCATCACGTAGAACTCGCGGTCCACCTTCGGCAGGCCTTCGGGCGGCTCGACCAGGATCAGGCCGTACATGCCGTTGGCCACGTGCATGCCCACCGGCGCGGTGGCGCAGTGGTACACGTACAGGCCGGCGTTGAGCGCCTTGAAGGTGAACTGCGAGCTGTGGCCCGGGGCCGTGAAGCTCGACGCCGCGCCGCCGCCCGGCCCGGTCACGCCGTGCAGGTCGATGTTGTGCGGCATCTTCGAATCGGGGTGGTTGTTGAGGTGGAACTCCACCGTGTCGCCCTGGCGCACGCGGATGAAGCTGCCGGGCACGGTGCCGCCGAAGGTCCAGAAGGTGTAGGTGACGCCCTCGGAGATCTCCAGGTCGACTTCGCGCACCTCCAGGTTCACCACCACCTTGGCCGGGTAATCGCGGTCGATGGCCGGCGGCACCAGCGGCGGGTTGGTGAGCACGGCTTCGATGGGTTCGCCCTGCGGCGGGCCGAAGTCGCCCTTGCGCGAGCCGCCGGTGTCGGTTTCGCCGTTGGCGGCGGCCGAGGGCTGGTCGCGGGCGTCGAGGTTGGCGTTGGGGTTGTCGCGGCAGCCGGGCAGGGCCAGCAGGGCGGCGATGGAAAGGGCGAGCAGGTGGCGTTTCATCGTGCTTCTCCGGTCAAGTGTTGTTTCATCAACAATGGCGGCAGCTTCCCGCGAACACGCGCCGGATTCGCTGATTCACGTCAAGCGGATGCGGCATGGCGCAGTCTGCACCCCTTGGCCGGCGAGGGGAACCCCGAGGGCCGGCGAGAAAATCTCGCGGCCGCTTGACGTGGCTCAGTGGCCCGCGGCGCGCCGCGGTGCAGCATCCAGGCGACCCGATACGGGCCGCCTATGGATTCGTGCCATGACACTCGCAAGACAGATCGCGCTGGCGCTGGGTTGCGCCGCGCTGCAGGCCGCGGGCGCGGCCACCGCCGACGCCGGCGACTGGACCGCGAATTTCCGCTACCGCCATGAATCGGTGGACGACGCCGCCTTCGCCCGCGACGCCAGCGCCGACACGCTGCGGCTGCGACTGGGCTGGAGCCGCGGCTTCGGGCAGGGTTGGTCGGTGGGCCTGGAAGGCGAGGGCGTGGCCGAGGTCGGCGACGACTTCAATTCCGGCGCCAACGGACGCAGCGCCTACCCGCTGGTGCCGGATGCGCGCGCGCTTGAAGTCAACCAAGCTTGGCTGCGCTGGCGCGGCGAACGCGCCGGCGCCACGCTGGGCCGGCAGCGCCTGCTGCTGGACAACCAGCGCTTCGTGGGCAACGTGGGCTGGCGCCAGAACGAACAGACCTACGACGCGGTGCTGCTCGAAGCCACGCCGCGCACCGGCCTGACCCTGCGCTACGCCTGGCTCGACCGCGTGCACCGCGTGTCCGGCGACGAAGCCCGCGACCCGCTGGCGCGCGAGCGCGACCTCGACGCGCACCTGGCCAACCTGGCCTGGCAGGGCGGGGCGGGCACGCTGGTGGGCTATGCCTACGTGCTCGAGGACCAGGACGTGGCCACGGCTTCCACCCGCACGCTGGGCCTGCGCTGGACCGGCGAACGCGCACTGGGCGCGGCGAAGCTGGGCTGGGCGCTGGAAGCGGCCCGCCAGCGCGACCACGCCGGCAACCCGCGCGACATCGACGCCGACTATTTCCTGGTCGAGCCTTCGCTCACCGCCGCGGGCCTGGCCTGGAAGCTGGGCTGGGAGCAGCTGGGCGGCGACGGCGCCAATGCCTTCCAGACGCCGCTGGCCACGCTGCACGCCTTCAATGGCTGGGCCGACAAGTTCCTGGTGACGCCGGCCAACGGCCTGGACGACCGCTACGCCTCGGTGTCGGGCAAGTTCGGCCGCGGCAAGCTCGAGGGCAAGCTGGGCTGGACGGTCGCCTTCCACGACTTCAACGCCGACCGCGGCGGCGCCGGCTATGGCCGCGAATGGGACGCGTCGCTGTCGTTCCCGCTGCCGGCCGGCTTCAGCGGCCTGGTCAAGCTGGCCGACTACCGCAGCGACGGCTTCGCCCGCGACACCCGCAAGCTGTGGCTGCAGGTCGAGCGCAACTGGCCGTAGGGACCGCGCAGCGGCGCATGAAAAAGGGCCCCGCGATGCGGGGCCCTTCTTCTTGCGCGGCATGGACGGCTCAGTAGACGTCGTTCACCGTGTTGTTGATGTTGAACTTGCCGGTCGGCGTGATAAGGCGGGCGTCGTCGATGACGGCCTTGAGCTTGAGCGTCTTGTCGTCCACCACCACGATGGCCGAACGCTGGTCCTTGCCGTTCCACACCGAGAACCAGACTTCGTCGCCGGCCGCGTTGTACTCGGGCTGCACGACGCGCTTCGGGCCCTCGCCCAGGTTCGCCCACTCGGCGATCGGCAGCACGGTGTAGCCGGCGTCGAGGTCGTTGATGTTGAACACGGCCACCGACTGCGACACCTTCGCGTCCGGGTTGAGCGGCGTGTCCACCCACAGGTTCGCCGACTTCGGGTGGGTCTTGATGAACAGCGAACCGCCGCCCTGGCCGTGCAGCACCTCGACCACCTTCCAGGCCTGGTCCGGGTGGCCTTCCGGGTCGGTGCCGATGAGCGTGATCTTGTCGTTGCCCAGCGCCGAGGTGCCCCAGACCGGGCCGTACTCGGGATGCACGAAGTTCGCGCCGCGGCCCGGGTGCGGGATCTTGTCCACGTCGATCAGGCCGACCATGCGCTGCTCCTGCGAGTCCACCACGGCGATCTTGTCGCTCTGGTTGGCCGCGGTCAGGAAGTAGCGCTTGGTCACGTCCCAGCCGCCGTCGTGCAGGAAGCGGGCGGCGTCGAGCGTGGTGATCCTGAGGTTGTCGATGTCGCTGTAGTCCACCAGCAGGATGCGGCCGGTTTCCTTGACGTTGACGATGAACTCCGGGTGCTTGTGGCTGCCGACGATGGCGGCGACGCGCGGCTCGGGGTGGTATTCCTGCGTGTCCACGGTCATGCCGCGGGTCGAGACGATCTTCATCGGCTCCAGGGTCGGGCCGTCCATGATCACGAACTGCGGCGGCCAGTAGGCGCCGGCGATCGCCAGCTTGTCCTCGAAGCCCTTGTACTTGGAGGTTTCGACCGAGCGCGCCTCGAGGCCGATCTTGATCTCGGCGACGCGGTCGGGCACCGCCATCCACATGTCGATCAGGTCGATCTTGCCGTCGCGGCCGATGGTGTACACGTAGCGGCCCGAGTGCGAGACGCGGGAGATGTGCACGGCATAGCCGGTCTTGATGATGTTGATGATCTTCTTGGTGTCGCCGTCGATCAGGGCGATCTCGCCCGAGTCGCGCAGCGTCACCGAGAACACGTTCCCGAGGTTGTAGTCGTTCATCTTCCGGGTCGGGCGGTCCTCGACCGGGATGAGCACCTTCCAGCTCTCGCGCATCTCCGCCATGCCCCATTCCGGCGGGTTGGGCGGCGTGTGCTGCAGGAAGCGGGCCATCAGGTCCACCTGCTTGGCCGTCAGCTCGCCACCGGTGCCGAAGTTGGGCATGCCGCCCGGCGAGCCGAAGTTGATCAGCGCGCGCAGGTAGTCGGTGCCGCGGGCCTGGGTCAGGTCGGGCGTGAGCGGCTTGCCGGTGGCGCCCTTGCGCAGCACGCCGTGGCAGCCCGCGCAGCGCTGGAAGAAGATGTCGGTGGCTTCGGCGAACTCTTCCTCGGTCATGTCCGGGGCGCCGGGCGTGCGGTGCATCTTCACGTCGGCGGCGGCGAGGGTGGAGGGCGCGCCCTCGTAGGCGGCCTGGGCCTGGCTGGTGCCCGGGTGGGCCTGGCCCTGGGCCGGGTCGGAGGCGCCGGCGACGGTCTTGCGCGCGGCGGCGACCTGGTCGGCGCTGAAGCGCGTGTCGAGGTCGTTGAACTCGTCCATGACGTGGTTGAGGATGGCGGCGATGTCGGCGTCCGCCAGGTGGCTCATGGCCGGCATCACGGCGTTGTACTCGTTGCCGTTGACGGTGATCTTGCCGTTCAGGCCGGCCAGCACGGCCTGCAGGGCGGCCTGCGGGTCACGCTGGATCCAGTCGGAATCCTTGAGCGGCGGGAAGGCGCCCGCCAGGCCCTGGCCCTCGGCCTGGTGGCAGGCGGCGCAGTTGGCGAGGTAGGCGGCCTGGCCGGCCTCGGCTTCGGATTTCGGCAGGCGCTCGTTGACGACGTCGCTTTCCGCCGCCGCTTGGGCGGACACGGCGCACAGCGCAAGCGCGAGTGCGGTGCTGATCAGCGTTCTTTTCATGGTGGATCCCCGTAGGTGGACTTTCACGTTATCGGCGGCTGGCCCGCCGTCGGGAGAAGCTTGGTCCCGCCATGTGCCGGTCTCCCCTGACCTGCATCAAGCGCAACGAAGATTCAGCGCCTTCACGGACAGCGGTTTGACGGTCGTCAAATCCGCGCGGCTTGCGGGTAACTTACGGTGCCGGCAGACCCCGACACGCGGAGATTTCAATGTCCATGACGACCCTGGCCCTGGCGATGGCCGCCGCGATCGCGGCGCCCGACGGGGGCGACGAAGCCCTGCGCACGCTCGACGCCGTGGTGGTGGTGGGCAGCCGCAGCGCCGAGCCGGTGAAGCTGGTGGTCGGCGCCGTCAGCCGGGTGGACCGCGAGGCCATGGAGCGCCGCGGCGTGCAGACCATCGAAGACCTGGCCCGGCTGGTGCCCGGCCTTGACGTGGGTGCCGACGCCAACCGCTTCGGTGCCCAGGGCTTCAACCTGCGCGGGTTGGACGGCAACCGCGTGAGCGTCGAACTCGACGGCGTGCCGCTGGCCGATGGCTTCGGCGTGGGCCAGTTCGCGCTGGCGGGCCGCGACCTGGTGGAACTCGGCATCGTCGACCGCGTCGAGATCCTGCGCGGGCCGGCGTCCACGCTGCACGGCAGCAAGGCCCTGGCCGGCGTGGTGGCCTACTGGACGCCCGACCCGGCCGAGGCCGAATGGCGCGACGACGCCGACCAGGGGCAGGGCTCGGCCCGCGCCGGCGCCGGCAGCCGAGACCACGGCCGCTGGCTCTCGGGCCGCCTGCTGGCGCGCAGCGACGACGGCCGCCTCGCGGCGCTGGTGTCGCTGGGCCGCCGCCAGGGCGAGGAGATGCGCAATGCCGCGGACGACGCGGCCTTCGCCGCCAATCCCGCCGAATACCGCAACGACAGCGCGCTGGCGCGCTTCTCGCTCGACGCCGGCGCTGCCGGGCGCTGGAGCGCCATCTTCGAGCGCGGCGAAGGTTCGCGCCAGACCGACGTGCAGTCGCTGCTGTTCGGCCCCGGCCGCTTCAGCACCACCTATGCGCTGCTGGGCGACGACGAGTACGAGCGCCAGCGCTACAGCCTGGGCGCCGAATGGGAGCAAGTGGGCGCGCTGGGCCCGGTGCGCCTGCTGCTCTACCGCCAGGACACCACCACCGACCAGTTCTCCGACCAGTACCGGCTGGCCGACCGCGCCACGCCCTTCCTGTCGCGGCGCGAACGGCGCTTCGTGTTCGGCCAGGAAAGCACCGGCCTCGAACTCAATGCGCAGTGGCGCGGCGAATGGCTGGGCGCGGAGCACTGGCAGGTGTTCGGCGTGGACGTCGCGCGGCACGATTACCGCGGCCTGCGCGATGGCATCGAAACCAACCTGGCGACGGGCACCCAGAGCAACGTGATCCTGGGCGAAGTCTTCCCGCTGCGCGATTTCCCCGACAGCCGCGCCACCGAAGTGGGCCTGTTCTGGCAGGACGAGGTGCGCCTGTCCGACGAATGGGCGGTGGTGCCCGGCCTGCGCTGGGAGCGCTATGAACTCGATGCGCGCCCGGATGCGCTGTGGCGGGAGGACAACCCCGGCGTGGTGCCGGCCTCGCTCGACGACGAGTCGGTGACGCCCAAGCTGGGCCTGCGCTGGACCCGCGGTGCGCTCGGCCTGTACGCGCAATACACCCGCGGTTTCCGCGCGCCGCCCTTCAGCGACGTCAACATCGGCCTGAACCTGCCCAGCTTCAACTACGTGGCGCTGCCGAACCCTGGCCTCAAGCCCGAGCGCAGCGAAGGCCTGGAGCTGGGCGCGCGCTGGAACGGCGAGTTCCTGCAGGGCAGCCTGGCGCTGTACGACAACCGCTTCCGCGACCTGATCGAATCGCGCGCGAACATGGGCCGCAACGACAGCGGGCAGCTGGTGTTCCAGTCGGTGAACCGCGACCGCGCCCGCATCCGCGGCATCGAGCTCGAGGGCCGCTGGTACCTCGAATCGCTGGCGGCGAAGGCGCAGGGCTGGTACCTCGACGCCACCGCCACCTGGTCGGAAGGTGACGACACCACGCGCGACCAGCCGCTGAACTCGGTGCCGCCGCCGCGCGCCAGCCTGGCCGCCGGCTTCGAGTCCGCCGACGGCCGCTGGGGCAGCGAACTGCGCCTCACCGGCGTGCAGGGCGTGGATCGCGCCGACCAGAGCGCCGGTGCGCTGTACCTGCCGCCGGGTTACGCCAGCTGGGACCTGCATGCCTGGGCCGAGCTGGGCGAACAGGTGCGCCTGAACCTGTCGGTGTTCAACCTGGCCGACCGCCGCTACTGGGACTGGTCGGCGCTGCGCGGCCTGGCCGCGACCGCCGACGACATCGACTTCTATTCCCGCCCCGGCCGCGGCGCCAGCCTCGGCGTGAGCGTGGATTTCTAGCCCGGGTTGACCGAAGTCAGGGCGCCCCCGGGCGCCCGGTGCCCTAATGCCGCCATGACGGGGCAGGAGGACGCACATGGCCAGGCTGGCGCTTGAACTGGCGCCGGAGCCGGCCGTGCCCGCCCGTTTCCTGCGCACCGCGCCGCCGGCCTCCATTCCAACGCGGGAGACTCCCCATGAACCCTGAACCCAGCGCCCTGGCGCTGCTGCGCCGTGGCATCGACGGACTCGACGACGCCATGCTGCTCCTGCTCGCCGGGCGCCGCCGCCTGGTGGGCGCCGCCGCCACGCTGAAACAGCGCGCCGGCCTGCCACCGCGTGATCCCGAGCGCGAACTGCGCGTGCTGGCCCGCGGCCTGGGCCTGGCGCGCCGCCTCGGGCTGCCGCCGGAACTCGCGCGCGGCCAGCTGTCGCTGGTGATCGCCGACGCCTGGCGCCAGCAGGGCCTGGACGATGCGCAGGACGAGGACGACGACGCCATCGAGGGCGTGGCCATGCGGCCGGCGCTGGCGGGCCCGCCAGCCGAAGGTCCCGCCGAACCACGCCGCCGCCTGCTGCGCTGGCTGCCGCCGCCGAAACGCTGGGCGCCGCTGCTGTCGCGCCTGCCGCAGGCCTGGCAGCAGCGCGCGCTGGAAGCCGCGGTGGGCCGACTGCTGGCCGCGCCGCTGGCCAAGGGCGAGCTGGACTTCATGCGCGGCCGGCGGCTGGGCATCGCGGTTCCGGACCTGGGCCTGTCGTGGGTGTTGGAATTGCAGGGCGACCGCCTGCGCGCCAGCGACGAACCCGCCGAAGCCACCGTGCGCGGCAGCGCCACCGACCTGCTGCTGCTCGCCAGCCGGCTCGAAGACGCCGACACGCTGTTCTTCCAGCGCCGGCTCGAACTGACCGGCGACACCGAGCTCGGCCTCACCGCACGCAACCTGCTCGACCGCCTGCCCTGGGAATCGGTGCCACTGGGTGCGCGCATCGCCCTCAACCGCGGCGCGCGCCTGGCGCGCGACGCCCGCGACGCCTACCGGGAGCAGGCATGAACGCTGCAACCAAACCCCGGGACGACTTCGCGCCGCGCTGGCGCGAGGGCCTGGACGAGGAATACGCCGCGCTCTCGGCCACGCTCGAACGGCTGGTGCCTTGCCTGGAAGTGCCGCTGCACCTGCCGTGGATCGACGCGATCCGCCGGCTCAAGCGCGAACGCGGCGCGGTGCTGATGGCGCACAGCTACCAATCGCCGGAAATCTTCCACGGCGTCGCCGACGTCACCGGCGATTCGCTGGCGCTGGCGCAGGCGGCCGCCACCTGCGACGCCGAGGTGGTGGTGCTGTGCGGCGTGCACTTCATGGCCGAGACCGCGAAGATCCTGGCGCCGCGCGTGAAGGTGCTCATTCCCGACGCCCGCGCCGGCTGTTCGCTGGCCGACGCCATCACCGCCGCAGACGTGCGCGCGCTGCGCGCCCGCCACCCGGGCGCGCCGGTGGTGAGCTACGTGAACACCACGGCGGAAGTGAAGGCCGAGTCCGACGCCTGCTGCACCTCGGCCAACGCCGTGCAGGTGGTGGAGGCGATGGGCGCCGACAAGGTGATCTTCCTGCCCGACCGCTACCTGGGCGCGCACGTGGCCAGCCGCACCGACGTGCAGCTGGTGCTCTGGGACGGCCGCTGCGAGGTGCACGAGACCTTCACCGCCGCGCAGGCGCGGCGTGCCCGCGAACGTTACGACGCGCGCCTGGTGGCGCACCCCGAGTGCCCGCCGGAGGTGCTGGCCGAAGCCGATTTCGTCGGCTCCACCACCGCCATGGGCGCCTGGCTGGAACGCGAGCAGCCCGAACGCGTGGCGCTGATCACCGAGTGTTCGCTGGCCGACAACCTGCGCCTGCAGTTCCCGGCCACCGAATTCATCAAACCCTGCAACCTCTGCCCGCACATGAAGCGCATCACGCTGCAGAACATCCATGCCTGCCTGCGCGACCTGTCCGGCGAAGTCATCGTGCCTGGCGACGTGGCGGCGCGCGCCCGCCGGGCGCTGGAACGCATGCTGGCGGTCGGCCGGCGCGACGCGGCCTGAGCGTGCGAAAGCCGCTGGTGGTGGTGGGCGCCGGCATCGCCGGCCTGTCCGTGGCGCTGTCCGCGGCGCCGCGGCCGGTGTGGCTGGTGAGCCGCGGCCGGCCCGGCGAGGCAAGCGCCAGTGCGCTGGCGCAAGGTGGCGTGGCGGCCGCGCTGGGCGAAGGCGACGACCCGGCGCAGCATGCCCAGGACACGCTCGTCGCCGGTGCCGGCCACAACGACGAGGAAAACGTGCACTGGCTGGTGTCGCAGGCGGCGTCGGCCATCGCGTGGCTGGCCGGGCAGGGCGTGTGCTTCGATCGCGATGCGTCCGGGTACTGCCTCGGGCGCGAAGGGGGCCATGGCCGCCATCGCATCGTGCATGCGCGTGGTGATGCCACCGGCGCGGCCATCGTGGCGGCCCTGGCCGCGCGCGCCGAAACGGCCGCGCACATCACCTGGTTCGACGCACATGCGTTGCAGGGCATCGGCCTGCGGGCGGGGCGGGTGGCGGGCGTGCGCCTGGCCGATGCCGCCGGCGAAACCGTCGGACTGCAGGCCGCCGACGTGGTGTTGGCCACGGGTGGCATCGGCGCCCTGTTCGCCGCCACCACCAACCCGCCCGGTGCCGACGGCGCCGGATTGGCGCTGGCGCTGGAAGCCGGCGCGCAAGCGCGCGACCTCGAGTTCATCCAGTTCCATCCGACCGCGCTCGCCGTGGATGTCGGTGGCCCGCTGCCGCTGCTCACCGAGGCGCTGCGCGGCGCCGGCGCCGTGCTGCGCGACGGCGACGGCCACGCGCTGATGGCAGGCCGGCACCCGCTGGGCGACCTGGCGCCGCGCGACGTGGTGGCACGCGAGGTGTGGCGGGAGCGCCATGCCGGCGGCAGCGCCTGGCTCGACGCCACCGCGCTGGGCGATCGCCTTGCGTCGGATTTCCCCACGGCCCTGGCCATCGGCCGCGCGCAGGGCATCGACCCGCGCCGGCAATGGCTGCCGGTGGCGCCGGCGGCGCATTTCCACATGGGCGGCGTGTCGGTGGATGCGCTGGGCCGCAGCACGGTGCCCGGGCTGCACGCGGTGGGCGAAGTCGCCTGCAACGGCGTGCACGGCGCCAACCGCCTGGCCAGCAATTCGCTGCTCGAGGGCGTGGCCTTCGGGCGGCGGCTGGGCGCCTGGCTCGCGTCGCACGCGTCGGCGCCAGGCGCGACGGCGGACGAGTGGATCACGCTGGGCGACGATGCGCCGCCGTGCGACCTGCGAACGCTGCGCTGCCTGCTCGCGCAGTCGCTCGGACCGGTGCGCGACGGCGACGGCCTGCGCCGCGCACTCGCGGAAATCGCCGCCACGCCCGGTTTGTCGCAGGCGTGGCAGGGCCGGCTGGCGACGCGTTTGCTGCACGCTGCGCTGGCCCGCCGCGACAGCCTGGGCGCGCATTGGCGGGAAGATACGCCGGCCGGACCTTCCATACACCAGCGAATCGCTACGCCTGCGTACGGCGAAATTCCTTGATGCGCGCCGCCGCATGCGCGACATTGGCACGGTTTGGCCCATCTTCCGCACTCCAAGAAGTCCTTGATGAACCTCCCGCATTCCTTCGATCGCGCCCAGCTGCTGGCCTGCGCCAGCGGCGCCATGTTCGGCCCCGGCGGCGCGCGCCTGCCTTCCGACCCGATGCTGATGTTCGACCGCATCACCGAGATCAGCGAGGAGGGCGGCAAGTTCGGGAAAGGCATCATCCGCGCCGAGCTCGACGTGCGCCCGGACCTGTGGTTTTTCGCCTGCCACTTCGTCGACGACCCGGTGATGCCGGGCTGCCTGGGGCTGGACGCGATGTGGCAGCTCACCGGCTTCTTCCTGCCGTGGCTGGGCGAACCGGGCCGCGGCCGCGCGCTCGGCGTGGGCCAGGTGAAGTTCACCGGCCAGGTGCTGCCGACCGCGAAGCTGGTCAGCTATGAAATCGACATCCGGCGCGTCGTGCGCGGCCGCCTGAAGATGGTGATCGCCGACGGCCGCACCCTGGTGGACGGCCGCGAGATCTACACCGCCGAAGAGCTGCGCGTCGGCCTGTTCACTTCCACCGAGGCGCTGTGAGCATGCGCAAGGTCGCCATCACCGGCATGGGCATCGTGTCGTGCCTGGGCAATGAACTCGACGACGTCTCGGCCGCGCTGCGCGCCGGGCGTTCCGGCATCCGCCACCAGCCCGAAGCCGCCGAACGCGGCCTGCGCAGCCAGGTGGGCGGCGCGCCCGTCATCGACCTGGCGTCGCGCATCGACCGCAAGGCGCTGCGCTTTATGGGCGACGGCGCGGCGTTCGCGCACGTGGCCCTGCAGTCGGCCATCGCCGACGCCGGCCTGGGCGAAGCCGACATCCGCAACCCGCGCACCGGCCTCATCGCCGGCTCCGGCGGCGGTTCGACGCAGTGGCAGGTGGAAGCCGCCGACCTGCTGCGCGAGCGCGGCGTGCGCAAGGTGGGCCCGTACATGGTGCCGCGCACCATGGGCTCCACCGTGTCGGCCAACCTGGCCACGGCCTTCGGCATCCAGGGCGTGAGTTATTCCATCGCCGCCGCCTGCGCCACCTCGGCGCACTGCATCGGCGCCGCGGCCGACCTGATCCGCGCCGGCCGCCAGGACGTGGTGTTCGCCGGCGGCGGCGAGGAACTGCACTGGACCCTGAGCCTGCAGTTCGACGCCATGGGCGCGCTCTCCACGCACCACAACGAACACCCGAAAACCGCCTCGCGCCCCTACGACGCCGGCCGCGACGGCTTCGTCATCGCCGGCGGCGCCGGCATGCTGGTGCTGGAGGACTATGACCGCGCCCACGCCCGCGGCGCCCGCATCCACGCGGTGCTGGCCGGCTACGGCGTCACGTCCGACGGCGCCGACATGGTGGCGCCCTCGGGCGAAGGCGCGGTGCGCTGCATGCACATGGCGCTCGAAGGCGTCGATGCCCCGGTGGACTACCTCAACACCCACGGCACGTCGACGCCGCTGGGCGACCTGGTGGAGCTGCGCGCGGTGCGCGAGGCCTTCGGCGAAAACATCCCGCCGCTGTCGTCCACCAAGGCGCTGTCGGGCCACTCGCTGGGCGCCGCCAGCGTGCACGAGGCCATCTACTGCCTGCTGATGATGCGCGACGGCTTCATGGCCGGCTCGGCCAACATCGAAACGCTGGACCCGCAGGCCGAAGGTTTCCCCATCCTGCGCGAAAGCCGCGACGCCGTGCTCGACACCGTGATGTCGAACAGCTTCGGCTTCGGCGGCACCAACGCCACGCTGGTGTTCCAGCGCGACCGCGGCTGATCAGCCCGCCGGCAGGCCCGGCTTGCCGGGCTGGCCGTGCCAGTAGCCGTTGACCGCGCCCCGGCGCGGCGGCGGCAGCGGCGAACGCCGCGCCAGGTCGAAGTGTTCGACCACCGAGGCCATGTCTAGCGCCTGCGGGTAAAGCCGCAGCACGTCGACGCCCAGCGCGCGCAGCGCCGGCAGCTCCGGCCCGAGGTCGGTGGTTTCCTCGCCCTGCACCTGGATGCCGTTGATGCGCAGGAAGGGTTCGCCTTCGCGCGTGGCCAGCGGCAGGCCGTCGGGGTGTTCGATGCAGCGGAAGCCGCAGGCGTCCTTGGCCACGTCGAGCGCGCGCGCCGTGAAGCAGCGCGCCGAATATGCCAGCGGCAGCCGGCCCCAGGCGATCACTTCCAGCTCCGGGCGCGCCAGGCCGTCGGCATCGAGCGCCGCGAGCAGGTCGTCCAGCAGCGGCAGGCCCTGTTCGACGCCCGGCACCCAGCGGCGCAGGCCATCTTCGGCCAGCATGGTCAGCGCGCGATGGTTGTAGACGTTCAGGCTGGGCCCGGCCACGAAGGGCCGGCCGCGCTCGCGGCACAGCTGCACGGTGGTCAGGTCGTTGGCTTCGACCAGGAAGCGGCCGTCGTCGAGCATGCGGTTCACGGCATTGAGCTCGGATTCGGCCTCGACCAGGGCCAGGCTGGAGAGCACCACGTCCTTGCCGGCGCCGGCCAGTTCCGCCGCCAGTGCGATCCAGTCGCGGGTGCCCAGTTCGCGGCGCTTGCTGCACACCGTTTCGCCCAGGTAGACCACGTCCACCGGCCAGCCGGCGGCTTCGCGGTAGAAGGCGAGCGTGCGCTCGCGCGGCCAGAAGTACTGCAGGGGTCCGAGGCTGAGTTTCATGCGGTCAGTGCCAGGCGCGGTGGTAGGGGCCGAGGGTGGTCTGGTGGCCTTCGGCATGGGCCGACAGCGCCTGCTGCCAGCGCGGCTGCGCCGACCAGTTCGCCGGGTCGGCGCGATGGCGGTCGATGGCCTCGCGCCAGGTGCGGGTGACCGCGCCGACATAGGCCACGCCGCGCTGGCGGCCTTCGATCTTCAGCGCCGCGACGCCGGCCCTGGCCAGCTGCGGCAGCAGTTCGAGCGTGTTGAGGCTGGTCGGTTCCTCCAGCGCGTGGAAAACCTCGCCGCCCACGTCGAAGCGGCCCTTGCACACCGTCGGGTAGGCGGCTGGCTCGCCCGGCGCGTAACGGTCCATCAGCAAGCCGTTCAGGCGCACGCCGCGCTGGCCGTCGGCGTGCTCCTCCCAGCGCACGAAGCGCGCCGGCGAACACACGCCGTGGCGGTTGGGCGAGGCGCCGGTGACGTAGCTCGACAGCTGGCAGCGGCCCTCGACCATGATGCACAGGCTGCCGAAGGCAAACACCTCCAGCGGCACCGGCGAGTGTTCGCACAGGCGCTCCACCTGCTGCAGCGACAGCACCCGCGGCAGCACGGCGCGGCTGATGCCGAAGCGCTCGTGCATGTAGCGCAGCGCCGGCGCGGTGGTGGCCGAGCCCTGCACCGACAGGTGCCGGGCCATGTTGGGGTGCTCGCGTTGGGCGTGGTCGAGCACGGCCATCTCGGCGGCGATGATGGCGTCGCAGCCCAGTCCGGCGGCGTGGTCCACCGCGGCCTGCCAGGCGCGCAGGCGGGCGGTTTCGGGGTAGGTGTTGAGCGCCAGGTAGACCTTGCGGCCGCGCTGGTGGGCGTAGGCGATGCCGGCCCGCAGTTCGGCCTCGTCGAAGTTCAGGCCCGGGAAGGCGCGGGCGTTGGTCTGGTCGCGGAAACCGGCGTACACGGCGTCGGCGCCGGCGTCGATGGCCGCCTGCAGGGCCGGCAGGTTGCCGGCGGGACACACCAGTTGCATCGCGGACTCCGCGCCGTGGACAGGGGCCACATGCTCGCCGCGGCGGCCTGGCCTGTCGTTGACCTGCGTCAGTTACGGGCGCGCCCGCTCGGGGCAGCATGGGGGAAAGCGGCCCGATGCGCCGCGCGACGAACCCGAGGAACCCCCATGTCCCGCCTGAGTTTCGCGATCTGCCTTGCCCTGCTGCTGCCGCTGCCGGCGCTGGCGGGCGAACACGCCCACGCTGCCGACCCGCACGCCCACGCGGCCGCCGCGCCTTCCGGCGATGCCGCCGCGCCGGCGGCCCGCTGGCAGCCCGACGCGCCGCTCAGCCGCGGCATGCAGCGCGTGCGCGCCGCCACCGCGGCGCTGGAACACGGTGAACACGGCCACCTAGAAGCCGCGCAGGTGCAGGGCATCGCCGCCGAGTTGCGCGCGGCGGTGGACGAGATGTTCGCCAACTGCCGCCTGGACCCCGAACCCGACGCGGCCCTGCACCCGCTGCTGGCGCGCGTGCTCACGGCCAGCCGCGCACTGGCCGGCGGCGAATTCGACCAGGCGGCGCTGGACGAGCTGCGCGCGGTGCTGGCGCGTTACCCGCAGCTGTTCGAGGACGCGGCCTGGATGCCGCTGTAAAGCGCTTCGGCGCGGCGTTCCGCGGCCGGGTCGGGCACGATCGCCTCGCTCCAGGCGCGCGAGGTCTCCGCCGGCCATTTGCGGGTGGCGTCCAGCCCCAGCTTCGAGCCGAGGTTGGGCACCGGGCTGGAGAAGTCGAGGTAGTCGATGGGCGTGTTTTCCACCAGCAGGCTGTCGCGCGCCGGGTCCACCCGGGTCGACAGCGCCCACAGCACCTGCGGCCAGTCGCGCACGTCGATGTCGTCGTCGGTGACGATGACGAACTTGGTGTAGGTGAACTGCCGCAGGTAGGACCACACGCCCATCATGATGCGGCGTGCGTGCCCCGGGTACTGCTTGCGGATGCTGACCACGGCGATGCGGTAGGAGCAGGCTTCCGGCGGCAGGTAGAAATCGACGATCTCCGGGAAGATGCGCCGCAGGATCGGCACGAACACCTCGTTGAGCGCCGAGGCCAGCACCGAAGGTTCGTCCTCGGGCGCGCGGCCCATGTAGCTGCCGTGGTAGATGGCGTCGCGGCGCAGGCGCAGGCGTTTCACCGTGAACACCGGGAATTCGCCCTGGGCGTTGTAGTAGCCGGTGTGGTCGCCGTAGGGCCCTTCGAGCGCGGTGTCGCCGGGTTCGATGAAGCCTTCCATCACGATCTCGGCGCCGGCGGGGGCGTCCAGCCCGGTCAGTTCGCTGTGCCAGACGCGCGTGCGGGCGCCGCGCAGCAGGCCGGCGAATTCGTACTCCGACAGCGTGTCGGGCACCGGCGCCACGGCGGCGAGCATGGTCGCCGGGTCGGCGCCGATGGCCACCAGCACCGGGAAGGGTTTGCCCGGGTGCGCGGCGCGGAAATCGGCGAAATCCAGCGCGCCGCCGCGGTGCGGCAGCCAGCGCATGGCCACGCGGTGGCGGCCCAGCACTTGCTGGCGGTAGATGGCCACGTTCTGGCGCGGCTGGCGGGTGCCGCGCGTGACCACCAGGCCGAAGGTGATGAGCGGCGCCACGTCGCCGGGCCAGCAGCGCTGGATGGGCAGCATGCCGAGGTCGATGTCCTCGCCTTCGAGCACGACCTCGTTGAAGGCGGCGTCCTTCGTGGTGCGCGGCGCCACCAGCGCCAGCTGCGCCAGTTCCGGCCAGCTCGACAGCGCCTGGCGCAGGTTCGGGGGCCAGCGCGGTTCCTTCACCGCCGCCAGCAGCTCGCCCAGTTCGCGCAGCGAGGCAAGCGGGCGTCCGCCCAGCGCCAGCTCGATGCGGTCGCGGTGGCCGAACAGGTTGCCCAGCAGCGGGTGCCGCGAGCCCACCGGGTTTTCCATCAGCAGGGCCGGGCCACCGCGCCTGAGCGCGAGCCGGCACAGCGCGGTGCTTTCGAGGTCGGGATCCACCGGCTCGGCGACGCGGCGCAGCTGGCCGCGGCGTTCCAGCACGCCCAGGAAACCGCGCAGGTCGGCGTGGCTCATGCCGGCGTTGTGCCCAGCCGCGCGCGCAGCGCCTGCAGCGCCGGCGCCAGGGCGATGCCGTGCGCCTGCAGCCAGCCCGGGTCGAACAGGGTTTCGGCATAGCGCTCGCCGCGGTCGCAGAGCAGGCTGACGATGCTGCCGCGCTCGCCGCGTTCGCGCATGCCTTCGGCCAGGGCCAGGCAGGCCACCAGGTTGGTGCCGGAACTACCGCCGTAGCGCCGGCCCAGCATGTCCTCGAGCAGCCAGGCGCCGGCGATGGCATCGGCGTCGTCCACTTCCT
Source organism: Arenimonas malthae CC-JY-1 (assembly GCF_000747075.1). Lineage (GTDB taxonomy): Bacteria > Pseudomonadota > Gammaproteobacteria > Xanthomonadales > Xanthomonadaceae > Arenimonas > Arenimonas malthae. Next base: position 25,833 of record NZ_AVCH01000203.1, read on the forward strand.
GCACGGCATCCACCACGTCGAACAGGAAGCCCGGTTCGACGCGCGGCCGGCCGATGCCTTCGATGAGCGTGGGCGCCGTCGCCACCGCGGCCGGGCTGCGCGTGCGCCAGCCGTGGGCGAAGGCGCCGCCGGTGGGTTCGGCCACGCAGGTACGGGTGTCGAGCTGGCGGTAGCGCAGGTAGCGGCCGATGGTGGCCGAGGTGCCGCCGGTGCCGGCGCCGCAGACGATCCAGGCCGGCTCCGGGTGCGGTTCGCGTGCCATCTGGGCCAGCACCGATTCGGCGATGTTGTTGTTGCCCCGCCAGTCGGTGGCGCGTTCGGCCAGCCCGAACTGGTCCAGGTAACACAGGCCGTCGTCGGCGGCGCGTTCGCGCGCCAGCCGGCTGGCGTCCACCCCGGCCGGCACCAGCACGCATTCGGCGCCGAGCGAGTGGATCAGGCGCACCTTGGCCGGCGCGGTGCAATCGGGCATCACCGCCTGGAAACGCAGGCCCAGCAGGCGCGCGAACCAGGCCTCGGAGATGGCGGTGCTGCCGGAGGACGCATCGATGACGCCCTGGCCCTCGCGCAGGCGGCCGTTGCACAGCGCATACAGGAACAGCGACCGCGCCAGCCGGTGCTTGAGGCTGCCGGTGGGGTGCGAGGCTTCGTCCTTGAAGTAGAAGTCGATGCCGGGGAAGGCGGGCAGCTCCAGCCGCAGCAGGTGGGTGTCGGCCGAACGCGCGGCTTCCTGGGCCAGGCTGGCCAGGGCCTGCTTCAGCCAGTGGCGGTCGGCGGCGCTCATGGCGTGGCCACCAGCGCGGCGGCCGTGCGTTCGAGGTATTCGAAGTACATCTCCAGGTAGCTGATGCCGTTGCCGGTGTCGAGCAGGAAGGGGTTCATCAGCGTGTGGCGCAGGATCACGATGCGGTCGTCGTCCTCGCCGCCGGCGTCGAGCGTGGCCGGGTCGAGGTCGAGCGAGGCGAGTACGCGCGCGGTGTCTTCCGCGCCCAGGATCTCCGGGCGCAGCGTGGTCATGGAGCCGAAGAACTCGCGCGCCTGCAGCGGCTGGCGCGGGTCGTAGCTCAGGCGCTCGTGCAGGGCGCGCACGAAGCGGTTCATGGTGGCCACGTCGCGGTTGCCGGCGGGGTTGAGCGCCAGGCAGATGAGGTTGCTGTCGGGCTCGAAGGGCACGCTGCAGTGCAGGCGGCCGGCCAGCCGCGCGGCGAAGCGCGTGGCCGCGGTGCGGAAGGCGCCGGTGGCCAGGATGGACTCGCGCGGCAGCGCGCCGAAGTTCTGGTGGTCCAGCGGCAGCACGCGGTGGGTCACGTACACCGCCGCGGGGGCCGCACCGGGCTTGGAGCCTTCCGGGATGTAGCGGCCGAGCTGGCGGTAGCGGCGGAAGAAATCGCCGTCTTCGCCGGGGCTGAAGACGTAGTCGGCGTCTTCGGCCAGCAGGGCCATGGCGCGCTGGTCGCGGCACAGGAAGGCGCCGGCGCCGTAGGGGATGTAGCCGAGCTTGTGCGGATCGACGGTGATCGAATCGACCTTCGCCAGCGCGCCCACGGCGGCGTGCACTTCCGGCGCCGGGAAGTCCTGGAACTCCTCGCGCATGTCGGAGAGCTTGCGCAGGCTGCCGTCGGGCTCGCGGAACAGCGTGGCCAGGTAGCCGCCCCAGGCGGCGTCCACGTGCACGCCGAAGCCGAGGCCTTGGGCGGCCCAGCGTTCGCGCGCGGCCACCAGTTCGTCCACCGGGTCGATGGTGCCGAACTCGGTGCTGCCCAGCACGCCCACGCACAGCAGCACGGGCTGGCGGTCGCGCCGGCAGCGTTCCAGGATGTCCTCGAGCGCACCGGGGTCCAGCCGCATGCCGCGCTCGGGCACCAGCTCGAGCTGGGCGCGGCCCAGGCCCATCAGCTTCATGCCCTTGGACCAGGAATAGTGCGCGGTCACCGGCGCCAGCACGCGTGGCGAGCGCAGGGTGGGGTGGCGGGCCAGGAAGTCGGCCAGGCCCAGGGTTTCCAGCCGCCGTGCGGCCAGCGCGCGGCGCCAGTGCCGGCGTTCGGCCGGCGTCTGCTGCGCCAGCCAGCCATTCCACGCCTCGAGCAACGCCACGGTGGCAGACGGCGTGAGGTTGAACGCCGCTTCGTCGTCGACGGGCAGGGCCAGGCCGGGCGGCGCGGCGGCGCGCAGCGCCACGGGGAAGGCCTTGAGCGCCAGCGCCAGCCGCAAGGCCTGGAAGTTCGCCAGCGTGCCGCCCGAGGTGAGGTGGCCAAAGGCGCAGTCGGGGCGCGCCGGGTCGTCGACGAAGCCGAACATGCGCGCCAGCTGCAGGCCCACCTTCAGTTCGAGGTCGATGGTGACCGGCGCCGCGTCGATGCTGACGTTGTTCGGGTTGTAGGGCAGGGTGAGGAACTGCGCCGCCAGTCCCGGCAGCAGCAGGTCGGACACCATGTGGCCGATGTAGCGCGGGCTGTGGAAGGGCACCGAGCGCTTGAGCGAGGCCGACAGCGCGTGCAGTTCGCGGCGCATGCGCGCCTCGAAGTCGCGGAAGGCCGGCTCGCCGGCGGCGCCGGTGGGGATGGCCGGCGGGTCCTCGGGGTGGAAGTTGCGGCGCCAGTAGACGTGGTCGCGCAGGAATTCGACGACCAGCTTTTCCAGCAGCGTGTCGTTCTCGCCGTAGGGGCCGAGGAAGCAGGGATGGATGGCGGGCGAGGTCACGAGGCGAGGCCCTGCAGCAGGCCCAGCGGATGGTGCGCGCGGGCCACGAAATACATGAAGGCGAAGGTGGCCAGCGCGGCCGCGTAGAACAGGGCGCGGGATCGCTGGCTGCGCGCGCGCTTCAGCGCCAGGCTGCCCAGCACCACGTAGACCACCAGCAGGCCCAGCTTCACCGACAGCCAGGGCACCACGAAGGGATTGAGCTTGAGCGCGGTGAGCAGCATCAGCGCGGCGGTGAGCAGCACCGTGTCGATGGTGTAGCTCAGGTAGCGCAGCGGCGCCGCCATGGCCCACTTCACGCCGCCCAGCACCAGCGCGCCGCGCAGCGCGAACAGCCCGCCGCTGGCCAGCACCGCGGCGATGTGCACCATCTTGATCTGCAGGTAGAACGCGAGCATCCGAAACTCCGGTGGAAGGTCAGCCCGGGCGGCCGTCGATGCGCGGCGTGGCGTAGATCCACAGCGAGCGCAGCACCCAGGGAAGGAAGACGAGCAGCCAGCCGAGGCCGGCGGCCAGGAACCACGGCGCCGGGTTCGCGGCCAGCTCCGACCCCACGCGCAGCACCGCCACCGCCTGCATGCCGATGAAGGCCAGCGCCGGGACGCGCCCCAGCACCAGCGGGCGGCCCGAGTGGCCCTGCGTCACGCGCGTGACCATGGCCACCAGCAGGCTGCCGAAGAAACCCACCGACACCGCGTGCACCGGGCCGCGGCCCAGGGTGAATTCACCCGTGCCCAGGAACCACAGGCTCTGCGCGGCATACAGCGCCAGCGCCATGGGCAGCCAGCCGTAGCCGACGAACAGCACGCGCAGCAGCGCGGGAGCCTTGCCCCGCGGCCACCAGCGCCAGAGCATCAGGCCGTGCAACGCGAGCAGCGGCAGGTCCACCAGCCACAGCCACTGGTAGAGATGCGCCAGTTCCAGCGCCAGGTGGCCCAGCCACAGCGGCCAGCAGGCGGCCAGCAGCCACATCGGCCGCCAGGCGCGGTAGCCCGCCACCACGTTGCCGGCGAAGAACGGGAACATGCGGTGCGCCACCGTGGAATAGATGGGCACCAGCAGGCCGAAAGTGCCGATCTTGAGCATGGCGAAGGCCAGCCTCGGCTCCTGCGGCAGGTGCAGGTACACCACGAAGGCCAGCAGCCCCGCCAGGCCCATCACCAGCGCCGCGAAGCACGACACCGCGTGCCAGTTGCCGCTGCGGTCGCGCAGCAGCCAGCCGGCCAGCACGGCCATGGCGGCCAGCCATCCCGCCAGCGTGTTCACCACGCCGACGTGCAGCAGCAGCGCCGAGCCCGACAGCAGGCCCGCCAGCGTCAGCGCCTGGCCGGCGACCAGGCCCAGGCCCACCGGCAGGTAGTGCCAGCGGCTGGCCTCCACCTGGCCCATCCAGCGCGGGAATACGGTGAGCAGGAAGCCGAAGATGAAGGTGGGCAGCACCTGGTACTGCATGACGAAGGCATGCATCCAGCCGGCGGGCACGCTGGGCGTGGGCAGCAGGCCGCCCAGCCAGCCGGTCCACCAGGCCATGGCGGCCAGTACGTTGGCGGCGCCCACGAAGAACAGCAGGCGGTGCGGGGCCGCCGCGATGGCGGCCAGCGGGAAGGGGGAAGCTTGCGGCAGGGCAGCCATGGCGGGCTCCTGGTGACGTGCCGCCATGGTGCGGGCACGGCCGCGGCCGCGCCTTGATGCAAGTCAGTCGCAACGCCCCCGGTCAGGGTTCGGCGTGGCGCCGCAGCAGGTTGAAGTAGGACTTGTTGATCAGGTCGAGGGCGCGCTGGGTGCCTTCCTTGCCGATCAGGTGTTCCCGCGCCTCGGACAGGTCGTAGAGCATCTCGCGCACGGCCGGTTCGCGCACCAGGCTCTGCACCCAGCCCACCACCGCCAGGCGTTCGCCCTGTTCCACCGGCCGCACGCGGTGCAGCTGGCCGGTGGGGTAGCAGATGGCCGAGCGGGCGGGCAGCTTGTAGGCCGATTCGCCGCTGCCGGTTTCGAAGGCCAGTTCGCCGCCCTGGTAGGCGTCGGGCTCGTTCAGGAACAGGGTGAAGGAGACATCGCTGCGCACGTGGTTGGGTTCGCCCATGATCGGCGCGTCCACGTGCAGGCCGTAGGCCATGCCGGGCTGGTAGCGGCTGACCAGCATGGCGGCCAGCCGGCGCGGGTGGGCGATGCCCATGAAGGCGTCGCAGCGGCCAAGGGCCTGCATGACCACGGCGGAGATTTCCTTCATCACCGGGTGGTTCCAGGGGATCTGCTGGTTGTTCTTGGCCTTCTGCAGCAGTTCGCCCGTGGTGGCCTTGCCGTCGGTGAAGGCGACGGTGCCGGCGAGCCGCTTGATCAGCGCCAGTTCGTCGGGGGTGATCAGTTCCGGGAGGGTCAGGATCATGCGGGGCTCGTGGCGGTCGCGGGTTTCCGGGGCCCAGTGTAGGGCCTCGGCCCGACGGCTGGCACACTGGCGCCGTGCGAAAACGACCCCCGGCCATCGATGGGCTTGCCGCCAGCACGCTGCAACTGCCACCCGGGCCCTGGCCCACGGTGCTCGACGGCCTGTGCGCGCGTTTCCCGGCCGTGCCGCGCGCGGACTGGCTGGCGCGTTTTGCGCGCGGGCGGGTGCTCGATTCTTCCGGCGATCGGCTGGCGCCGGACACGCCGTACCGGATCGGGCTGGAAGTGCACTACTACCGCGAAGTGCCCGACGAGCCGCGGATTCCCTTCGAAGAAACCGTGCTCTACGCCGACGCCGACCTGCTGGTGGCCGACAAGCCGCATTTCCTGCCGGTGACGCCGGCGGGCGTGCACGTGCATGAAACCCTGCTGGGCCGGCTGGTGCGCCGAACCGGCAACGCCGGCCTGGTGCCACTGCACCGGATCGACCGGGAGACGGCGGGGCTGGTGCTGTTCTCCGTGAACCCGCGCAGCCGAGCGGCCTACCAGGCGCTGTTCCGCGAGCGGCGCATCGAAAAGCATTACGAGGCGGTGGCGCCGGCCTTGCCGGACATATCGTTTCCCTGCGTGCGCACCAGCCGCATCGTGCCGGGCGAGCCGTTCCATCGCATGCAGGAAGCGGAGGGTGCCGCGAACAGCGAGACGCGCATCGACGTCCTCGAGCGTGGCGAGGGCCTCTGGCGTTACGCGCTGTCGCCCGTCACGGGCCGAAAGCACCAGCTGCGCGTGCACCTGGCCGCGCTGGGCGCGCCCATCGCCAACGACCCGCTGTATCCCGCGCCGGCGCATCGCGGGCCGGGCGATTTTTCGGCGCCGCTGCAGCTGCTGGCGAAGCGGCTGGTGTTCACCGACCCGCTCAGCGGCGTCGTGCGCGAATTCTCCAGCCAGCGGCGGGAACTTGATCGAAATCAGCACCCGATCCACCCGGCCGGGAGTAAGGTAGGCCCACGATGAAGCGCCTGCGCCAAACCCACCTGCGTGCCCGGCTGTCGCTGCTGGCGATGGTGGCGCTGCTGTGGACGCAGTTCGCCATGGCCAGCCACCCGGCCTGCACCCTGGCGAGCATGGTGATGTCCGGCAGCCACGCCGGCATGGCCATGGCGGACGAGCCTGCGCCCGCGCCCTGCCATGAGGCCCCGGCCCCGGACGCCGACCTTCCCGCAGGCTGTGAATCCCATTGCAGCCGCAGCGACCTGGCTACCGACGCCTCGCGCGTGCTCACCGTGCCCGCGCTCGGCCCGCTGCCGGCGCCGCCCCTCCTGCTGGCCCTGGCGCATTCGCCCCTGGCTCCGGGCGGAACGCTGCCGCCCGGCCCCTTGCGCTCCTGGCACCGCCCCACCGCCCATCCCGCCAGTCTCCTGCTGATTTGATCCGTCGCCGATGACCAGGCCGCGCGCCCTGCGCCCGGCCTGGCCAACCCGGCGCGGCCGCGTGCGCGGCCGGCGTCGCCCGACCTCTCCTGCGCGTCTCCCGGTGCGCAGAACGTGCAAGGCGATCACCATGCGATCAATCACCTTTCCCCCGGGCCGGCGAAATGCCGCCCGCAAACGCGCCGCTGCCGTCCTGGCGCTCGTGTTGGCGTTGGCGCCGACGCTGCTGGCCGCCGCGCCGGTCCCCGGCGCCGACCTGGCCTCCGTGCGGAGCTGGCTGCTCGCGCACAATCCCGAACTGCGTGCCCTGCAGGCGGAGGCCGGGGCGGCGCAGGCCAGGGTGCTGCCCGCCGGGGCACTGCCCGATCCGATGGCCGAAATCGAACTGATGGGCATCGACCCCGACCGCCCCAGCCTGCTGCCGGCCAACGTCGAAACCACGACCTGGCGGCTCAGGCAGTCGTTCCCGATGTGGGGCAAGCGCGGACTGGCGCGTGACGTCGCCCGCCGGGAGGCCGACGCCGCGAGCCTGGACCGCGAGGCGGCCGCCCGCGACCTGCTGGCCCGGGCCGAGCAGGCTTACGTGCGCTTCTGGCACGCCCGCGAAGCCGTGGCGGTGTTGGACCGGCAGATCGAACTGCTGGGCCGGATGGAAGAGGTCGCGCGCCGCCGCTATGCGCTTGGCGTGGCGGCGCAACAGGATTCGATCCGGGCGCAGGTGGCCCGCACCGGCCTGCAGGGGGAACGCATCGCCCGCCTGGCCGGGCGCGACGAGACGGCGGCGATGCTCAATGCCGTGCTGGCGCGCCGCGCCGACGCCCCGCTGGCCGAACCGGCGGCGCCGCCGGTGCTGGCGCTGCCTGCCGACACTCTGGACGGCGCCCTGGCCTTGCTGGCCGACGCAGGCCACCCCGCGCTGCAGGCCAGCGCCGCCCGGGCCGGCGCCGCCGACGCCGCCATCGAGCTGCAGCGTCGCGCGCGTTACCCCGACCTGGGCCTGGGGATCGGCGCCCTGCAGCGACAGGACCGCGTCGAGGGGTACGAAGTGATGCTGTCCGTCGACATCCCGCTGCAGCAGGGCGCCCGCCGCGAACGCGAACGCGAGGCGCGCCTGCGGGGCGACGCGGCCCGGGCCCGGTCCGACGCACTCGTCGCGGAACTGTCCGGCCAACTCGGCCAGGCCTGGTCGCAGGCCCGCGGCGCGGGCGACCAGCGCCGCCTGATCGAACGGACGCTGATGCCCCAGGCGCAGGCCAACTTCGAGTCGGCCCTCGCCAGTTACCGCGTGGGCGAAGTGGATTTCGGAACCCTGCTCGAAGCCCTGGAGGCCTGGCAGGGCGCGGACCTGGCGCGGCTGGACGCGCGCCGCGACGAATTGCTGGCCGCCGCCGCCGTGCGCGCGATCACCGGAGGTGTGCAATGAACGGAGTGAAGTGGAGTGCGCTGGCGCTCGCCCTGGGAGCGGCAGTGGCGGTGGGTTGGTGGACGGGGCGTGCATCGGCGCCGGCGGAATCGCCGCGGCGGGACGCCACGGCGGAACCCGTCGGCCGCGAGGTCCTGTACTACCGCAATCCCATGGGTCTTCCCGACACCTCGCCGGTGCCGAAGAAGGACTCGATGGGCATGGACTACCTGCCGGTGTATGCCGACGAGGCGCCCGCGCCGGAGCCGGGGGCCGTGCTGCTGTCGCCGGAAAAGATCCAGCGTTTGGGCGTCCGCACGGAAGTGGCCGTTCGCGAGTCCCTGGCCACCCGGGTGCGGGCGAGCGCCACGGTGGCGGTGGACGAAACCCGCGAGTTCGCGGTCGCGCCGCGTTTCGAGGGCTGGGTCGAAACCCTGCACGCCAACCAGACCGGCATGGCGGTCCGGCGCGGCGACGCCCTGGCAACGGTGTACAGCCCCGAACTGGTCGCGGCGCAGCAGGAGTTCCGGGTGGCCGACGAGGCCGCGGCGCGGCTGGCAGGCAGCGACCCGGCCGGCGCGGAAACGATGCGCCGCCTGCGCGACGCCGCCCTGGCGCGCCTGCGCAACTGGGAGGTGTCGGGTGCCGGCGTGGCCCGGCCGGGCAGCGGGGCGCGGCTGGTGCTGTCGGCCCCGGCCGATGCGGTCGTGGTGGAGAAGCGCGTCGTGCAGGGCGAACGATTCGAACCGGGGCAGACGATCCTGCGCCTGGCCGACCTGTCCTCGGTCTGGGTGGTGGCGCAGGTACCGGCCTCGGCGCTGGCGGATATCGCCGTCGGCGACGCCGCCCGCTTCGCGACGCCCAGCCTGCCCGGGCAGGATTTCGAGGGCGAGGTGGACTTCATCCAGCCCCTGGTGGATGTCGGCAGCCGGACCCTGGGCGTCCGCATCGCCCTGGAGAACCCGGAGGGCCGGCTGAGGCCGGGCCTGTTCGGCGACGTCGAGCTGGTGGGGCGGGCGACGACGCCCGTGGTCGTGGTCGACCGCTCGGCGGTGATCGATTCGGGCACGCGCCAGGTCGTGCTGGTGCAGACCGCGCCTGGCCGGTTCACGCCGCGCGAAGTGCGCCTGGGTTCGCGGGCCGGCGACCGGGTGGCCGTGCTTTCGGGCGTGTCGGCCGGCGAAACCGTCGTGGTCTCGGCGAATTTCCTGATCGATGCCGAGAGCAACCTGCGTGCCGCCCTGGGCGGCATGGCGCCCGGCGAGGCGGGCGGTCCGGAGGCCCCGGCCGAGGACCCGCATGCCGGCCACACGGGAGGCCACTGACATGCTCGCCCGTCTGATCGAATGGTCGCTGCGCAACGTCTTCCTGGTGCTGGTGGCGACACTCGCCGTCACCGGTGCAGGCCTGTATGCCCTGGCGAGGACGCCGCTCGACGCGCTGCCCGACCTCTCCGACGTGCAGGTGATCGTGTTCACCGAGGTGCCCGGCCAGGCGCCGCAGGTGGTGGAGGACCAGGTCACCTACCCGCTGACCACGGCGATGCTGTCGGTGCCGAAGTCGAAGGTCGTGCGCGGCTTCTCCTTCTTCGGCGCGTCCTTCGTCTACGTGATCTTCGAGGACGGCACCGACATCTACTGGGCGCGCTCGCGCGTGCTTGAATACCTGGGAACCGTCTCGAAGCAGCTCCCGGCCGGTGTTTCGCCGACCCTGGGTCCGGATGCCACCGGCGTGGGCTGGGTCTACCAGTACGTCCTCGAGGGCAGCCAGCGTTCGCTCGACGAACTGCGCGCGGCCCAGGACTGGTACGTGCGTTACCAGCTGGCCAAGGCGCCGGGCGTGGCCGAGGTCGCCAGCGTTGGCGGCTTCGTGCGCCAGTACTCGGTCACCGTGGACCCGGGACGGCTTCGCCAGTACGGGGTTCCGCTCGCCCGGATTTCCGAGGTCATCGCGGCAAGCAACCGCGACGTGGGTGGCCGCGTGCTGGAGATGGCCGAGACCGAGTACATGATCCGCGGCCGCGGCTACCTGCGTGGCATCGAGGACATCGAACAACTGGTGGTCAAGGCCGATGGCGGCACCCCGGTGCGGGTGGGCGACCTGGCCACGGTGGAACTGGTGCCGGACGAGCGCCGTGGCATCGCCGAGCTCGACGGCGAGGGCGAGGTGGTCGCCGGCATCGCGGTGGCCCGATTCGGCGAGAACGCGCTGGCGGTGATCGAAGGCCTGGAAGCGAGGATCGCCGAGATCGCCCCTGGCCTGCCGGAGGGCGTCTCGATCCGCGCCGTGTACGACCGCTCCGACCTGATCCACCGCGCCATCGCCACGTTGCGCTGGACGCTGGTGGAGGAGGCCCTGATCGTCGCCCTGGTGTGCGTGGTCTTCCTGTTCCACGTCCGGAGCGCGCTCGTGGCGATCATCATGCTGCCCGTGGGCGTGCTGGTCGCTTTCCTGGCCATGCGCCTGCTCGGCATGAACTCCAACATCATGAGCCTGGGCGGCATCGCCATCGCCATCGGCGCCATGGTGGACGCCGCGATCGTGATGATCGAGAACGCCCACAAGCACATCGAGCGCGACAACGGCCGCACGCCGCGCCTGGCGCTGATCATCGCCGCCTGCCGCGAGGTCGGCCCGGCGCTTTTCTTCAGCCTGGTAATCATCACCGTCTCCTTCCTGCCCGTGTTCGCCCTGGAAGCGCAGGAAGGGCGGCTGTTCCATCCGCTGGCCTCCACCAAGACCTTCGCCATGGCCGCGGGCGCGTTGCTGTCGGTGACCCTGGTCCCGGTGCTGATGCTGCTGTTCGTGCGCGGCCGGATCCTTCCCGAGGCCCGGAACCCGGTCAACCGCTTCCTCGTGGGGATCTACCGGCCGGTGATCAACCTCGTGCTGCGGCACAAGGCGGCCACGGTCGGCGCGGCGCTCCTGGTGATGGCGGTGTCGGCCTGGCCCGCGTCCCGCCTGGGCAGCGAATTCATGCCGACGCTCAACGAAGGCACCCTGCTGTACATGCCCAGCTCGCTGCCCGGGATGTCCGTCACCAAGGCGGCGGAACTGCTCCAGCAGCAGGACCGGATCATCAAGGGCTTCCCGGAAGTCGAATCGGTCTTCGGCAAGGCCGGGCGGGCGCAGACCGCGACCGACCCGGCGCCGCTGGAGATGTTCGAGACCGTCATCAACCTCAAGCCCGAGGACCAGTGGCGCGAGGGCATGACCGTGGACAAGCTCATCGCCGAAATGGACGCGGCGCTGCAGTTCCCGGGCGTGGCGAACTCCTGGACCATGCCCATCAAGGCGCGCACCGACATGCTGGCCACCGGCATCCGCACGCCGATCGGCATCAAGGTCTTTGGCACCGACCTGGCCGGGATGGAGCGCCTGGCCCGGCAGATCGAAGCGGCCGTGCGCACGGTCCCCGGCACCACCAGTGCCTACGCCGAGCGCCTGACCGGCGGCTTGTACCTGGACATCGAACCCGACCGCCGGCAGCTGGCGCGCCATGGCTTGCCCGTGGGCGACCTGCAGGACGTGGTGGCCACCGCGCTGGGTGGCGACGTGGTCACGCGCACCGTGGAGGGCCGCGAGCGGTTCGGGGTGGTCGTCCGCTACCCGCGCGGGCTTCGCGACAGTCCCGAAGCCATCGCAAGCCAGGTGCTGGTGGCGACGCCCGGCGGCGCGCAGGTTCCGCTGGGCGAGCTGGCCGACCTCCGCATCCGCCGGGGCGCGCCGTCGATCCGCACCGAAAATGCCCTGCTGTCGGCCTACATCTACGTCGACACCCGGGACGCAGACCTGGGCGCATACGTGAAGGCGGCGCAGGCGGCCGTGGCGCGGGACGTCGCCTTCCCTCCGGGTTATTACGCGACCTGGAGCGGGCAGTACGAGTACATGCAGCGGGCGATCGCGAAGATGAAGGTCGTGGTGCCGGTGACCCTGGCCATCATTTTCCTGCTGCTCTACCTCAACTTCCGCCGCGTCGGCGAAGCACTGATCGTGATGCTCTCGGTGCCCTTCGCCCTGGTCGGTGGCGTGTGGCTGCTCTGGGCGCTGGACTACAACCTGAGCGTGGCCGTGGCCGTCGGCTTCATCGCCCTGGCCGGCGTCGCGGCCGAAACCGGCGTCGTGATGCTGATCTACCTCGACCAGGCGCTGGAAGCCCGGGCCGAGGCACGTCGCGCGCAGGGCGGGGCGCTTTCCGCTGGCGACCTCGCCGAGGCGATCGTCGCGGGCGCGGTGGAACGCGTCCGCCCGAAGATGATGACCGTCGTGGCGATCATGGCCGGCCTGCTGCCGATCATGTGGAGCACGGGCACCGGTTCGGAGGTGATGCGACGCATCGCGGCGCCCATGGTTGGGGGTATGGTGTCGTCGACGGCGCTGACGCTGGTGGTCATCCCGGCGATCTATGCGCTGGTGAAACAACGCGCGATCTCCCGCGCCAACACGAGTCTTGCCGGAGGAGGCCTGCCATGAGCCACCCGCACCGACCAGGAAACCCGGAACGGCCCGGGGGCGCGGCCCCCGGCACGCGCTACACCTGCCCCATGCATCCCGAGATCATCCGGGACGCGCCCGGCACCTGCCCCAAGTGCGGCATGGCGCTGGAGCCCATGGTGCCCAGCGTCGAGGACGAAGAATCACCCGAGCTCGCCGACTTCACCCGGCGGTTCTGGGTCACGCTTCCGGCGACCCTGGTCGTCCTGGCGCTGGCCATGGCCGGGCATCGCTGGGGCGCGCTGGACGCCGCCACGCGGACCTGGATCGAGCTGGCGCTGTCGACGCCCGTGGTGGCCTGGGCGGCGGCGCCGTTCTTCGCCAGGTGGGCGACGTCGCTGCGCACCGGCCAGCTCAACATGTGGACGCTGATCGGCACCGGCGTGGGCGCGGCTTACCTCTACAGCGTGGTCGCCACCGTCGCGCCCGGGATCTTCCCGCCTTCGTTCCGCGAACACGGCCGCGTGGGCGTGTATTTCGAAGCGGCGGCCGTGATCGTGTCGCTGACCCTGCTGGGCCAGATGCTGGAGCTGCGGGCGCGCTCGCAGACCTCGGCGGCGATCAGGGCCTTGCTCCGGCTCGCGCCCAAGACGGCGCGGCGCATCCGTGCCGATGGCAGCGAGGAGGACGTCGAGGTCTCGCAGGTGCACGTCGGCGACCGCCTGCGCGTGCGCCCGGGCGAGAACGTGCCCACCGACGGCAGGGTCGAGCAGGGCCATTCCAGCGTGGACGAGTCCATGATCACCGGGGAATCGTTGCCGGTGGCCAAGGGGCCCGGCGACCCGGTGATCGGCGCCACGCTCAACACCTCGGGCAGCCTGGTGATGGTGGCCGGCAAGGTCGGCGCCGACACCATGCTCAGCCAGATCGTGCAGCTGGTGGCCAACGCCCAGCGTTCGCGCGCGCCGATGCAGCGCATGGCCGACGTCGTTTCCTACTGGTTCGTGCTGGCGGTGCTGTCGATCGCGGTGCTGACCTTCTTCGCCTGGGGCCTGTTCGGGCCGGAGCCGGCCTGGGTGTACGCGGTGCTCAACAGCGTCGCCGTCCTCATCATCGCCTGCCCCTGCGCCCTGGGCCTGGCCACGCCGATGTCCATCATGGTCGCCACCGGGCGCGCAGCGGGCGCCGGCGTGCTGTTCCGCGACGCCGAGGCGATCGAGAACCTGCGCAAGGTGGACACGCTGATCGTGGACAAGACCGGGACGCTCACCGAGGGCCGGCCGGCGTTCCGCACCGCCGCCGGCGCCGCGGGCTGGGAGGCCGGTGAAGTCCTGCGGCTGGCGGCCTCGCTCGACCAGGGCAGCGAACACCCGCTGGCCGCCGCCATCGTCAATGAGGCACGGGAGCGCGGACTGGCGCTGTCGGAGGCGGAGTCCTTCGAGTCCGCCAGCGGCATTGGCGTGCGCGGGCGGGTGGCGGGCAAGGCGCTGGACCTGGGCAACCATGCGCTGATGGCCGAGGAGGGCGTCGATGTGGGCGGGCTGCTGCCGCAGGCCGAATCCCTGCGCGCGGAGGGCGCCAGTGTGATGTTCCTGGCGGTGGAAGGGCGCGCAGCGGGGCTGGTCGCCGTGGCCGACCCGGTGAAGGCCAGCACGCCGGCCGCCCTGGAAGAGCTGCGCCAGGCCGGCCTGCGGCTGATCATGGCCACCGGCGACGGCGAGACCACCGCGCGCGCCGTGGCAAGGGCGCTGGGCATCGACGAAGTGCACGGGGAAGTGCGTCCGCAGGACAAGGCCGACCTGGTCGCGGCGCTGCAGCAGCAGGGCCGGCGGGTGGCCATGGCCGGCGACGGCATCAACGACGCCCCGGCGCTGGCCCGCGCCGATGTCGGCATCGCCATGGGCACCGGGACGGACGTGGCCATGTCCACCGGGCAGGTCACCTTGGTCAAGGGCGACCTGCGCGGCATCGCCCGCGCCCGCCGGATCTCCCAGGCGACGGTGGCGAACATGAAGCAGAACCTCGGCTTCGCCTTCCTCTACAACGCCCTGGGCGTGCCTGTCGCGGCGGGCCTGCTGTACCCGTCGTTCGGCCTGTTGCTCAGTCCGATGATCGCGGCGCTGGCGATGAGCCTGAGTTCGGCCTCGGTGGTGGCCAATGCGCTGCGGCTGCGCCGGGTGGGCGGCCACGCCTGACGGGACGGAGCTCCTGCCCCCGGGACCGCCCTGTCCACGGGGGGGCAGGTGACCGCCGCCTCCGCTTGCCACGCCGCAGCCTCCACCCGTCACAGGAGGCCTGCCGGCGCGGCGGCGCCGTGCCCATCATCCGCTCCACGCAATCGTGCGTATCGGAGCTGGCCATGAAATTCAGACAAACCCTGCTGTCCGCCTTCGCCGCGTTCGTGGCGCTTACCGGCGTGTTGCCGTGTGGCGCAGCCACCGCCGACGGCGTGCACCCTTCGACGCCCGAACAGAACAAATCGCTCGCCCGCCGGGTGTACGAGGAGGGCCTCAACCAGGGCCGGTTCGACGTGCCCTATGCGCCGGACTTCGTCGGCCACGGCGGTGCGCGGACCTTCACCCACGCCCAGGGCATGGCCGAAGCCAAGGGCTGGCGCGATGCCTTCCCCGACCTCAACATGCGCATCGACCTGATGGTCGCCGAGAACGACATGGTGGCGGTGCGCTGGACCGCGACGGGGACCAACACCGGCACGGGCAACGGCATCCCCGCCACGGGCCGGAGCGTGGAAACCCACGGCACCACGATGTTCCGCATGGCCGACGGGCGCATCGCCGAAGAGTGGACCTGCGCCAACTCGCTTGGCCTGATGCGCCAACTCGGTATGCTGCCGGCACCGGCCGCGGCGCCCGCGACCGGCAATGCCGCCAAGGGTGGAACCCGCTGAGGGCAGTGATGGGCAAGCGCGTTGGACGTTCGGGCGGGCCCCCGGTGGAATACCGGGGGCTTGCCGTGCTGGCGGCCTGGACGCTCGTGGCGATGCTGCTGGCGGGCCAGGCCTGGTTTGCCGCGAACGTGCGCGGCGAATCACTGGCCTGGGGGCGCGCCAGCCTCGTCTGGCTGGCCTGGGCGGCCACGTGGGCCGCGCTCACGCCGCTTGCCCTGCGCCTGGCGGCGCGCTTCCCGGTGGAACGGCCGCGCCTGTTCCCTTCGCTCGCGGTCCATGCGTTGTCGGCACCGGCCTTCGCCGTGGCCAGCCTGGCCCTGTTCGCCCTGCTGGCGCCGCTGGTCGGCGCGTCGAATGCCGAACCCACCTGGCTGGCCACCTTGCGCCGGCTGCTGGGCACGACCTTCCTGCTGAACCTGCCGGTCTATTGGCTCGTCGTCGGCGCGGCGCAGCTGGAACGGCTGGTGCGGACGGCGCGCGAAAACGACCGCCGCCAGCTGCAACTCGAGGCGCAGCTGGCCGACGCGCGGCTGCAGGCGCTGCGCACCCAGCTGCAGCCGCACTTCCTGTTCAATGCGCTCAACACCATCTCGGTGCTGATGCGCGAGGACGTCGATGCCGCCGACCGCATCCTGCTCCAGCTCAGCGCCCTGCTGCGCCGGCTGCTCGACAGCGGCGAGGAGCACGAGGTGCCGCTGCGCGAGGAGCTCGACTTCCTCGGGAGTTACCTCGGGATCGAGCGGGCGCGTTTCGACGGGCGCCTGGACTACGAAATCGCCGTGCCCGACGAGCTGCTGGAGGCCCGGGTTCCCAACCTCGTCCTGCAGCCCCTGGTGGAGAACGCCCTGCGCCATGGCCTCGCCGCGCGCGCCAGGCCGGGCCGGATCGAAATCAGGGCCCAGCGGCAAGGCGACGATTTGCAGCTGTTGGTGCGCGATGACGGGCGCGGCCTTCCCCCGGGGGCGAGCGAACGCGTGGGCCTGTCCAACACGCGGGCGCGCCTGGCGCTGATGTACCCCGGCAGGCACCGCTTCGACCTGCGCAACGCGCCGGATGGCGGCGTCGTTGCCGAAATAATCATTCCGCTGCGGACCCGGCCATGAGCATCCGCGTGCTGGTCGTCGACGACGAACCCATCGCCCGCCGGGGCCTCCTGCGGCTGCTCCGGCAGGAGACGGACATCGAGGTCATCGAGGAATGCGGCGACGGCGAAAGCGCGGTCGACGCCATTGGCAGGCTTGCGCCGGACCTGGTGTTCCTGGACGTGCAGATGCCCGAGCTCGATGGTTTCGCCGTGATCGAGGCGGTGGGCGCCCAGCGCATGCCCGCGGTCATCTTCGTCACGGCCTTCGACCAGCACGCCGTGCGCGCCTTCGATGCGCAGGCGCTCGACTACGTGCTCAAGCCCATTGATCCGGCGCGTTTCCGCCGCGCGCTGCAGCGTGCGCGCGAGCGCCTGGCCAGGCTGGACGGCGACTTCGTGCGCCGCGTGGCGCTTGCCCTGGGCGAAATCGACCGGAGCGGGGCGCCGCGCCATCCCGACCGCCTGGCGATCCGCTCCGAAGGCCGGGTGCGGCTGGTGGATGTCGGCGAGGTCGAGCGGCTCGTCGCCGCGGGGAACTACGTCGAAGTCCACGCCGGCGCCAGGCCGCACCTGATGCGCGAGACCATGGCCAGCCTCGAGGCGCGGCTCGATCCCGCGTGGTTCGTCCGCATTTCGCGCGCCGCCATCATCGGCATCGGCCATGTCCGCGAAGTGCAGCCGCTGTTCAACGGCGACTTCGTCGTGATCCAGAAAAGCGGCGCCAAGGTGAACGGAAGCCGGCGTTACCGGGCGGCGCTGGAGAAGTTGCTGGGCTGAAAAAAACGGGGCCGCGATGCGGCCCCGTCGAGGGTTGTCGAACCCGGGGATGCGCCATCCTTAGCGCGCGGTCTCGACGCCTCCCTCCACCTTGGCCGGGGCCGTGCGGGGCGCGACCCACAGGCGCAGCACGAACCAAGCCAGCGACAGCGCGCCGATGCTGAAGATCGTGTCGCCCGGAACGCGCATCCACACCAGCATGTCGATGATCGGCCGCTGCATGAACTCGGCCGAGCGGGCGAACCAGTAGCCTTCGCCGATGGCCGCGTTGAGCTGCAGGATGCCGATGGGCAGCAGGGTGAACAGCGCCATGCCCGCCAGGCCGATGTTCATCGCCCAGAAGGCGGTGCGCAGTGGCGCTTCCGGCCAGATCGCGTTCGGCTTCATGCCGCGCAGGCAGAACAGCATCAGGCCGATGCCCAGCATGCCGTACACGCCGAACAGCGCGGTGTGGCCGTGCAGCGGGGTCAGGTTCAGGCCCTGCATGTAGTACAGCGGCAGCGGCGGGTTGATGAGGAAGCCGAACAGGCCCGCACCCACCAGGTTCCAGAACGCCACCGCGGTGAAGAACAGGATCGGCCACTTGTAGCGCTGCATCCACGGCGTGGCATGGCCGAGCTTGTAGGTGTGGTAGGCCTCGAAGCCCACGTAGGCCAGCGGCACCACTTCCAGCGCCGAGAACGAAGCGCCCAGGGCGATCACCGCCGTCGGGGTGCCCGTGAAGTACAGGTGGTGCAGGGTGCCCAGCACGCCGCCGGCCATGAACACGATGGTGGCGAACAGCACGGCCACCGTGGCGGTCTTCACCTTGATCAGGCCCAGCTTGGTGAACAGGAAGGCGATGACCGCCGTGGCGAAGACCTCGAAGAAGCCCTCCACCCACAGGTGCACCACCCACCAGCGCCAGTACTCCACCATCGACAGGTGGGTGTGCTCGCCCCACAGCAGGCCGGCGCCGTAGAACAGGCCGATCGCCACCGTGGAGAGGAAGAGCAGGGTGGTGATGGACTTCGACTCGCCGCCCTTGCGGATGGCCGGCACCAGGCAGCGGCCCACCAGGGTCAGCCAGATGCCCAGGCCCAGGAACAGGAACCACTGCCAGAAGCGGCCCAGGTCCACGTATTCCCAGCCCTGGTGGCCCCACCAGAAGTTCTTCTCCAGGCCCAGCTTCTGCATCACCGCGAACCACTGGCCCGCGAAGGAACCCACCACGATGATGATCAGGCAGACCCAGAGCACGTTCACGCCCAGCGCCTGGTACTTCGGTTCATGCCCGGAGATGGCCGGGCCGATGTACAGGCCCATGCCCAGCCAGGCCGTGGCGATCCACAGCACCGCCAGCTGGGTGTGCCAGGTGCGCGTGAGCGAGTAGGGCAGGATTTCCGACAGCGCGAAACCGTAGGCTTCCTGGCCTTCCACCTGGTAGTGCGCGGTGACCGCGCCGAGCAGGATCTGGGTCAGGAACAGCGCCACCACGATCCAGAAATACTTGGCCGTGGCCTTCATCGACGGCGTCACCACCACCTGCGCCAGCGGGTCGGCCAGCGGCAGCTTCGGGTCTTCGTCGCGCTCGTGGTTCACGGCGTAGTGCCAGCCCAGCAGGGCCACGCCGGCGATCAGGAACAGCACGCTGAACACCGTCCAGCCCAGCAGGTGCGGCGGCGGCGTGTTGCCCACCACCGGGTCGTGCGGCCAGTTGTTGGTGTAGGTGATGTCCTTGCCCGGGCGCTCGGTGACGGCGGTCCAGGCGGTCCACCAGTAGAACGCGGTCATCTGGCGGCGGTGCTCCGCGTTCGGGACGGTGTCGTCCTTCATCGCATAGGCCTCGCGCAGCACCTTGGTGGCCGGGTCGTTGCTGAACAGGCTCTGGTAGTGCGCCGAGACGTTGGTGATGGCGGCCAGGCGGTCGGCGTCGATGGTGATGGTGCCGCTGCCTTCGTCGAAGGTGTTGGCGCGCATCATTTCCTGCAGCCGGGCTTCGAGCGCGGCCTGCTCGGGCTTGCCCAGCGAGGCATAGTCGGGCGCGGAATGGTCGGCGCGGGCCCAGCGGTCGAGGATGTCCACGGCCTCGCGGTGCAGCCAGTCGGCCGTCCAGTCCGGGGCGACGTAGCCGCCATGGCCCCAGATCGAGCCCAGCTGCTGGCCGCCGATGGACTGCCAGACGGTGCGGCCGGTCTGGATGTCATCGCGGGTGAAGACCACCTCGCCCGAGGTCGTGACGACCTTCTCGGGGATGGGGGGCATGACACGGTGGATCTCGCTGCCGACCCAAAGCAGGGCGGCGAACGAGACCGCGAGCAGGACGGCTAGCGCTGTCCATAGTTTGCGGGTACTGCTCATGACGGCTCTCCTGACAGGATGCCGCCATGCTCGTCACCGGGGCCCGCCCGGTCACTGACTCAGGTCAAGTGGCCTTCAGTTCCGCAGGACCGCCCGGGCCAGCTCTTCCAGGCCGGCGGGGTTGGTGATTTCCAGCTCGCGCCGCTCCACCTTGACCAGGCCGTCTTCCTGCAGGCGCCGCAGCACGCGGCTCACCGTTTCCGGGGCCAGGCGCAGGTAGTTGGCGATGTCGGTGCGGGTCATGGTCAGGTGCAGGCGGGTGGCAGAAAAGCCGCGCTGCGCGAAGCGCCGCGACAGCGCCACCAGGAAGGCGGCCATGCGCTGGTCGGCGCTGTAGTCGCCGGCCAGCAGGGCGGCCTTGCCGATGTCCTGGCTGAGCAGCTTGAACAGCTGCGCCTGCAGCCCCGGCATGCGGGTGGCCAGCAGGGCCATCTTCGGGAACGAGAACCGGCACAGCATCACCGTGTCCAGCGCCACCGCGTTGCAGGGGTAGCGGGCCTCGGAAATGGCGTTGAGGCCGATGATTTCCCCGGGCAGGTGGAAGCCCAGCACCTGCTCCTGGCCGGTGGCGTCGAGCACGTAGGTCTTCACCGTGCCGGCGCGCACCGCGGCGATGGCGTTGAACTCGTCGCCCTCGCGGAAGATGTGTTCGCCTTCGTGGAAGGGCCCGATGTGCTCGACCAGCACGTGCAGGTCCATCAGCGACGACTTGTCGTACCCCTGCGACAGGCAGGCGTCCGAGAACGCGCAAGTGCTGCAGAAATGCAGGGCGTCGCCGTCGTCGGCGATGGGGTTGTGCCGCGGGCGGTGGGCCGGCGGGCTCACGGGGACACCCCGGCCGGGCTCAGATGGCCTTGGAGAAGCGCGCGGGTTCGGCCTGGGCCTGGTGCAGGTAGCGGTCGAAGCATGCCGCGATGATACGCAGCAGGAGCCGGCCGCGCGAGGTCGCCGTGATCCGGGTGGCCGAGACCTCGACCAGGCCGTCGGCCTGCAGGGGCAGCAGCCGGGCCAGGTCGTCCTGGAAATACAGGCCGAAGTCGATGGCGTGGCGCTCCTCGAGCTCGGGGATGTCCACCTCGCCCTGGCACATCAGCTGCTGGATCAGGTCGGCCCGCAGCACGTCGTCGGCGTCGAGCTGCATGCCGCGCCAGGTGGGCAGGCGGCCGTTGTCGATGGCGATCTCCCAGCTGGGCAGGTCGCGCGGGTTCTGGCTGTAGGTGTCGCCGACGTGGCTGATGGCGCTCACGCCCATGCCCACCAGGTCGCAGTCGGCGTGGGTGGTGTAGCCCATGAAGTTGCGGTGCAGGCCGCCCTTCTCCTGGGCCACCGACAGGTCGTCGCCGGGCAGGGCGAAGTGGTCCATGCCGATGTAGCGGTAGCCCGCGGCCGAAAGCTTCTCGATGGCCAGCTGCAGCAGGCCCAGCTTGTCCTCGGCGCTGGGCAGCAGGGCTTCGTCGATCTGCTTCTGCGGGCGGAACAGCTGCGGCATGTGCGCGTAGCTGTAGATGGCCAGGCGGTCGGGGCGGGTGGCCACGACGGTGTCGAGCGTGCGGCCGAAGCCCTCGCGGGTCTGGCGCGGCAGGCCGTAGATCAGGTCCACGTTGACCGAACGGAAGCCATGCTTGCGGCAATCGTCGATCACGGCCTGGGTCTCCTCCACCGACTGGATGCGGTTCACCGCGGCCTGCACGGCCGGGTCGAAGTCCTGCACGCCCAGGCTGGCGCGGTTGAAACCCATGAAGGCGAGGGCCTCGATGTCGCCCTTGTTGATGAAGCGCGGGTCGAGTTCGATCGAGAAATCGCGCGCCGGCGACTGGCTGAAGCGGAAGTGGGTGTTGAGGCTCTCGAGCAGCTCGCCGATCTGGGTAGGGCTGAAGAAGTTCGGGGTGCCGCCGCCGAGGTGGATCTGCAGCACTTCGCGGTCGCGGTCGAACAGCGGGCCGAGCAGGGCCACTTCGCGCACCAGGCGCGCCAGGTAGGTCTCGGCGCGGGCCAGGTCGCGAGTGATGATGCGGTTGCAGCCGCAATAGAAGCAGGGGCTGAAGCAGAACGGCACGTGCGCATACAGCGACAGCCGGCGCGGGATCGGGTCGTCGTTGCTCAGCCTGGCCGCCTTCGCGAACTCCGCCGGCCCGAAGCCCGGCTTGAACTGCGGCGCGGTCGGGTAGGAGGTGTAACGGGGACCCGGCCGGTCGTAGCGGCGGAGCAGGTCGGCGTCGAAGGGGGGGATGGCAGCCATGGCAGGCAGACTAGCCGCCCGTGCCGTCCCCGTCCTTGACACCGGTCAAGCCGCGGTGTGCGCTCAGATCCATTTGGCGCGGCGCAACACGACGAAAAGCCCGGCCACCACCGCCACCGTCGCGCCCACCAGGATGGCGTAGCTGTAGCGTCCGCCCAGCTCGGGCATGTGCCGGAAATTCATGCCGTACCAGCTGGCGATGAGCGTGGGCGCGGCCAGCAGGCCGGCCCAGCCGGCCAGGCGTTTCACCACTTCGCCCTGGGCCACGGTGACCAGCGCCAGGTTCACCGACATGGCCGCGGTGAGCATTTCGCGCAGGGTGTCGGTGGCGTCGTTCACGCGCAGCGTGTGGTCGTACACGTCGCGCAGGTAGAGCCGCATTTCCTCGCCCACCAGGTTGGTGTGCACGCGGGTGAGCTGGCCGGTGATGTCCTGCATCGGGCCCACCGCCAGCCGCAGCCGGGTGAGTTCGCGCTTGAGGTCGTAGAGCTTGCGCACGGTCTCGCGGCTGAAGCTCTCGGCGAAGATGTCCTGCTCGAGCGCGTTGAGCTTCTCGCGGAAGTCGTCGACGATGGGCAGGTAGTTGTCGACGATGAAGTCGAGCACGGCGTACAGGCCGTACGTGGGGCCGATGGCCAGCAGCTCGGGTTCGCGTTCGCAGCGGGCGCGCACCGCGTTGTAGGACAGCGAGGTGCCGTGCCGCACCGTCACCAGGTAGCGCGGGCCGACGAAGATGTGGGTTTCGCCGAAGGAAACCTTGCCTTCCAGCGCCTGGGCGGTATGCACGGCGATGAACAGCGAATTGCCGTAGGCCTCGATCTTGGGTCGCTGGTGGGCGTGGTGGGCGTCCTCGATGGCCAGGTCGTGCAGGTCGAATTCCTCCTGCAGCTTGTCGAGCAGCGATTCCTCGGGTTCGTACAGGCCCACCCAGACGAAGCTGCCGTCGTCCACGGCCAGCACGTCGCTGATTTCGTCGAGGGTGATGTCGCGGCGGGCGCCGTCGCGGCCGTAGCGGACGCAGTTGAC
This sequence comes from Arenimonas malthae CC-JY-1, assembly GCF_000747075.1. Classification (GTDB taxonomy): domain Bacteria; phylum Pseudomonadota; class Gammaproteobacteria; order Xanthomonadales; family Xanthomonadaceae; genus Arenimonas; species Arenimonas malthae. Next base: position 48,558 of record NZ_AVCH01000203.1, read on the forward strand.
GACGCAGGCGGGCGAAGGCTTCTGGGCGTTTTCCATGCCGGCATCATCGGCCGGCATGGGCGCGCGGGCAAGGTCAGCGCTTGGGGTCGAAGGTGCGCAGCAGGGCCCAGTGCAGCGGCAACAGCAGCAGCACCCATTCCACGTTCTGCTGCGGCAGGAAGGGCAGGAATTTCATGAAGCCCGCCACCGCGGCGCCACCGGCCACCACCCACAGCAGCGGCGCGAACCGGCGCGAGGGCTCGCGGCCGCGCAGTCGCGCCCAGCCGCCCGGCAGCAAGGCCAGGCACAGCGGGCTGAGCAACAGCAGGTTTTCGTTGCCGTGCGCGGCCACGTGCGCGGTGCCCAGCCACAGGAAGGCCAGCGTCAGGCCGGCGAGGCCGGCGACCCCCCAGAAGGCGAGCGCCCCGGCGGCCAGCGCACGCGGCGCGCGGCGGCCGGACCACAGCACCAGGCCGGCCAGGGCCAGGCCGGCCAGGAAGGCCTGGCCGCGCAGGCGCGGGGCTTCGGCGGGCGGCTGGCCGATGCGGTGCGGCAGCAGGGATTCTTCGCTGGCCACCAGCGGGCGGCCGTCCTCGAGCTTCACTTCGCGCAGGGCGTCGCGCAGGCGCATGGGGATGAAGGATTCTTCCCAGCGCGACAGCGGGCGGTCGGCATAACCGGCCAGGCCGACGTGGAAACCCACCGCCATCCACGGCGCCGGCGCGGCCAGGCGCACCGATTCGCTGCGGAAGGTGTTGCCCTGCGAGCGGCCCGACAGCTGCGCCTTGAGCGCGCCGCCCAGGGCCTGGTCGAGCGCGTCGCGCACCTTGGTGGAGCAGTTGGCGGTGTAGTAGTCGTAAGTGTAGCGGGCGTTTTCCGGGCGCGCGTGCAGGGCCAGCGCGGCGGCCAGGGCGTCCGCCTGTCCCGGCGCCAGGTCGAGCCACTGCACCACCACGCCGCGGCCGGATTGCTCGTAGCCGTACAGGTCGTGGTCCAGCGACAGCACTTCCAGCCGGTACTCCATGCGGCCGCGCACGAAGTTCCAGTGGAAGCCCGGTTCGTCGAGGTCGAAGAAGCCGAAGTTGTAGGACAGCGGGCCGGGGCCGGCCGGGTCGTCCACGACGATGGCGTTGTGGCCGAAGCGCTCCCAGAAGATTTCGCCCGGCTCCATGGTGAGCACGCCGATGCGCGGCGCCGCCGCGGCCAGGCCGGGCAGCAGCCAGGCCAGGCACAGCAGCAGGAGCACGGGCAGGGGCAGGGCGGCCGCGCCGCGGCGCCGCTCAGGCTTCCGCATGCACGCTCACCACGAAGGTATGCACGCGCCGGCGGTCGGCGCGGCCCACGCGGAAGTGGAAGCGGCCCAGGGCCAGTTCCTCGCCCGCCTCGGGCAGGTGGCCGATGGCCGCGGTGACCAGGCCGCCGATGGTGTCGTATTCGTCGTCCGGGAAATCGGCGCCGAACTGCTCGTTGAAGTCGCCGATCGGGGTGAGGGCGTCGACCATGAACTGGCCGTCGGCCTGGGCGGCGATGAGCTTGGCTTCGTCGGCGTCGTCGTGTTCGTCGTCGATCTCGCCGACGATCTGCTCGAGCACGTCCTCGATGGTGACCAGGCCGGCGACGCCGCCGTGTTCGTCCACCACGATGGCCATGTGGTTGCGCGAGAGGCGGAACTCCTTGAGCAGCACGTTCAGGCGCTTGGATTCGGGGATCAGCACCGCCGGGCGCAGTAGTTCGCGCACGCTGCCGGGGCCGCCGTCGGCCACCATGCCGCGCAGCAGGTCCTTGGCCAGCAGGATGCCGAGGATCTCGTCGCGGTCTTCGCCGTGCACGGGGAAGCGGCTGTGGCCGGATTCGACCACCAGGCGCATCAGGTCCATGAACTTCGCGTCCACGGGCAGGGACACCATCTGCGAGCGGGGCACCATGATGTCGCCGACCTGCTGCTCGGACACCGACAGGGCGCCCTCGAGCATCTTCAGGGTATCGGCGCCGAGCAGGCCGTTGGCCTGGGCCTCGCGCAGGATCTCGACCAGGTCTTCCCTGGTCCGGGGTTCGCCGGAAAAGGCCAGGCTCAGGCGGTCAAGCCAGGAGCGGCGTTCCGGCAGGCTACTAGGGGAATCTTCGGACATCTCGGTAGGGCAGGCGCCACGGGGGCGGAGCGCCCGATTCTACCCGGAACCCGCGACGGGTTCATTTCGGCTCAATAGGGGTCGGGCAGGCCCAGCCCGGCCAGGATCTCGCGCTCGAGCTGCTCCATGGCCTCGGCCTCGCGCTCGTCCTCGTGGTCCAGGCCCAGCAGGTGCAGCACGCCGTGCACGGTGAGGTGGGCGTAGTGGGCGGCCAGGGGCTTGCCCTGGTCCTGGGCTTCCTTGGCCACCACGGGCGCGCAGATGACCAGGTCGCCCAGCAGGGGCAGGTCGACGCCCTCGGGCAGGTCGGCCGGGAAACTGAGCACGTTGGTGGCGTAGTCCTTGCCGCGGTAGTGCCGGTTCAGGGCCCGGCCTTCCTTGGCGTCCACCAGCCGGATGGCCAGGTCGGCCCGGCGGATGCGGCCCTCGGCGGCCGCGGCGGCCCATTTGCGGAAACTGGCGGCGCTGGGCAGGCCCTTGCGGGGCAGGCCGTAGCTGACGCCGACATCGAGCTGCACCGGACCCTTGGTCATTCCTGCGACTCCTTCCCGTCCCGGGCATCGTAAGCCCGGACGATGCGCGCCACCAGCGGATGCCGCACCACGTCGTGGGCGGTGAAGAAGGTGAAGCTGATGCCCTCCACCCCGCGCAGCACGTCGATGGCGTCGCGCAGGCCGGACTTCTGGTGCTTGGGCAGGTCGATCTGGCTCAGGTCGCCGGTGATCACCGCGGTGGACCCGAAGCCGATGCGGGTGAGGAACATCTTCATCTGCTCGATGGAGGTGTTCTGCGCCTCGTCGAGGATGACGAAGGCGTCGTTGAGCGTGCGGCCGCGCATGTAGGCCAGCGGCGCGATCTCGATGACGTTGCGCTCGAGCAGCTTGGCCACCTTTTCCACGCCCAGCATTTCGTACAGCGCGTCGTAGAGCGGCCGCAGGTAGGGGTCGACCTTCTGGCTCAGGTCGCCGGGCAGGAAACCCAGCTTCTCGCCGGCCTCCACCGCCGGGCGCACCAGAAGCAGGCGCTGCACGCGGCTTTCGTTCAGGGCCTCGACCGCCATGGCCACCGCCAGGAAGGTCTTGCCGGTGCCGGCCGGGCCGATGCCGAAATTGATGTCGTGGGTGGCGATGGCGTGCAGGTATTTCGCCTGGTTGGCGCCGCGGCCACGCACCGTGCCGCGCTTGACCCGGATGGTCACTTCCTGCGGCGAAGGGCCCTGGTCGAGCCGCTCGAGGTTGGCCTGGCCCATGCGCAGGTGGATCTTGTGCGGGTCCAGGGTTTCGAAGGCAGTTTCCTCGTAGAGCGCGCGCAGCAGTTTTTCCGCCGCCTCCACCGCCGCCTCGTCGCCGGTGACGCGGAACACGTGGCCGCGGTTGGCCACTTCCACGCCCAGGCGCAGTTCCACCAGGCGCAGGTGTTCGTCGGTGGGGCCGCACAGGTTCGCCAGGCGGACGTTGTCCTCGGGTTCGAGCGCGAAATCGCGCTGGCCGCGCTTGCTCATGCCAGCGCCTCCCCGGCCACCGCCACCACTTCGCCGCGCAGCGAATTGGTGCGGGCCTCGGTGATGCGCAGGTCGACGAACTGGCCCACCAGGCGGCGCGGGCCGGGGAAGTTCACGTTGCGCATGTTTTCGGTCTTGCCGGTGAGCTCGGCCGGGTCCTTGGCGCTGGGGCCCTCGACCAGCACGCGCTCGATGCCGCCGACCATGGCCTCGGAAATCCTGCGGGCATTGGCGTTGATGGCGGCCTGCAGGCGCTGCAGGCGGGCGTTGGCGACGTCGGCGGGTACTTCGTCGTGCAGGTTGGCGGCCGGCGTGCCGGGGCGGCGCGAGTAGGCGAAGGAGAAGCTCTGGTCGAAGCCGATGTCCTCGATGAGCTTCAGGGTGGCCTCGAAGTCGCGCTCGGTTTCGCCGGGGAAGCCGACGATGAAGTCCGAGCTGATCACGATGCCGGGCTTGGCCTCGCGCAGGCGGCGGATCTTTGCCTTGTACTCGAGCGCGGTGTGGCCGCGCTTCATCGCCGCCAGGATGCGGTCCGAGCCCGACTGCACGGGCAGGTGCAGGAAGCTGGCCAGCTGCGGCACGTCGCGGTGGGCTTCGATCAGGCTGTCGGTGAACTCGACCGGGTGCGAGGTGGTGTAGCGGATGCGGCCCACGCCCTCGATCTGGGCGATGGCGCGGATGAGCAGCGCCAGGTCGGCCTCGTCGCCGTCGGCGGTGGCGCCGCGGTAGGCGTTGACGTTCTGGCCCAGCAGGTGGATCTCGCGCACGCCCTGCGCGGCCAGCTGGGCGCATTCGAGCAGCACGTCGTCGAAGGGCCGGCTCACTTCCTCGCCGCGGGTGTAGGGCACCACGCAGAACGAGCAGTACTTGCTGCAGCCCTCGATGATGGAGACGAAGGCCGTGGGGCCTTCCGCGCGCGGCTCGGGCAGGCGGTCGAACTTCTCGATCTCGGGGAAGCTCACGTCCACCTGCGGGCGGCCGCTGTCGCGGCGGGCGTCGATCATGCCGGGCAGGCGGTGCAGGGTCTGCGGGCCGAACACCAGGTCGACGAAGGGCGCGCGCCTGAGGATGGCCTCGCCCTCCTGGCTGGCCACGCAGCCGCCGACGCCGATCAGCACCGGCTTGTCCTTCTTCAGGTGCTTCCAGCGGCCCAGCTGGGAGAACACCTTCTCCTGGGCCTTTTCGCGGATCGAACAGGTGTTGACCAGGATGACGTCGGCCTCGGCCTCGTCCTGGGTCAGTTCCAGGCCGTGTTCGGCGGCGAGCACGTCGGCCATGCGGGCCGAGTCGTACTCGTTCATCTGGCAACCGTGGGTCTTGATGTAGAGCTTGCCTTTCGAAGGCGAAGTCCCGGGCATGGCGGCGGTTAATCCGTTCCGGAGGGGGGCGGTATTGTAGCGCGGGGCCGGGGCGCCACTTGGCAAGCGGCCCCGGCAGGAGTAAACCTCGCGCCCATGAACCTCCGTCGCGCCCTGCTGGCCTGCCTGCTGGCCGCCGCCGCCTTCCCGGCCGCGGCGGGCACGCTTTACCGGTGCACCGGCGCCGACGGCATCCCGAACTACACCGGCCGGAAGATCGCCGGCGCCAGCTGCAAGGTGGTGTCCACCTTCAGCCAGGCCGATGCCCGGCCCCGCGCCGCGGCGCCGTCGGCCGCCGCGGCCGGTGGCG
>NZ_AVCH01000204.1 GCF_000747075.1 Arenimonas malthae CC-JY-1
CAGGCATGGACTTGTCCATGCCCTTCCAGAACGCCGTGGTGGCAGCGGACTGGATCGTGATGCCACGCTCCTGCTCCTGCTCCATCCAGTCCATGGTCGCGGCGCCGTCGTGCACTTCACCGATCTTGTGGCTCTTGCCGGTGTAGAACAGGATTCGCTCGGACGTGGTGGTCTTGCCGGCATCGATGTGGGCCATGATGCCGAAGTTGCGGTAACGCTCGATGGGGGTATTACGTGCCACGATTGAGGTCCTTCTCTATTACCAGCGGTAGTGCGAGAAGGCCTTGTTGGCCTCCGCCATGCGGTGCGTTTCTTCGCGCTTCTTGACGGCGCCACCGCGATTCTCCGACGCCTCGAGCAGCTCGGCGGCCAGCTTGCGCGGCATGGTGTTCTCGCCGCGCTTGCGCGCCGACTCGATCACCCAGCGCATGGCCAGCGCCATGCGGCGCGAAGAGCGGACTTCGACCGGCACCTGGTAGGTCGCGCCGCCGACGCGGCGGGACTTGACCTCGACGGCCGGGGCGACGTTGCCCAGCGCCTTCTCGACCAGGCCGAGGGCATCGCTGTTCTTCTCGCCGATGACGTCCATGGCGCCGTAGACAATCTTCTCGGCGATCGACTTCTTGCCGGACTTCATGACCATGTTGATGAAGCGCGCGACGACTTCGCTTCCGTGCTTCGGATCCGGGAGGATCGAACGGGTACCGGGAGAACCTTTACGGGACATGATGCTTGCCTAAATAGTTTGATCGGGAATCAAGCGCTGCGGACGGAACCGCGCGCTCAGGACTTCGGGCGCTTGGCGCCGTACTTCGAACGGCTCTGGCGACGCTTCGCCACGCCGGCGGCGTCGAGCGAGCCGCGCACGGTGTGGTAGCGGACGCCCGGCAGGTCCTTGACTCGGCCGCCGCGGATGAGCACGACCGAGTGCTCCTGCAGGTTGTGGCCTTCGCCGCCGATGTAGGAAATGACTTCGAAGCCGTTGGTCAGTCGAACCTTGGCCACCTTGCGAAGGGCCGAGTTCGGCTTCTTCGGGGTCGTGGTGTACACGCGAGTGCACACGCCACGACGCTGCGGGCAGTTGGCCAGCGCCGGGGAGGCGCTCTTGTAGGTATTGGGCTGACGCGGCTTGCGCACCAGCTGATTGATCGTCGCCATGCGTTGGGGATCCTGAATGAAAAACAAGGCAGGCCGGAAACCGGCCCACCGAGAAGCGGGAGTTTACTTCGCGTTAAACGGATCTGTCAACGAGCGACAGGTCGCGTCATCTGGGTTTCCATCGTCCTTGAACCGGACACGAGGGGACGTCCTGTCCCCTCTTTCCGGATGTGGGCAAGCTATCGGCGAGCTTGCCAGCGCACTAGGTCAGCCTTCGGAGCCGGCTTCTTCGGTAGTCTCATTGGCCGTCGAGACGGCCCGCAAGGTCTCCAGTTCGGAATCGGACAGTTCGGGAACCGCGGCCTGGCGCCGCTTGTTGTGGTAAGCCAGGCCCGTACCCGCCGGGATAAGGCGGCCGACGATAACGTTTTCCTTCAGGCCCCGCAAGCTGTCGCGGGTGCCGCGCACGGCCGCCTCGGTCAGCACGCGGGTGGTTTCCTGGAAGGAAGCCGCCGAGATGAACGACTCGGTCGCCAGCGACGCCTTGGTGATGCCCAGCAGCACGGGGTCGAACTTGGCCGGCATCTCGTTCTTGGACAGCGCCTTGGCATTGTCCTCGATGACGCGGATGCGCTCGGCCTGCTCGCCCGCCATGAAGCGGGTGTCGCCGGCGTCGGTGATCTCGACCTTGCGCAGCATCTGGCGAATGATCGTCTCGATGTGCTTGTCGTTGATCTTCACGCCCTGCAGGCGGTAGACGTCCTGGATTTCCTTGACCAGGTAGGCCGCCAGCGGCTCGACGCCCAGCAGGCGCAGGATGTCCTGCGGGTTCGGCTCGCCGTCCACCACGGTCTCGCCCTTGGCGATGTGCTCGCCTTCGTAAACGATGACCTGGCGGTACTTCGGGATGAGCTCCTCGTGCTCGTTGCCGTCAGCGTCCTTGATGATCAGGCGCTGCTTGCCCTTGGTGTCCTTGCCGAAGCTGATGATGCCGGAGACTTCGGCCAGCACGGCCGGGTCCTTCGGCTTGCGGGCCTCGAACAGGTCGGCCACGCGCGGCAGGCCGCCCGTGATGTCGCGGGTCTTGGACGCTTCCTGCGGCACCTTGGTCACCACGTCACCCACGCCGACGGCCGCGCCGTCCTGCAGGTTGACGACCGAGCGCGGCGGCAGCAGGTACTGCGCCGGCAGGTCGGTGCCCGGGATGGACAGGTCGTTGCCCTTGGCATCGACGATGCGGACGATGGGACGCAGGTCCTTGCCGGCCGAACCACGACGCTTCGGATCGGTGATTTCGCGCGAAGCCAGGCCGGTGAGCTCGTCGGTCTTCTCGATGACGGTGACGCCGTCGACGAAGTCGATGAAGCGCACGAAGCCCGCCACTTCCGACACGATCGGGTGGTTATGCGGATCCCAGTTGGCCACTACCTGGCCAGCCTTGACCGGGTCGCCGTCCTTGACGTTGATCACGGCGCCGTACGGCAGCTTGTAGCGTTCGCGCTCGCGACCGTGGTTGTCCAGCACCGACAGCTCGCCGGAACGCGAGACCGCCACCAGGTGGCCGTTCGCGTGCTGCACGTGCTTGAGGTTGTTGAACTTGATGGTGCCGGTGGTCTTGACCGTGATGTTGTCCACGGCGGCCGCACGCGAAGCCGCGCCGCCGATGTGGAAGGTACGCATGGTCAGCTGGGTGCCCGGCTCGCCGATGGACTGCGCGGCGACCACGCCGACCGCCTCGCCGAGGTTGACGATGTGGCCACGGGCCAGGTCGCGGCCGTAGCAGTGGGCGCAGATGCCGAACGCGCTGTCGCAGGTGATCGCCGAGCGGACCTTGATGGACTGGACGCCGGCGGCTTCGAGCTTGTCCACCCAACCCTCGTCCAGCAGGGTGTTGCGGGTGACGATGGGATCTTCGTCGTTGCCCGGCAGGTAGACGTCCTCGGCCACGATGCGGCCCAGCACGCGGTCGCGCAGCGGCTCGACCACGTCGCCGCCTTCAACGATCGGGGTCATGGTCAGGCCGTTGGCGGTGCCGCAATCCGGCTCGGTCACCACGACGTCCTGGGCCACGTCGACCAGGCGACGGGTCAGGTAACCGGAGTTCGCGGTCTTCAGCGCGGTATCCGCGAGGCCCTTTCGGGCGCCGTGGGTCGAGATGAAGTACTGGAGGACGTTCAGGCCCTCACGGAAGTTCGCGGTGATCGGCGTCTCGATGATCGAGCCGTCCGGACGGGCCATCAGGCCGCGCATGCCCGCCAGCTGGCGGATCTGCGCCTGCGAACCACGGGCGCCGGAGTCGGCCATGATGTAGACCGAGTTCATCGACTTCTGGTCGATCGTCTCGCCCTTGGCGTTCTGCACCTTCTCGGTGCCGATTGCCTCCATCATCGCCTTGGCCACGCGCTCGTTGGTACGCGACCAGATGTCCACGACCTTGTTGTAGCGCTCGCCGGCGGTGACCAGGCCGCTCTGGTACTGCTCCTGGATCTCCAGCACCTCGGACTCTGCCTCGGCCAGGATGCCCTTCTTCTCGTCCGGGATGATCATGTCGTCGATGCCGATCGACACGCCCGCGCGGGTGGCGTACGAGAAGCCGGTGTACATCAGCTTGTCGGCGAAGATCACCGTGTGCTTCAGGCCCAGCATGCGGTAGCACGAGTTGATCAGGCGGCTGATTGCCTTCTTGGTCAGCTCGGTGTTGGCCAGCGCGAACGGCAGGCCGTCCGGCAGGATCTCGGCCAGCAGGGCGCGGCCAACGGTGGTGTCGATGATGCCGCTCTTCTCGGCCTTGTCGCCGTTCTCGTCCATCTCGACGCGCTTCAGGCGCACCTTGACCTTGGCATGCAGCTCGACGACGCGGTTGTCGTACGCGCGCTTTACCTCGGCGACGTTCGCGAACACCATGCCCTCGCCCTTCTTGTTCTCGAGGGCGCGGGTCATGTAGTACAGGCCCAGCACGACGTCCTGGGTGGGCACGATGATCGGCTCGCCGTTGGCCGGCGACAGGATGTTGTTCGAGGACATCATCAGCGCGCGCGCTTCCAGCTGGGCCTCGAGGCTCAGCGGGACGTGCACGGCCATCTGGTCGCCGTCGAAGTCGGCATTGAACGCGGTGCAGACCAGCGGGTGCAGCTGGATGGCCTTGCCCTCGATCAGCACCGGCTCGAACGCCTGGATGCCCAGGCGGTGCAGGGTCGGCGCGCGGTTGAGCAGCACCGGGTGCTCGCGGATCACCTCTTCCAGGATGTCCCAGACCTCGGCGGACTCGCGCTCGACAAGCTTCTTGGCGGCCTTGATCGTCGTGGCCAGGCCGCGGCGCTGCAGCTTCGCGAAGATGAAGGGCTTGAACAGCTCGAGCGCCATCTTCTTCGGCAGGCCGCACTCGTGCAGGCGCAGGGTCGGGCCGACCACGATGACCGAACGGCCGGAGTAGTCGACGCGCTTGCCGAGCAGGTTCTGGCGGAAGCGACCCTGCTTGCCCTTGATCATGTCGGCGAGCGACTTGAGCGGGCGCTTGTTGGTGCCGGTGATGGCGCGGCCGCGGCGGCCGTTGTCCATCAGGGCGTCAACCGATTCCTGCAGCATGCGCTTCTCGTTGCGCACGATGATGTCGGGCGCGTTGAGCTCGAGCAGGCGCTTGAGGCGGTTGTTGCGGTTGATGACGCGGCGGTACAGGTCGTTGAGGTCGGAGGTCGCGAAGCGGCCGCCGTCCAGCGGAACCAGCGGGCGCAGGTCGGGCGGGAGCACCGGCAGGACGGTCATGACCATCCACTCCGGGCGGTTGCCCGACTCCAGGAACGCTTCCATCAGCTTGATGCGCTTGGTGAGGCGCTTGAGCTTGGTCTCGGAGTTCGTCGAGGCGATCTCCTCCTTCAGGCGCAGCAGCTCGGCGTTCAGGTCGATGGTGCGCAGCAGCTGGTAGACCGCCTCGGCGCCCATCAAGGCGTCGAAGTCGTCGCCGTGCTCCTGGCGCGCGGTCAGGAACTGCTCCTCGTTGAGCAGCTGGCCGCGCTCGAGCGTGGTCAGGCCCGGCTCGATGACCACGTAGGCCTCGAAGTACAGGATGCGCTCGATGTCGCGCAGGGTCATGTCCAGCATCAGGCCGATGCGCGAGGGCAGCGACTTGAGGAACCAGATGTGCGCGGTCGGGCTGGCCAGCTCGATGTGGCCCATGCGCTCGCGGCGGACCTTGGCCAGGGTGACCTCGGTGCCGCACTTCTCGCAGACCACGCCGCGGTGCTTCATGCGCTTGTACTTGCCGCACAGGCACTCGTAGTCCTTGATCGGGCCGAAGATGGCCGCGCAGAACAGGCCGTCACGCTCCGGCTTGAAGGTGCGGTAGTTGATGGTCTCCGGCTTCTTGACCTCGCCGAAGGACCAGCTGCGGATCAGGTCCGGCGAAGCCAGGCCGATCTTGATGCCGTCGAAATCCAGCGACTGACGCTGCTGGTTGAACAGATTAAGTAGGTCTTTCATTTGATTCTCCTGTTCTCAGCGCCCGATCACTGCTCTTCCAGCTCGATGTTGATCGCCAACGAGCGGATTTCCTTGACCAGCACGTTGAACGACTCCGGCATGCCGGCGGTCATTTCGTGTTCGCCATCGACGATGTTCTTGTACATCTGGTTGCGGCCCTGCACGTCGTCGGACTTCACCGTCAGCATTTCCTGCAGGGTGTAGGCCGCGCCGTAGGCTTCCAGCGCCCAGACTTCCATCTCGCCGAAGCGCTGGCCGCCGAACTGCGCCTTGCCGCCCAGCGGCTGCTGGGTGACGAGCGAGTACGGGCCGGTCGAACGCGCGTGCATCTTGTCGTCGACCAGGTGGTTCAGCTTCAGCATGTGCATGTAGCCGACGGTGACCGGGCGGTCGAACGCCTCGCCGGTGCGGCCGTCGTGCAGGATCGTCTGGCCGCTCTCCGGGAGCTCGGCCAGCTTCAGCATGGCCTTGATCTCGGCCTCGCTGGCGCCGTCGAACACCGGGGTGGCCATCGGCACGCCGTCGACCAGGTTGCGGGCCATGCCCAGCAGCTCGGCGTCGCTGAACTGCGACAGGTCGACCCGCTCGGCCGCCAGCTTCTTGTCGTGGTTGTAGATCTGGTCGAGGAACTTGCGCAGTTCCGCCACCTTCTCCTGAGCCTCGAGCATGCGCTGGATCTTCTGGCCCAGGCCCTTGGCGGCCCAGCCCAGGTGGACTTCGAGCACCTGGCCTATGTTCATTCGGCTCGGCACGCCCAGCGGGTTGAGCACGATGTCGACGGTCTGGCCGTCGGCCATGTACGGCATGTCCTGCACCGGGACGATGGTGGACACGACACCCTTGTTACCGTGGCGGCCGGCCATCTTGTCGCCCGGCTGGATGCGGCGCTTCACGGCCAGGAACACCTTGACCATCTTCAGGACGCCCGGGGCGAGGTCGTCGCCCTGGGTGATCTTGCCGCGCTTGTCCTGGAACCGCTTCTCGAATTCCTTCTCGTGGGCTTCGATCTGCTTCTGGGCGCGCTCGACCATCTCGGCCGCGTCCTCGTCCTTCATGCGGATCGAGAACCAGTCGTCCTTCTTCAGGCCGTCGAGGTACTCGGCGGTGATCTCGGTGCCCTTCTTCAGGCCGTTCGGGCCGCCATTGGCGACCTTGCCGATCAGCTGGCCGCGCAGGCGGGCGTAGATGGCGCCCTCGAGGATGCGGAACTGGTCGTCGAAGTCCTTCTTGACGCGCTTGATCTCGGATTCCTCGATCTGGCGCGCACGCTTGTCCTTCTCGATGCCGTCGCGGGTGAAGACCTGCACGTCGATGACGGTGCCGTCCATGCCCGGGGGAACGCGCAGCGAGCTGTCCTTAACGTCGGAAGCCTTCTCGCCGAAGATGGCGCGCAGCAGCTTCTCTTCCGGGGTCAGCTGGCTCTCGCCCTTCGGCGTGACCTTGCCGACCATGATGTCGCCGGCGCGGACTTCGGCGCCGATGTACACCACGCCCGACTCGTCCAGGCGGCCCAGGGCCTGCTCGGAAACGTTCGGGATGTCGGCGGTGATCTCCTCGGGACCAAGCTTGGTGTCGCGCGCGACGCAGGTCAGCTCTTCGATGTGGATCGTGGTGTAGCGATCCTGCTCGACCACGCGCTCGGAGAGCAGGATCGAGTCCTCGAAGTTGTAGCCGTTCCACGGCATGAACGCGACCAGCATGTTCTGGCCCAGGGCCAGCTCGCCGATGTCGGTGGACGGGCCGTCGGCCAGCACGTCGCCGCGGGCGACCCGGTCACCCACGTTCACCAGCGGACGCTGGTTGATGCAGGTGTTCTGGTTCGAGCGGGTGTACTTGACCAGCGTGTAGATGTCCACGCCGGCGTCGTTGCCGTGGATCTCGGCCTCGTTCACGCGCACCACGATGCGGCCCGCGTCGACCTGGTCGATCACGCCGCCGCGCCTGGCGTTGACGGTCACGCCCGAGTCGCGCGCCACGGCGCGCTCGATGCCGGTGCCGACCAGGGGCTTCTGCGACCGCAGGGTCGGGACGGCCTGGCGCTGCATGTTCGCACCCATCAGGGCGCGGTTGGCGTCGTCGTGTTCGATGAACGGGACCAGTGCGGCCGCGACGGACACCGACTGCATCGGCGACACGTCCATGTACTGGATCTCGCTCGGCGGCTTGAGCAGGGTTTCGGCCTGGAAGCGGCAGGGCACGAACGGAGCCTGGAAGCTGCCGTCCTTGTTCAGTTCGGCATTGGCCTGGGCGATCGCGAACTCATGCTCTTCGATGGCCGACAGGAACTCGACCTGGTCGGTGACCTTGCCGTCCACGACCTTGCGGTACGGGGTCTCGAGGAAACCGTACTTGTTCGAGCGGGCGTACACGGCCAGCGAGTTGATCAGGCCGATGTTCGGGCCTTCCGGGGTTTCGATGGTGCAGACGCGGCCGTAGTGGGTCGGGTGCACGTCGCGCACTTCGAAGCCGGCGCGCTCACGGGTCAGGCCGCCCGGGCCCAGGGCCGAGACGCGGCGCTTGTGGGTGACCTCCGACAGCGGGTTGTTCTGGTCCATGAACTGGGACAGCTGCGAGGAGCCGAAGAACTCCTTGATCGCGGCCGCCACCGGCTTGGCGTTGATGAGGTCCTGCGGGGTCAGGCCGTCGGACTCGGCCAGCGACAGGCGCTCCTTCACGGCGCGCTCGACGCGCACCAGGCCGACGCGGAACACGTTCTCGGCCATCTCGCCCACCGAACGCACGCGGCGGTTGCCCAGGTGGTCGATGTCGTCCACCACGCCGCGGCCGTTGCGGATCTCGCAGAGGGTGCGGATGACGTCGAGGATGTCCGAGGTCTCGCCGAGCTCGGCGACCATGGCCTTGGCCTGCTCGTCGTTGCGCTCGCCGAAGTACTTCGAGTCGAACAGCACCGGCGCGCCGGTGACTTCCTTGCGGCCGACGCGGCGGTTGAACTTCATGCGGCCGACGCCGGAGAGGTCGTAGCGCTCGAAGGTGAAGAACAGGTTGTAGAACAGGTTCTGCGCGGCGTCCTTGGTCGGCGGCTCGCCCGGGCGCATCATGCGGTAGATCTCGACCAGGGCCTCGAGCTGGGTCTTGGTCGGGTCGATGCGCAGGGTGTTGGAGATGTACGGGCCGCGGTCGAGGTCGTTCACCCACAGGGTGCCGATGGTGTTGACGCCGGCCTTGCGCAGCTTGGCGATGTTCGCCTCGTTGAGCTCTTCGTTGGCCACGGCCAGCACTTCGCCGGTCTTGGTGTCGACCACGTCGTGGGCCAGGATGCGGCCGAACAGGTATTCGTCGGGCACGGCCAGGGTGTCGACCTTGGCCTGTTCGAGCTGCTTCACGTGGCGCGCGGTGATGCGCTTGCCAGCCTCGACGATCACCTTGCCGCCGACGATCAGGTCGAAGTTCAGGGTCTCGCCGCGCAGGCGCTCGGCGACCAGCTCCAGCTCCACGCCGTCCTGCTTGGCGATGTGGAAGGTGTTGATCTCGAAGAAGAGCTTGAGCATCTCCTCGTTGTTGTAGCCGAGGGCGCGCAGCAGGATCGAGACCGGCAGCTTGCGGCGACGGTCGATGCGGGTGAACACGCAGTCCTTCGGGTCGAACTCGAAGTCGAGCCAGGAGCCGCGGTAGGGAATGATGCGGGCGCTGTAGAGCAGCTTGCCGGAGCTGTGGGTCTTGCCACGGTCGTGGTCGAAGAACACGCCCGGCGAACGGTGCAGCTGCGAGACGATGACGCGCTCGGTGCCGTTGACGATGAAGGTGCCGTTGTCGGTCATCAAGGGCAGCTCGCCCATGTAGACCTCCTGCTCCTTCACGTACTTGATCGCCTTGGTCGACGATTCGCGGTCGTAGATGACCAGGCGAACGGTGACGCGCAGCGGGGCGCCGTAGGTCAGGCCGCGGTTGCGGCACTCGCGCTCGTCGAACGGCGGCTCGCCGAGCTTGTAGCTGACGTACTCCAGGGCGGCGTTGCCGGAGTAGCTGGTGATCGGGAACACCGACTTCAGGGCGGCGTGCAGGCCGCGGTCTTCGCGCTTGGTCCCGGTGGCGCCTTCCTGCAGGAACTCGCGGTACGAGTCCATCTGGATGGCGAGCAGGTACGGCACGTCAAGGACGGCGCGGCGCTTGCCGAAGTCCTTGCGGATGCGCTTCTTTTCGGTGAAGGAGTACGTCATGGTGAGCTACCGCCTCGGGTATCTGTGGGCCGCGCGTCCGCGGTCCCGGGGGGAACATCAAACTGCCAGTGGGAAGTCGCTGGTATTGCCGGCACCAGCACGCCCTCTCCCGCTACTTCCAACTGGCAACTCTCAGGTGTTTTGCCTTGCTTGCCACGTGCCGTTCCAGGAACGGCCAAAGGCCGGGGGCTTTCGCCCCCAGCCTCAGGTGGTCGCCGATGAAAGCCGGCGACGCAATCCGACGCTTACTTGAGCTCGACCGTGGCGCCGGCCGCCTCGAGATCCTTCTTGAACTTCGCGGCGTCGTCCTTCGAAGCGCCTTCCTTGACGGTCTGCGGGGCGCCTTCGACGAGGTCCTTCGCTTCCTTCAGGCCCAGGCCGGTGATGGCGCGGACGGCCTTGATGACCTCGACCTTCTTCTCGCCGGCCGACTTCAGCACGACGGTGAACTCGGTCTGCTCCTCGACCGGGGCGGCGGCAGCGGCCGGGCCGGCGGCCATCATGACCGGGGCGGCGGCGGACACGCCGAACTTCTCTTCGATGGCCTTGACCAGCTCCATCACTTCCATCAGGGTCTTGCCAGCGATGGCGTCGACGATCTGCTCGTTGGAAAGGGACATTGTGATTACCTCTGGATAATTATCTGGATTGGATTACTTCGAGCCGGGAAGGCGTCGAGCTTCAGGCGGTTTCCGCTGCGGCTTCGGCAGGGGCGGCTTCGTCGCCACCACCCTGCTTGTCGGCCACGGCCTTGACGGCGCGGGCGAACATCGTGGCCGGCTCGGCCAGGACGCGGGCCAGCATGGCCAGGGCCTGTTCACGGGTCGGCAGCGAAGCGAGGACCTCGACATGGCTGGCCGGATAAACTTGGCCACCCACGGCGACGACCTTGGCCTTCAGCTTGTCGTTGCCCTTGGCGAACTCCTTGATCAGGCGACCGGCGGCGCCGGGCTCCTCGGTAGAGAACGCGTAAAGCAGCGGACCCACGAGCGCATCCTTGGCGCACTCGTATTCCGTGCCTTCGACGGCGCGCGAAGCCAGGGTGTTCTTGACAACCTTCAAGAACACGCCGTTTTCGCGAGCCTTCTTGCGCATCTCGGTCATCTGGGCGACCGTGGTGCCAGCGTACTCAGCGGCGATCAGGGAGTGCGCCTTGGCGGCGATTTCTGCCAGCTCGGCGACAACTTCTTGCTTTTGGGACAGATTGAGAGCCATTGCACTCCTCCAATTGGACTCCACCCGCGGCTCCAGCCGCTGGTGGTCTTGGGCGGCGCCGTTCCCTCGGCGCCGGGGACGCGGGTTGCGTCCCGGTGGTGGCCTATCCAGATTTCTCCAGGAGGCGGCACCATCTACGCAGGCCCGGCTTCGTCAGAAGTCCGGATTAAGCGATCCCGCTTGTGGCGACGGCGAATCCATGCCTTTCGTGCATCCCTGCCCGACGTCGTCACGCGCAGACCGCACCTGCGGTCTTTGATGGCTACGCCCGGGGCAAGCCCCGGGCGTCGCCTTCAAAATCTTCCGGCCGGGGCGACACTCCCGGCCGTGCAAACGATTACTTCGCCAGCGACAGCGAGGACTGGTCGATGACCACGCCCACGCCCATCGTCGAGCTCAGCGAGACCTTCTGCAGGTACTGGCCCTTGGCGGCGGCCGGCTTGGCCTTCACCAGGTCGCCCAGCAGGGCGTGCAGGTTCGACTTCAGCGCCTCGGCGTCGAAGTTGGCCTTGCCGATGGTGCAGTGGATGATGCCGGCCTTGTCGGTGCGGTAACGCACCTGGCCCGCCTTGGCGTTGCGCACGGCGCCAGCGGCGTCCGGCGACACGGTGCCGACCTTGGGGTTCGGCATCAGGCCGCGCGGGCCGAGCACCTGGCCCAGCTTGCCGACGACGCGCATCGCGTCCGGCGTGGCGATGACGACGTCATAGTTCAGGTCGCCGGCCAGCATCTTGTCGGCCAGGTCGTCCATGCCGACCACGTCGGCGCCAGCGGCCAGGGCCTCGTCGGCCTTGGCGCCGGCCGGGCAGAACACCGCCACGCGCACCGACTTGCCGGTACCGGCGGGCAGCACGGTCGAACCGCGCACCTGCTGGTCGGACTTCTTGGCGTCGACGCCGAGGCGCACGGCCACGTCCACCGACTCCACGAACTTGGTCTTCGAGTTGGCCTGGATGAGCTTCAGGGCTTCGTCGATCGAGTAGGCCTTGCCCGGGGTGACCAGGGACTGCAGGCTCTTGTAACGCTTGGAAATCTTCGCCATGTCTTAGCCCTCCACCACGAGACCCATGCTGCGGGCGCTACCGGCGAGGGTGCGCACCGCGGCGTCCAGCGAAGCCGCCGTCAGATCGGCCTCCTTCGCCTTGGCGATGTCTTCCAGATGCTTGCGGGTCACCTTGCCCACCTTCTCGGTGTTCGGGCGCTTGGAGCCCGAGGTGATGCCGGCAGCCTTCTTGAGCAGCACGGTGGCCGGGGTGCTCTTGGTGATGAAGGTGAAGGTACGGTCCGAGTACGCGGTGATGATCACCGGCGTCGGCAGGCCCGGCTCGAGCTTGGAGGTCGCGGCATTGAACGCCTTGCAGAACTCCATGATGTTCAGGCCGCGCTGGCCCAGGGCGGGACCGACCGGCGGCGAGGGGTTGGCCTGGCCGGCCTTCACCTGCAGCTTGATGTAACCAACTACTTTCTTAGCCATTGTCTTCTCTCCGGGTGCAAGCGCCTGTTGTCAGGCTCCCCATCGTGCCGGGTGGGAAACGTGCCCCGGCTTTCACGCTGTTGCGAAACCTCGCGTCAGGCCTTCTCGACCTGGCCGAACTCCAGCTCCACCGGGGTGGAACGACCGAAGATCAGCACCGCCACGCGCAGGCGGCTCTTTTCGTAATTGACTTCCTCGACCACGCCGTTGAAGTCGTTGAACGGGCCCTCGGTGACGCGCACCATTTCGCCCGGCTCGAACAGGACCTTGGGCTTGGGCTTGTCCACGCCGTCCTGGACGCGGCGAAGGATGATGTCCGCCTCCTTGTCCTGGATCGGCAGCGGGCGCTCGGCGGTGCCGCCGATGAAACCCATGACCTTCGGCGTTTCCTTGATCAGGTGCCAGCTTTCGTCGTCGATGCGCGGGATGCCCGCGTCGTCGGTGGTTTCGATCTGGACCAGCACGTAACCCGGGAAGAACTTGCGCTCGGACTTGCGCTTCTGGCCACCGCGCATCTCGACCACTTCCTCGGTCGGGACCAGCACCTGGCCGAACTTGTCCTGCATCCCGGCGCGCGCGATGCGCGTGTCGAGCGCGCGCTGCACCTGGTGCTCAAAGCCCGAATAGGCGTGGACGACATACCACCGCTTGGCCACGTTCTGAACTCCTTATTGACCCAGCAGGAGCCGGATCAGCCACGAAATCACAAAATCGAAGCCCGACAGGATCAGGCTGACGATGACCACCACGACCAGGATCACGCCGGTGGTCCGGGTGGTTTCCTGGCGGGTCGGCCAGACCACCTTGCGCAGCTCGAACATGGACTCGGAGAAGAACTCCCGAGCCTGGCGGCCCTTCGCCGTGAAGGACATGACGAACGCACCACCCGCGACGCCGGCGATGGCCAGCAGGGCGCGCAGCAGGCCCGGCCACTGGCCGAACCAGTAGAAGCCGACGATGCCGGCAGCCACGACCACGACGGCCAGGACATACTTCGCGACGTCGGCGGCACTCACCGCCTGTTCTGCTTGTTCGACCTTCGTGTTCATTCGGCTCTTGCCCGGCTCGGGGCCGGTTGGTGGCAACCTTCCCCGGGGGGACTGCTGCCTTGCGGATGGCGCGCCAGGTAGGACTCGAACCTACAACCTGCGGTTTTGGAGACCGCTGCTCTGCCAGTTGAGCTACTGACGCATTGGCATTCTCTAAACGGGCGATGGCGGACCGCTTCCGGCCCGCCATTCCCGGGTTGCCCGACCGGCCTGGGCTGGCCGGGCAATGGGCTTACTTGATGATCTTTGCAACCACGCCGGCGCCGACGGTGCGGCCACCCTCGCGGAT
>NZ_AVCH01000205.1 GCF_000747075.1 Arenimonas malthae CC-JY-1
ATGCTGGCCTTCAGTCCGGCATGCGCGGCCGCGGTACCCGGAACCAGGCGGCGTAGAGCGCCGGCAGGAACAGCAGGGTCAGCGCCGTGGCCACGATCAGGCCGCCCATGATCGCCACCGCCATCGGCCCGAAGAACACGCTGCGCGAGAGCGGGATCATGGCCAGCACCGCCGCCAGCGCGGTCAGCACGATCGGGCGGAAGCGGCGCACGGTGGCGTCCACCACCGCCTGGGCGGGCGGCACGCCGGCGCCGATGTCCTGTTCGATCTGGTCCACCAGGATCACCGAATTGCGCATGATCATGCCGCTGAGCGCGATGGTGCCCAGCATGGCCACGAAGCCGAACGGCACCCGGAACACCAGCAGGAACAGCACCACGCCGATCAGGCCCAGCGGCGCCGTCAGCAGCACCATCAGCGTGCGCGGGAAGCTGCGCAGCTGCAGCATCAGCAGGGTCATCACCACGCCCACGAACAGCGGCACGCCGGCCGCCACGGAACGCGAGCCGCGGCCGGAATCCTCGACGGTGCCGCCGGTTTCGAGCAGGTAGCCCGGAGGCAGCATGGCGCGCACGTCCTCGAGCGTGGGCAGGATTTCGCCGGTCACGGTGGGCGGGGTGATGTCGCCGTAGATGTCGGCGCGCACGGTCACGGTCGGCAGGCGGTTGCGGTGCCAGATGATGCCGTCCTCGAAGGTGTGCTCGAGCGTGGCGATCTGCGAGAGCGGCACCGCGCGGCCATTGCCGGCCGGCACCGACAGGCTGCCCAGCAGCGAGAGGCGCTCGCGCTCCTCGGCCGGGCCGCGCAGCAGGATCTCGATCTGCTCGTTGCCCTCGCGGTAGGTGCTCACCGTGGTGCCCGACAGCGAACCGCGCAGGAAGGCGGCCACCTGCGCCGAGCTGACGCCCAGCACGCGCGCGCGTTCCTGGTCGATGTTGAGGCGCACGACCTTGCTGGGCTCGTCCCAGTCGAGGTTGACGTTGGTGACGTGCGGGTTGGCGCGCACCCGCTCGGCCACCAGCCGCGCCAGCCGGCGCACTTCGTCCACGTGCTCGCCCGAGACGCGGAACTGGATGGGGAAACCCACCGGCGGCCCGTTCTCCAGCCGCGACACGCGCGCCTGCACGTCGCTGAAGCGCTCCTCGAACAGCCCGATGAGCCAGCGGCGCACTTCCTCGCGCGCCTCGATGTCCGGCACCAGCACCACGAACTGGGCGAAGTTCGCCTGCGGCAGCTTCTGGTCCAACGGCAGGTAGAAACGCGGCGTGCCGCTGCCGACGTAGGCCACGAAACTCTCCACGTCCTCGCGCTTGGCCAGCTCGGCTTCCAGGCGCCTGGCGACTTCCTCGGTGGCGTGCAGCGAGGCGCCCTCGGCCAGCTCCAGGTCCACCATCAGCTCGAGCCGGGTCGAGGACGGGAAGAACTGCTGCGGCACGAAGCGGAACAGCATGATCGAGGCCACGAAGGTCGCCACCGTGACCAGGATGACCGTCTTGCGCTGGCGCACGCACCAGGTCACCCAGCGGCGGATGCGCTGGTAGAAGGGCGTCGAGTAGGGGTCGTGCGCGTGGCCGCCCGGGTGCGGTTTCGGGTCGGGCAGCAGCTTGTCGCCCAGGTAGGGAATGAACACCACCGCGGCCACCCACGACAGCAGCAGCGAGATGGTGACCACCTGGAAGATGGAGCGGGTGTATTCGCCCGTGCTCGAGGCCGCCGTGGCGATGGGCAGGAAGCCCGCCGCGGTCACCAGCGTGCCGGTGAGCATGGGGAAGGCGGTGGATTTGTAGGCGAAGGCGGCCGCGCGCAGGCGGTCGTAACCCTGCTCCATCTTCACCGCCATCATCTCGACCGCGATGATGGCGTCGTCCACCAGCAGGCCCAGGCCCAGCACCAGCGCGCCGAGCGAAATCTTGTGCAGGCCGATGCCGAAGTAGTGCATGGCCGCGAAGGTCATGGCCAGCACCAGCGGGATGGAGAGCGCCACCACCAGGCCGGTGCGGAAACCCAGCGAGAAGAAGCTCACCAGCAGCACGATCACCACGGCCTCGGCCAGCACCCGCACGAACTCGGCCACGCCGGTGCGCACGGCGGCCGGCTGGTCGGACACCTTCTTGAGCGTCATGCCGACCGGCAGGTTCTCCT
The DNA here is from genome assembly GCF_000747075.1 of Arenimonas malthae CC-JY-1. Taxonomy (GTDB): domain Bacteria; phylum Pseudomonadota; class Gammaproteobacteria; order Xanthomonadales; family Xanthomonadaceae; genus Arenimonas; species Arenimonas malthae. The sequence goes on from NZ_AVCH01000205.1 coordinate 2,143, forward strand.
GCAGGCGGGCGAATTCGCGGTCCAGCACGTCGCCCAGGCGCAGGATGTCGCCGCCGTCGCGCATGGACACGGCGATGCCGATGGCGTTTTCGCCCATGAAGCGCATGCGCGGGGCCGCCGGGTCGGCGAAGCCACGGCGGATGTCGGCCACGTCGCCCAGCCGGAAGCTGCGGTCGCCGACGCGGATGGGGAAGTCGCGGATCTGCTGCACGCTGTCGAAGCGGCCGGAAACGCGAAGCTGCACGCGGTCGGTGGGGGTTTCGAAGAAGCTGGCCGGGGCGATGGCGTTCTGCTGGTCGATGGCCTGCTGCACCTGCTCCAGCGGCACGCCGAGCGTGGCCAGCTTGGTGTTGGAGAGTTCGATCCAGATCTTCTCGTCCTGCAGGCCCACCAGCTCGATCTTGCCCACGTCGGGCAGGCGGTGCAGCTCCAGCTCGATGCGCTCGGCGTAGTCCTTGAGCGTGGCGTAGTCGAAACCGTCGCCCGAGAGCGCGTAGATGTTGCCGAAGGTGTCGCCGAACTCGTCGTTGAAGTACGGCCCCACCACGCCCTGCGGCAGGGTGTGGCGGATGTCGCCGATCTTCTTGCGCACGTCGTACCAGAGCGCCGGCAGGTCCCTGGACTTGAGCGAATCGCGCGACATCAGCATGACCAGCGACTCGCCGGCGCGGGAATACGAGCGCACGAATTCGTAGCGCCCCGTCTCCATCACTTCCTTCTCGATCTTGTCGGTGACCTGCTGGGCCACCTCGTCGGCGGTGGCGCCCGGCCAGAAGGTGCGCACCACCATGATCTTGAAGGTGAAAGGCGGGTCCTCGGACTGGCCCAGGCGCTGGTAGCTGAAGATGCCGATCAGCGCCAGCAGCAGCATTGAATACAGCACCAGCGAACGGTTGCGCAGGGCCCATTCGGAGAGGTTGAAGCGGGAGTCCATGGCCGCTCCTCAGCGCGCGTCGGCGGGCGCGGGGACCAGCTCGACCGGGCGGTTGTCGCCATCGATCGGCTTGATGCGCTGGCCCTCGAGCAGCAGGTGCACGCCGGCCGCGACCACCCACTCGCCGGGCTGCAGGCCCGACTTCACCGGCACCCAGCGCTCGCCGTAGGGGCCCAGCTGCACCGGGCGCAGGTGCACGGTGGATTTCGCCGCGTCCACCACCCACAGCGCGGCCTGGCCTTCGTGCTCGTAAACGGCCGACAGCGGCACCGCCAGCTCCTCGCCACCTTCGGCGGTGGCGTAGACGCGCGCGCTCTGGCCCAGGTCCACGCTGGCCTGGCCGGGGTCGAAGCTGACGCGCGCGGCGAACGTGCGGGCCTGCGCGTCGGCGGCCGGCGCGATTTCGCGCAGCACGCCGGGGAAACGCCGGCCGGGCATCGACCACAGCTCCACCGCCAGCTTGCGACCCGGCGCGAAGCCGGCGGCGTCGCGCTCGGGCACGCTGATCAGCACCTCGCGCTCGCCGTCCTCGGCCAGCACGAACACGGTCTGGCCGGCCGCCACCACCTGCCCCGCCTCGGCCAGGCGCTGGGCGATCACGCCCCTGCCCGGCGCGCGCAGCACGGCGTAGTCGGCCTGGTTTTCGGAAACGGAAGCCTGCGCACGGGCCTGGCGCACCCGCGCCTGCGCCGCCTCGTGCGCGGAGACCCGCGCGTCGTAGAGCGAACGGCTGACCAGCTGGCGATCGAACAGGCTCTTGTAACGCTCGAGCTCGGAAGCGGCCAGCGCCAGGTCGGATTCGGCCGAGGCCAGCGCCGCCTGCGCCGATTCGCGCTGCAGCGACACATCGGACGCGTCCAGCTCGGCCAGGGCCTGGCCGGCCTTCACGCGGTCGCCCACGTCCACCAGGCGGCGCGCCACCTTGCCACCGATGCGGAAGGCCAGCGCGGGTTCGTGCCGTGCGCGCACCTCGCCGGCGTAGGCGCTCAGCGCCGCGCCCTGGGTACGGGCCTGCACCACCAGCGCGGGCCGCGCCGCGGCCTCGGGTTCGGCATCGCCGGAACAACCGGCGACAAGGGCCAGCAAGCCGGCCAGGAGGATCGAACGGGGCATCGGGGCTGCGCTCTTCATGGCGTCGGCGGTGATTGAACTGGGGGGATGGTATCTTTACGATACTCACCAGTTCAATAATATTTTCAGCCCATGGTCGCCGCCCCCCGCACCGCCTCCCCCGGACGCCCCAAGGACCCGGAAAAGCGCGCGGCCGTCCTCGAGGCGGCCAAGGCGCTGTTCCTGGCCCGGGGCTACGACGGCACGTCCATGGATGCCGTGGCCCAGGCCGCCGGGGTGTCCAAGCTCACGGTCTACAGCCACTTCCAGGACAAGGACACGCTGTTCGTCGAGGCGGTGAAGGCCAAGTGCGAGGACCTGCTGCCGGCCGACCTGTTCGTGGCCCGGTTCGCCGGCCCCATGCGCCAGCAGCTGGTGCGCATCGGCCGGGCGCTGTTCGGCCTGATCACCTCCGAGGAAGCCATCGCCGTGCACCGGATCATGGCCCGCCAGCTGCCCGACGACTCCCAGCTGCCGCACCTGTTCTGGGAAGCCGGCCCCAAGCGCATCCAGGAAGCCTTCGCCACCTTCCTGCGCGCGGAAGTGGAGGCCGGCGAACTGCAGGTGCCCGACTGCACCCTGGCCGCCTCGCAGTTCTTCGCCCTGCTCAAGGGCGAACACCACGCGCGCCTGCTCTGCAGCTGCCCCGCGGTCCTGGCCGGCCCCGACCTGGAGCGCCACGTCGAAGCCACGGTGGACATGTTCCTGCGCGCCTACGGGCCCGGCCGCCGATGAGGCCTGAACCCTTGCGCACCCTGTCCCCGGTCGCGGTGACTAATGGCACTACGGGGTCCCGGCAGCCGCCAGCATCCTGTCGGCACGCAGCGTCCCCCGCCTCTGCCTTCCGCCTTCACGGGGCCGGGCGTAGAATCAGCACCCTTGCGATTCAAGGATTTAGACGTCATGACGATTGACTTCCAGCAGGCCCGTCTCGCCATGGTCGAACAGCAGGTTCGGCCCTGGGACGTGCTCGACCCGCGTGTGCTCGAGACGCTCATGACCGTGCGTCGCGAGGACTTCGTGCCGGCGCGCCACCGCAAGCTCGCCTTCGCCGACCTGCCGCTCCCGCTCGAGCACGGCGAGGTGATGATGAAGCCGGTGGTCGAGGGCCGCATGCTGCAGGCCATGGCCATCGAGCCGGGCGACGAGGTGCTGGAGATCGGCACCGGCTCGGGTTTCATCACGGCCTGCCTGGCCGCGCTGGCCCGCGACGTCACCAGCCTCGACCGCCACGCCGACTTCGTCGAGCGCACCCGCGCGCGCCTGGCCAGCGACGGCATCACCAACGTGCGCCTGGAAACGGCCGACGCCTTCGCCTGGCAGCCCACCCACGGTTTCGACGCGATCTGCGTCACCGGCGCCGTCGCCACCGACCCGGAGCGCTTCGGCGCCTGGCTCAAGCCCGGCGGCCGCCTGTTCGTCATCCACGGCCAGTCGCCGGTGCAGGAAGCGGTGCTCGTCACCCGCCGCGGCGAAGGCTTCCACCGCGAGAGCCTGTTCGAGACCGACGTGCCCTACCTGCACGGCGCCGAGCCGGCCCCGCATTTCTCCCTCTGACCTCCCAGGACCTCCCCCAATGCGCCTGAGCCTCCGCCCCCTCACCCTCGCCATCCTGCTGACCGGCGTCGCCGGCAGCGCCTCGGCCGCCGACCTGATGAAGGCCTATGAAATGGCCCGCCAGAGCGACCCGGTGCTCGCCGCCGCCGAATCCCAGCGCCTGTCCATCGGCGAAGGCGTGGTGCAGAGCCGCGCCCGCCTGCTGCCGCAGATCAGCGCCAGCGCCGGCATTTCCGACGACCGCGTGCGCGGCGAAGAAGGCTACGTGCGCGGCCGCAGCTACGGCGCCAGCCTGAGCCAGTCGCTCTACGACCACGGCAACTACACCGCGCTCAACGCCGCCAAGCTGCGCCGCGAGCAGGCCGACGCCACCTACCAGGCCGAAGCCAACAACCTGCTGGTGCGCGTCGCCGACGCCTACTTCAACGTGCTCACCGCCATCGAGACCCTGGCCTCCTCGCGCGCCGAAGAGCGCTCGGTGAAGCGCCAGCTCGACCAGGCCGAGAAGCGCCTGGAAGTCGGCCTGGCCCCGATCACCGACGTGCACGAGGCCCGCGCCCGCTACGACACCGCGCGCGCCAACGCCATCGCCGCGGCCACCGCGCTCGAGGATTCGCGCGAGGCGCTCGCCGAGATCACCGGCCAGCCGCTCGACGGCCTGATGGGCCTGGCCCCGGACTACAAGCCGGAGAACACCGACACCCGCACCGCCGAGGAATGGGTGTCGATCGCCGCCGAGTCCAACCCGAGCCTGAAGGCCGCCGAGCTGGGCCTGGCCGCCGCCGAGCGCGACATCGGCACCGCGCGCTCCGCGCACCTGCCTTCGCTGTCGGCCAGCGCCTCGATCAGCGACAGCGCCGGCTGGCAGAGCGAATTCCCGGGCGGCCCTAACAGCTCCGGCGGCGGCAACTCGGTCGGCATCTCGCTCAGCATGCCGCTTTACGCCGGTGGCGCCGTGCAGTCGCAGGTGCGCCAGGCCGTGCACGGCCGCGACATCGCCGCCGACCAGCTCGAGCAGGCCCGCCGCTCGGTGGTGCGCCAGACCCGCAACGCCCAGCGCTCGCTGTCCGCCGGCGCCGCCGAGGTCGAGGCCCGCCGCCTGTCGGTGGTGTCCGCCCAGGCCGCGTACGAAGCCAGCGAAGCCGGCCTCGAAGTGGGCACCCGCACCATCGTGGACGTGCTGATCACCCAGCAGGCGCTGTTCCTGGCCCAGCGCGAATACGCGCGTTCGCGCCACGCCTTCCTGGTCAACACCCTGCGCCTGAAGCAGGCCGCCGGCACCATCTCGCTGGAAGACCTGCAGGAAGTGAACGCGGTGCTGGTGAACGACGCCGAGGCCGCGCTGGCCGCGTCCGACGCCGAGGGCTGAGCCCTCCCCCGCGGGCCGGTGCGCTAGCCGCGCCGGCCTGCCAACACCTGGTCCGCGAGTTCCAGCGTGCGGGCCAGGGCACCGGCCAGCGCGCGCATCTCGGTGCGCGCCGCCTGGCCCATCCGGCGCCGGCGCTCCGGGTCGGCGATGAGCCCCCGCACCGCGTCCGCCATCTGCTCGCCGTCCGCCACCTGCAGCAGGCCGCCACCGTCGCGCAGGCGGTTGGTGACTTCGGTGAAGTTGAAGGTGTGCGGGCCCACCACGCTGGGCACGCCCAGCGAGGCCGGCTCAAGCACGTTGTGCCCACCCACCCGGCACAGGCTGCCGCCCACGAAGGCCAGGTCGGCCGCCGCGAAGAACCACAGCAGTTCGCCGATGGTGTCGATCACGAACACCTGCGTCGTCCGTCCCGGCAAGCGCTGCGACCGGCGGCAGCGCACCTTCAGCCCGGCCTCGCGCAGGGATTCAGCCACCGGGCCGAAACGCTCGGGATGGCGCGGCGCCCACAGCAGCAGCGCGTCGGGCCGCTCGGCCAGCAGGCGCTGGTGCGCGGCCAGCACCTGCGCTTCCTCGGGGCCGTGCGTGCTGGCGGCGATCCACACCGGGCGCGACTCGCCCCAGCCGCGCCGCCACAGCAGCGCCTGCTCGGCCACGCCCTCGGGCAGGTGCAGGTCGTACTTGAGGTTGCCGGTGACCACGACGCGCGCCGGGTTGGCGCCGATCTGCGCCAGCCGCTCGGCGTCGGCGCGCGACTGCGCCGCCACCAGGCTCACCGCCTGCATCGCCACCTTCGCCAGTGCGCGCACCGGCAGGTAGCCGCGCAGCGAACGCTCGGAAAGGCGCGCGTTCACCATCATCAGCGGCACGCCGCGGCGCGCGCATTCGACGTAGAGGTTCAGCCAGATCTCGGTCTCGACGATGATCGCCAGCGCCGGCCGCGCGCGGTCGAGGAAGCGCCGCACCATCGAGCGCAGGTCGTAGGGCAGGTACACATGCTTGACCCGGTCGCCCCAGAGCGCGCGCACGCGTTCCGAGCCGGTGGGCGTGATGGTGGTGACCAGCAGCGGCCGGCCCGGGTAGCGCTGCAGCAGGCCGTCCACCAGCGGGCGCGCCGCGATCACCTCGCCCACCGACACCGCGTGCACCCAGATCGAATCGTGCAGGTCGAGCTTGCCCTCGAGCCAGCCGTAGCGCTCGGTCCAGCGCTGCAGGTATTCGCGCTGGCGCATGCCGCGCCAGATCAGGTGGTAGAGCGTGATCGGGAAGGCCAGGCGCAGGACCAGCGCGTACAGGCCCATCAGCACGCGCTGTCCAAGGGTGAGTTGCATGGGGCGCAGGATACCCGACCTCGCCCGCGGCGCGGTGGCGCCAGCGGCTAGAATGGCGGCCGCATGGCCACGCCCGACCTTCCGCCGCCGCCGCTGTCCCCGCGCACCTGGCCCACCTGGCTGCTGGTGGGCCTGGGCTGGACCGTGGCGCGCTGGCCGTGGTGGCTGCAGCGCGCGGCGGGGCCGTGGCTGGGGCGCGTGCTCTACCACCTGCTGCCGGGCCGCCGGCGCGTGGCCGCCACCAACCTCGCGCTGTGTTTCCCGGAACGCGACGAGGCCGCGCGCACCGCCCTGCTGCGCGCGAACTTCGAGTCGCTGGGCCTGGGCCTGTTCGAATTCCTGCGCGCCTGGTGGGGCCGGCTGGCGCCGGTGGACCGCGGCTTCGGGATCACCGGGCTCGAACACCTGCGCGCCGCGCAGGAAGGTGGCCGCGGCGTGATCCTGGTGTCCGCGCACTTCACCACGCTGGAAGTGTGCCTGCGCCTGCTTTGCCAGCACGTGCGCCTGGGCGCGATGTACCGCCCGCACGAGCAGGCGGCCATGGAGTGGGCTGTAAAGCGCGGCCGCCTGCGCCACGCCGAGGCCATGTTCGCGCGCGACGAACTGCGCCCGGCCATCCGCCACCTCAAGCAGGGCGGCGTGCTGTGGTTCGCGCCCGACCAGGAAACGCGGCGCGGCGACAGCGTGTTCGTGCCCTTCTTCGGCCAGCCGGCCTGGAGCCTCACGTCCACCCACCAGCTGGCGCGGCTGAGCGGCGCGGCGGTGCTGCCGCTGTTCCACGAGCGCCTGCCCGACGGCCGCTACCGCATCGAGGTGCTGCCGCCGCTGGAAGGTTTCCCCACCCGCGACGCCACCGCCGACACCGCCCGCATCATGGCCACGCTCGAAGGCCTGGTGCGCCGCCGGCCCGAGCAATACCTGTGGCTGCACCAGCGCTTCAAGCGCCAGCCCGACGGCAGCCGCCGCCGGTATTTGTAAGAGCGGCTTCAGCCGCGACGCCCTTCCCTCAATACACCGGCAGCTCGCCCGGCGGCCGCGTCTTGAACCGGCGGTGCGCCCACAGGTACTGCTCCGGGCATTCGCGCACCACGGCTTCCAGTTCGCGCATGTAGCGCGCGGCATCCTCCGCCGGGTCGCCCGAAGGCCAGCCCGGCCACGGCGCCTCGATGCGCACGTGGTAGCGGCCATCGTCGCCGCGGTGGTACCAGAACGGCAGCAGCACCGCGTTGGCGCGCCTGACCAGGTCGGGCGTGGCGGTGAGCGTGGCCGCGGGCACGCCGAAGAACGGCACGAACGCGTTCTGGTAGGTGAAGTTCTGGTCGGCCGAATACACCACCGCCTCGCCGCCCGACAGCGCGCGCAGCAGGCCGCGCACGTCCTTCTTGCCGATGCTCGGCCCGTACACCGCCGCGCGCGAGCGTTCGAACCACGACTCCAGGCAGGCATTGTTGTGCCGGCGCACCACCACCCGCGGCGCATGCCCCAGCGCTTCGCCCAGCAGCCGCACGGCGAGTTCGGTGTGGGTGAAGTGGCCGCACATCAGCAGCACGCCCTGCCCGCGCGCCTGCGCGGCGCGCAGGTGTTCCAGCCCGGTGACGTCGGCCAGGCCCGCCAGCGCGGACGCAGGCGCATGCCAGGCGCGCAGCAGTTCCAGCGCACCGACCACGGTGTTCACCACGCTGGCGTCGGCCAGGCGCCGGCGTGCCGTGGCATCGAGCCCGGGGAAACACAGGTCCACGTTGATGCGGGCGATGCGCCGGCGCGAACGCAGCAGCGGCCAGGCCAGCCAGGCCAACGCCCGGCCCAGGCCCAGCAGCCCGCGCTGCGGCAAGCGCGCCACGGCTTTCGCCAGCAGGTCGAACAGCGGCAGCAGCGCGCAGGCCACGCGGCTCAGTCCGCGGCGCGGCCGCCGTCGGCCAGCAGGCTGCCGGCGTACAACGCCGCCAGCAGCAGCGTCAGCCCGCCCCAGAAGGTGGAATAGAACGCGAGGTGGGTGTTGAGCGGGAACACCGTCACCGCCAGCGCCAGCGCCGGTGCGCGCGCGCGCAGCCGCGCCTGTGGCGTGGCGAAACGCCAGGCACGGCAGGCCAGCGCCACGCCGCCCAGCCAGAACAGCAGGCCGACCACGCCGGTTTCGCTCAGCACCTCGAGCACGATCTGGTGCGCGTGGTAACCCGCGCCATGGTCGCCGTCGCGCAGCCAGGGGTCGTCGGGCGCCGCGTAATGCGGGTAGGCGTCGCGGAACCCGCGCACGCCGACGCCGTTCACCGGGTGCGCCGCGGCCATGCGCAGCGCCGTGGCCCAGATCGGCAGTCGGCCCGAGAGTGCGTGGTCCATGCCCTCGGGGCTTCCGGCCAGCATGGCCTCGGTGCGTTCGATGCGCTGCTGCAGCTTGTCCGAACCCACGGTGGCCACGCACAGCACGGCCGCCGCCCCCAGGGCCAGCGCCACGATGACGCCCCGGTTGCGGAACTGCTGCCAGGCGCTGAATACCAGCACCAGGCCCAGCGTCACCCACGACGCGCGCGCGCCGGCCAGCAGCACCACCGCCACCAGCACCAGCGCCGCCACCAGCCAGCCGGCCAGGCCGAAGCGATCGGCCGCGGAGGTCAGCGGGAACGGTGCCAGGCTGGCCAGCACCAGGCCCAGCTTGAGGTTGTCGGCGCCGAACACGCCGCTCAGGCGGTCGGCCGTGGCCGGCCCGCCCACGCTGAAACCGGTGGCCGCCTGCACCAGCGCATCGAGCAGCCAGAACCCCAGGATCACCGCCAGCCCGCCGAACGTGAGGCGACGCCCGCGATCGGTGCCCACGGCGATGGCCACCAGCCACAGGAAGGGCAGGTAACGCAGGTCGAGCAGCGACTCGCGCAGCGCGCGCCCCGGGTTGTAGGCGTCGAGCGCCGAGATCAGCTCGGGCAGCCAGTAGCTCAGGAACAGCACGCTGGTCAGCGCCCAGGCCTCGTGGCTGAGCAGCACCATGCCGCCGCGGAAGCGCCGCAGCGCCAGCAGCGCCATCGCCAGCAGCGAGCCCAGCGACAGCACGGTTTCCGCCGGGCCCGGCAGCGGCCACAGCGCCACGAACGCGAGCACCCACCAGGGGGCCCAGCGCAGGCGGGCTTCAGACGGAGGCGAGGCGGGCATAAAGGTCCAGGGTGGCGGACTGCATGGCCGCCAGGGTGTACGGCATGGTAACCGGCACCGGCGGCGGCGCGGCAAGCAGGGCGCGCGCGGCGGCGGCGAGCGCGGCGTGGTCGCCCACGGGAATGGCGCCGGCGGGGTACAGCGTACCCAGCAGTTCGCCGACGCCGCCGTGCGCCCAGCCCAGCACCGGCCGGCCCACCGACAGGGCTTCGAGCACGGTGCGGCCGAAGGCCTCGGGTTTGTTCGACACCTGCAGCACCAGGTCGGCGACGGCGTAGGCGTCGGTCACGTCGCTGCGCGGTTCGCTGATGGCCAGCGCGCCGGACACGCCCAGCGACGACGCCAGCGCTTCGAGTTCGGCCAGGTAGGCCTCGCGGCCCGGCTCGCGCGCGCCCAGCAGCCACAGGCGCGCATCCTCGCCACCGGCGCGCAGCGCGGCCAGCAGCCGGATCGCGTCGGCGTGGCCCTTCAGGCGCGTGCCGCGGCCCGGCAACAGCAGCAGGCGGCCGCCCTGCAGCGCCGGGTGTTCGGCGGCGAAACGCGCGCGCCAGGCGGCGTCGGGCTGGTGCCCGCGCGGGAACTGCGCCGGGTCGATGCCGCGCGGGATCACCTGCAGCTTCGCCGGGTCGGTGCCGGGCCACTGCCGCAGCACGTGCGCGCGCACGGTGTCGGAAACGCACACCACGCGTTCGCCGCGGCACATCACGCCGCTGTAGCGCCCGGGCGAATTCAGGCCGTGCACGGTGGTGACGAAATGCGGCCGCGGCGCCGGCAGGCCGCGCAGCGCGAACCAGCCCAGCCAGGCCGGCAGCCTCGAGCGTGCGTGCACGATGTCGGGATCGAGCCGGGCCAGCTGCGCGCGCAGCCGTCGCACCGTCGCGAAGGCGCGCAGCGACTTGGCGCCGACGGGCAGTTCGATGTGTTCGCTGCCGCCGGCCAGCAGCGGCGCCACCAGGCGCCCGCCCGCCGACACCACGACCGAGCGGTGCCCGGCCGCGACCAGCGCGGCGGCGATTTCCAGGGTGGAACGTTCGACCCCGCCGCTGTGCAGCGCGGGCAGGAGCTGGACGACGGTGAGGCGGCGCAAGGCCGTGCCCGCCGCGCCGTCAGTCCTTGAGCACGAAGACGGCGCCGCAGTACGGGCAGGTGGCGCTGCCCGTGGCTTCGATCGGCAGGTAGACGCGCGGGTGCGAATTCCACAGCGCCATGGCCGGCGTCGGGCAGGACAGCGGCAGCTCGGAGCGCTGCACCTCGTAGCGGCGCTCGGCGTTGGCCGGGGCGCGGGCGGTGGCGGTGTCGGTACGCGACATGGGCGGGGTTCCTCGGAGTCCGAGGAACCATTTTACACGCGCCGCCCCGCGCCGCTTACTTGGCCTGCTGGGCCTCGACGGTGATCTCGATGCGCACCTCGTCGCTGACCGCCGGGGCGTAGCCGCCCACGCCGAACTCGCTGCGCTTGATGTCGAACGAGGCGTCGAAGCCGGCCGCGTTGGCCTGGGTCATCGGGTGGGTGCCGACCTTGTTGATCACCACGTCCATCACCACCGGGCGGGTGACGCCGTGGATGGTCAGGTCGCCGGCGACCTTGAGCTTGCCCTCGCCGGCCGCGGTGACGCCGGTGCTGGTGAAGGTGGCGGTCGGGAACTTGGCCGCGTCGAAGAAGTCGGCGGTGAGCAGGTGCTCGTCCAGCTTCTCCACGCCGGTGCTCAGGCTGGCCATCGGGATGGTCACCTTCACGCTCGACTGGGTCGGGTCGGCCGCGTCGAAGTAGAACTCGGACTCCACCTGGTCGAAGCGGCCGGTGATGTTCGAGAAGCCGAAGTGGCTGTAGGTGAACTCGACCTGGGTATGGGTCGGGTCGATCGCGTACTTCTCGGCGGCGAAGGCCGGCAGGAAGGCGGCGGCGAGCAGGGTGGCAAGGGCGAGGCGCTTGAACATGGGTTTCTCCGGGGTGGTTGGGGTCAGGCCAGGCGGGCGGCTTCGTCGAACCCCAGGCGCGGGGCGCGCGGGGCCAGCGAGGCCGGGTTGCCATAGCCGAGGTTGCAGACGAAGTTGGTGCGGATCGAGGTGCCGGTGAAGAACGCAGCGTCCATTTTTTCCTGGTTGAAGCCCGACATCGGGCCGCAGTCCAGGCCCAGCGCGCGCGCCGCCAGCATCAGGTAGGCGCCCTGCAGGCTGGAATTGCGCAACGCGGTTTCGGCGGCCAGCGCCGGGTTGGCGGCGAACGGGCCGGCGACGTCGGCATGGGGGAAGAGCCTGGGCAGCTGCACGTGGAAATCCGGGTCGCTGCCGACCACCACGGTCACCGGCGCGGCCATCGAGGCCGCCACGTTGCCGGGGTTCAGGGCCTCGCGCAGCTTCTGCTTGCCTTCCGGCGAGCGCACGAACACGAAGCGGGCCGGGCTGCCGTTGAGCGCGGTGGGGCCCATGCGCGCCAGGTCGTAGAGGCGCTTGAGCAGTTCGTCCGACACCGGCCGGTCCAGCCAGGCCTCGGCCGAACCGCGGTAGGTGCGGGCCTGCAGGAAGAGCTGGTCGAGCGTGGCGGCGGCGAGCGGCAGCGTCATGGGGCCTCCAAGGGCGGCGGATCAGGGGCGCAAGCCTAGTCGTCCTGAATGTGGAACACAGCCGCAGGATGGAAACGTATCGTTGCAGTCACGCAGGAGCTGCAGTCCGGAGGCTGCCATGTACCGCGTGAAGGAAACCGATGGAGCCGCCGGCGCCCCCCGCGCCCGGCCCTCCCGCCACCCTGCCGGGGGCGGACACCGAGAGGAGAGCACGCATGATTCGCGCCACCCTGTTCCTTGCCCTCGCCGCCGGCCTGGCGGCCCTGCCCGCCGCGGCCGACGATGAATTCCTGTCGCCGCCGGCCGCCGACGCCCTGCGCGCCGGTCGCCAGGCCACCATCGAGGCCAAGCTGCGCCCGCAGGCTTCCGCCAAGGCCGTCACCGTCGAGGAGGTCGGCGACGCCGACAGCTTCGGCCGCAACGTGAAGTGGCTGGGCCTGATGTCCGGCTACGTCGCGCTGTCCACCGATTGCACGCCCGCGCCGGGCGATCCGGTCGACCCGAACTGCGTCACGCTGAATCCCGCCCCCGCTTTCACGCCCTTCAACCAAGCCGACCTGGCGGTGGTGACCCTGCCGGGCCGCAGCACCCATTCGCTGATCTGCCACTGGCAGACGCCGATCATCAGCGTCGCGTATTCGAACGCCACCGGCGCGCGCCAGCCCTACCGCTTCCAGGCGCTGGCGTCCTACCGCATCGAGAGCGAGGTGCTGCAGGGCCTGAACGACCCGAACACCGGCGACCCGTACAACGGCGCCATCGAACTCGCGCTCGGTTCCATCAACGACGCGGGCTACCTCGAGGACGGCGACTTCTTCACCCGCCAGTACACCCAGAGCCGCACCTGCATCGCCGGCCTGGTGAGCAAGCGCGCGCTGGTGGAGCAGTACGGCCTCACCGACGCGCAGGCGCGGCGCTTCTTCCGCGAGCCGATCACGATCCGCATGTCCATCCGCGGCAATGCCCGCATGGTCGAGGCGGCCAACATCAACTTCGGCACCCGCTTCACCGGCGACTGAGCCCCGGCGCGGCACCCGGCGGCGCCGCGGCCTCGCGGCGCCGCCACCGTTCCGGCTACGCTTCCGGAATGTCGACCCCCCTTTCCCCGGCCTGGGCCCTGCACGACGGCGCCGCCGGCCACCGCCGCCAGGTGCTGGCGCTGGCGGAAGCGCTGGCGCCCTCGCCGCGCGAATGGTCGCTGCACGCGGCCGCGCCCTGGTCCTGG
>NZ_AVCH01000206.1 GCF_000747075.1 Arenimonas malthae CC-JY-1
TCCAGGCCCGCGGCGGGGCCGGCGCGCAGCACGATCGGCAGCCGGCGCTCGCCGTCGAAGTGTTCGCCCAGCCAGGCGCCCTCGCCCAGCACGCGCACCACCGTGCCCAGCTCGGGGCGGCGCCAGCCGGCCTCGGCCAGGCGACGGTCGTCGGGCAACACGCGCAGCTCTTCCGCGGCGCCGTCGGCATTGGGCCAGGCCTGCACGTTGGCGCCCGGGAATTTTTCCGCCAGCAGGCGCCGGCCCTGCTCGGCCGCGGCGTTGAGCGCCTCGCCGTCGCCGTGCTGCAGGTGGATGGCGATGGCGCGGCTGGAGCCGCCGAAACCGCCGAACAGGTTGCCCTCGGCGACGAAGGCGCGGGTGTCGGGCAGGCCCGCCACCACTTCGTCGCGGATGATTTTTTCCAGCTCCCCGATGCGTGATTCGTCCACCACGCGCGCGCCCAGGGTGCCGCCGTTGGGCCAGAGGTTGAGGTACCAGTTGCTCAGCTGCGGCCCGCGCTCGCCCTCCATGAAGGGGCGCATGCGTTCGAGCAGCCGCGGCGCGATCTCGCGGTCCACCGCGGCCGGGCCCATGCCCGGTGGGAAGTTGAACCATACGTCCACGGCGGCGCGTTTCACCGGCGGCAGGTAGTCCACGCGCGGCAGCAGCAGGGCCGAGGCCAGCACCGGCACCAGCACGCCACCCAGCACCCACGCCCACTGCCGGCGCCGGCCGTCGGTGGCGCGCAGGGTCCACGCGGCCAGCCACGAATAGCCGGGATCCGCAGCGGCCGCGCCGGGCCGCAGCAGGCGCCCGGCCGCGGCCGGCAGCACGGTCAGCGCCACCAGCAGCGAGATGCCTACGGCGATGGAGATCGTCAGCGCCAGGTCCGAGAACAGCTGGCCCTCGACGTCACGCATGAAGATCACCGGCACGAACACCGCCACCGTCGTCAGCGTCGAGGCCAGCAGCGCGCCGGCGACCTGGCGCGTGCCCTCGATCGCCGCCTTCGCCGCGCCCAGGCCAGCCTCGCGCAGGCGCACGATGTTCTCGGCCACCACCACCGCCGCGTCCATCACCATGCCCACCGCGAAGGCCAGGCCGGCGAGCGAGATGACGTTGAGGCTTCGGCCGGTGAGCTGGAGCACGATGAAGGTGGCCAGCAGCGAGATCGGGATGGCCGTGGCGATCAGCAGCGTGGCCCGCGCGTCGCGCAGGAACCACCACAGGCAGCCCACCGCCAGCGCCACGCCGGCGAACAGGCTGCCCGACAGCAGGCCGATGGCGCGGTTGATGAAGAGCGAGGCGTCGAAGCTCTGCACGATGTCCAGCCCGCGCGGCGCCAGCTCCTGCCCGCGCACTTCGGCGACCACGCGCTTCACTTCGCCCAGCGTCGCCAGCACGTTGGCGCCGCTCTCGCGCCGGATGCGCAGGCCGATGGCGGGGTTGCCGTTCTGGTAGGCGAAGAAGACCTGCTCCGGGCGCTTCACCGACACCGTGGCGATGTCGCCCAGGCGCACCGGGCGGCCGTCGCGCCAGGCCAGGATCAGCTCGCCCAGCGCCTCCGGCTCGTAGCGCCCGGCGAAGCGCAGGATCACCTGCCGTCGCCCGGCGTCGAAACTGCCGCCCGACACGTCGGTGGCGCGCGCGGCCACTTCGGCCACCTGCGGCAGCGGGATGCCGTAGGCGGCGGCCAGGTCGAGGTCCACCTCGATCGACAGCTCCTCGCCGCCGGCGCCGTTGATGTCCACGCCGGCCACGCCCTCCACCGAGGTGATGCGCGGCACCACGCGGTCCTCGATGAGCCGCCGGTAGTCGTTGATGTCGCCCGGTGTACCGGGCAGCTTCTGCACGAAGAAATAGGTGAGCGACTGGTTGGCGTCGTCCGAACCCAGCGCCACCTGCGGCGGCGTGGCGTCGCGCGGCAGCGGCTGCAGGCGGTTGAGCCGCGCCAGGATCTCGACCAGCGAGGCATCCATGTCGGTGCCCACCGAAAAGGTCAGGTTGATGGCGCTGAAACCGGTGTTGACGTTGGCCTCCATCTGCTCGAGGCCGGGGATGCCTTCGAGCACGGTCTCGATGGGTTCGACGATCTCGGCCTCCATTTCCTGCGGCGACGCCGCGCGCCAGAGCGTGGTCACCGAGGCCTGCGGGCGGTCGATGTCGGGGAACAGCTGCACCGGCAGGTCCAGCAGCGCCAGCAGGCCGAACAAAGCGGCCAGCGCGACGACCACGGCCACGGCGGCGGGGTTGGCGAGCGAGGATTCGGTGAGCTTCATGGCGGCGCCCGGGGCAAGTTCGGCGCCACTGTGCGCGCGCGCCGCGGGCGCATCGCATGACCAAAGTCACGGACCGCGCCGAACCGTGCGACGGCCGCGGCGGGACGTTTCGCCGCGCCTTACTTCAGCAGTTCGAGCCGGTCGCGGTAGCTGCGCGAGAGCTTGATCTCGTGGCCGCAGTCGAGAGTGAGGAACTGCTCGCCGTTGAGGTGCGGGCGCAGCGCCGACACGCGCGCCGCGTTCACCAGCGTCGAGCGGTGCACGCGCGGGAACTGGCGCGGGTCGAGCCGGGCTTCGAGCTCGCGCATGGTGGCGCGCAGCACGAAGGTTTCGGCGTCGGTGTGGATGCACATGTAGTCGCCGGCGGCGTCCACCCAGCGCACGCTGGCCAGCTCCACCCGCACCGTGCGCTGGCCGTCGCGGATGCTGATGCGGTCGCCCACGCCGAGGCGGCGTTCGCCGGCGCCCTGCAGCGCCTCTTCCAGCGTGAGCGCCGGTTTGCCGCTCAGGTCGCCGAGCAGGCGCAGCAGCTGCTCGCAGTGCGCCTGCGCCTCGCGCTTGCCCAGCTGCTCGCGCACGCGGAACAGCGCCTGGTGCAGGCGGCTGTCGTCCACCGGCTTGAGCAGGTAGTCCACCGCGCTCGATTCGAAGGCGCGGATGGCGTAGTGGTCGTAGGCGGTGACGAACACCACCAGCGGCATCTGCGGCGCCGGGATGGCGCGCAGCGTGCCGAAGCCGTCCAGGCCCGGCATCTGCACGTCCAGGAACATCAGGTCGGGTTCGAGCGCGGACACCGCCTTCATCGCCGACAGGCCGTCGCCAGCCTGGCCGACCACCTCGACGTCGGGCTGGTCCGCCAGGCGCAGCTCCAGGCCGCGCCGCGCCAGCGGTTCGTCGTCGACGATCAGGGTGCGGATGCGCCGGTTCATTCGCGCGGCGCCCCGCCCTGCTCGAACGGCAGCGACAGCGTCACCTCGACGCCGCCGCCCGTGCGGTTGCGCACCCGCACCGACTGCGCGTCGCCGTAAAGCACGCGCAGGCGTTCGCGGGTGTTGGCCAGGCCGACGCCGTTGCCGTTGCCCTGGCTGTCGTCGGCGGGCAGGTCCGGGCAGCCGGGACCGTTGTCGCTGACGCCCAGCAGCAGCTGGCCGCCGCGGCGTTCGGCGCTGATCACCAGCCGTCCGCCCTCGACCATGCGCGCGATGGCATGTTTGATCGAATTCTCCACCAGCGGCTGCAGCAGCATGCTCGGCAACAGCGCGGAGTAACACTCGGGCGCGATCTTCGTCTCGACCACCAGGCGTTCGCCGAAGCGCACCTTCTCGATGCCCAGGTAAAGATTCAGCGCGTCCAGCTCCTGCTTCAGCGTCACCCGTTGCATCGGGTCGCTGTCGAGCGAGTGGCGCAGGAAGGCGCTCAGCCCCTGCACCATCTGGTTGGCGACGTCATTCGAGCGGTCGAGCACCAGGGTGGAGATGGCATTGAGCGTGTTGAACAGGAAGTGCGGGTTGAGCTGGTAGCGCAGCATCTTCAGCTGCGCCTGGTGCGCCATGGCCGTGGCGGCCAGGGCCTGGCGGGTCTGCTGCTGCAGCTGCCGGTAGTACTTGATGCCGGTGTACAGGCCGACCCAGCTCAGCACCACGTACAGGTGGCCGGTGGTGTAGGCCACGTAGCCCAGCGTGCTGGCGGGGCGGCAATCGGCGCCGCACCAGTCGATCAGCAGGGAAAGGAACACCACGCCCATCACCGACGACGCCGCCAGCACGCAGGCCGCGGCCACCGCCAGGAAACGCGCCGGCGGCAGGCCCCAGGCCCGGCGCAGCACCTGCCGCACCAGCAGCGTGACCAGGAAGCCGGTGATGGCCACGCCCAGCGGCAGGCGCCAGTAGTCCACGCCCTTGCCGTGGGCCAGCCCGTTCAGGTAGCCCAGGCTGCCGTAGGCGGTCCAGCCGCCCAACTGCAGCCACCAGAACAGGCGGCGGGCGCGGGAGTCTTCGTCGGCGGTGTGCACGCGGGGCGTCCGTGAAGGGATGGCGCCCATGCTAAACCCGCGCGGCGCCTGCGCCGAACGGCCTGGCGCACGCGGCGCACGTCTCGCCGCAGCCGGCCGCTCAGCCGGCGGCCGGCGCGCCGTCGATGGCCTCGGCCAGCTCCTGCGAGGTGATCGGGCCCAGGTACTTCTTGGCCACCGTGCCGTCGGGCGCGATCAGGTAGGTCATGGGCAGGCCGCGCGGGGTTTCGAAATCGGCCGGCGGGTTGTACACGTCGAGGATGGCGATGGGGTAACCGGCCGGATACCGGGCCAGGAACTCGCGCATGGCGTCGGGTTCGATCTCCTCGTAGGCCAGGCCGATCACGCGCACGTCCTCGCGGGCCGCGTCGAAAGCCGTCAGGTCGGGGATTTCCTTCAGGCAGGGCTTGCACCAGGTGGCCCAGAAGTTCACCACGACCCACTGGCCGCGCATCGCGGCGAGGTCGAAGGCGCCGTCGTCCAGGGTTTCCACCACCAGGCTCGGCTGGGCCGGCAGGTCCGAGGCCGGGGCGGCGTCGGTGGCGGGCTCCGCGGCCGGCGCCGCCGGCGTGGCCTCGGTCGGGGGCGCGGCGTCGGCGCTTGCCGGGGCTTCGGCGGCGGGCTGGCAGGCGGCCAGCAGGACCAGCAGCGCGGCGGGGATCAGGGTTTTCATGGCGGGGCAGTGTCCTGTTTCGGTGTGAAGAAACCGCCGACGCTGCTGGCCAGGGGGGCCTGCAGGGGTTGCCGGAGGTGTTCGAGGGCGCGGGTGGCGTCGCGGCCGATGGGGTCGTCGAAGCCGGGCAGGCCTTCCGCCGGGCCGGGCACGCGCAGGCCCAGGCCTTCGTGCAGTTCGCCCAGGGCCACGGTATCGAGGTCGCGGCTGAGCAGCCAGCCGCCGTCTTCGCCGCGGCGCACGATGTTGAGCTCGGACAGTCCGGAGAGCATGCGCTGCAGCAGGTCGTCGGTCAGCATGGGCTCGCTGGACTGGATGTCGGCCAGGTGCAGGCCGCGGCCGTCGCGGCGGGCCTGGTTCATGCGGCCCAGCAGGCGCAGGTAGCCATAGAGCTCCAGCCCCGGCGGCAGGCGCAGGGCGCGCGGCTGGTAGCGGAAGGATGACAGCGAGGCCGCGAAGCTGGCGCCCAGCAGCACCACCACCCAGCTCAGGTAAAGCCAGATCATGAAGATCGGCGCCACCGCGAGCGCGCCGTAGAGCTGCTCGTAGGTCGGCACGCCCAGCAGGTAGGCCGCGAAGCCGCGCTTGGCCAGTTCGAACAGGATCGTCGCGAACAGGCCGCCCGCCAGGGCGAAGCGCAGCGGCACGCGCCGGTGCGGGATCAGCCAGTAGGCCGTGGTGAACACCAGCAGCTCCACCAGGTTGGGCAGGTAGCGCAGCAGTTGCTGGCTCCAGTCCACCGCCACCTCGCCCGACAGCGCCGGCAGCGAGAACAGGTAGGAGGTGACGGCCAGGCTGGCCACCGCCGCCAGGGTGCCCAGGGTCAGCAGCGTCCAGTACACCAGGAAGCGCACCAGCCGCGGCCGCGGCGTCGGCACCCGCCACACGCGGTTGAAGGTGGACTCGATGCTCCACATCGTCAGCAGCAGCGACACCAGCAGCGCGACCACGCCGGTCACGGTGAGCGAGCGGGCGCTGAGGGCGAAGTCGCGCAGGTGGGCCTCCACCACGCGCGCCGAGCTGGGCACGAAGTTGGAGAACACGAAGTTCGAAAGCTGGGCGCTCCATTCGTCGAAGGCCGGCACGACGGTGAGCACGCCGAACACCACCATGCTCAGCGGCACCAGCGAGAACAGCGTGGTGTAGGCCAGGGCGCCGGCGGTTTCGAAGCAGCGGTCGTCGAGGAAGCGCGCCCACAGGAACTGGGCGAAGGCCTGGACGCGTTCGCGGTCCAGCCGGTGCCACCACTGCCTGAGATGTTCTTCCAGTCGCATGCGGCAAGGGTAACAAACGCGGCCTCGACGGAATTATCCGCGATAATCCCCCGTCCCCGCCCGCAAGAGCCCGCCATGCCCGAGATCCTGGTCCTGTACTACAGCCGCGGCGGCTCGGTCGCCCAGCTCGCCCGCCAGGTGGCCCGCGGCATCGAGGAGGTGCCCGGCATGCAGGCCCGCCTGCGCACCGTGCCGCCGGTGGCGCCGGTGACCGAGGCGGCGGCGCCGCCGGTGCCGGAGGCGGGCTCGCCCTACGTGGAAAAGCGCGACCTCGACGAATGCGCCGGCCTGGCGCTGGGCAGCCCCACCCGCTTCGGCAACATGGCCGCGCCGGTGAAGCACTTCATCGACACCTTGGGCGCCGAGTGGGCCTCGGGCACGCTGGTGGGCAAGCCCGCGGCGGTGTTCACCTCCACCGCCACCCAGCACGGCGGCCAGGAATCGACCCTGCTCACCATGATGGTGCCGCTGCTGCACCACGGCATGCTGGTGCTGGGCATTCCTTTCACCGAGGCGGCGCTCAACACCACCCGCAGCGGCGGCACGCCCTACGGCGCCAGCCACGTGGCGGGGGGCTCCGACGACCCTGCCCTCACCGACGATGAGAAGCTGCTCGCGCGCGCCCTGGGCCGCCGCCTGGCCGACGCCGCCCGGAAGCTGCAGGCATGACGCGCGCGGCCCGCGCCACCGCGGTCGCCATCCTGGCGCTGTTCGCGCTGCAGCTGGCCTGGCACGGCTGGCTGGCGCCGCCGGCACGGGTGGCTCCCTGGGCGATGGCCCTGTTCTTCGCGGCGCCGCTGCTGCCAGCCGTGGTGCTGGTGCTGCTGCGGCACCGCCGCGCCGGCTTCTGGGGCGCGCTGGCCGCCCTGCTCTACTTCTGCCACGGCGTGATGGTGGCCTGGGCCACGCCCGGCCTGCCCGGCCTCGCGCTGGCCGAGGCGGCGCTGTCGGCGGTGCTGGTGCTGGCCGCCAGCTGGGACGGCATGCGCGCCCGCTTCGCCGCGCGCCGGGCCCGCGGCGCGAACGTATAATCGCGGCCCCGAGGAGGAGATCCCCATGGACGAACTTCTGGTCGTCACCACCGGCGGCACCATCGACAAGGTGTACTTCGACGACAAGTCCGACTTCCAGGTCGGCGAGCCGCAGATCGGCCGCATCCTGCAGGAACTGGGCGTCGCCTTCCGGTTCACGGTGATCCCGATCATCCGCAAGGACAGCCTGCACATCACCTCGGAAGACCGCGAGCTGCTGCGCGCCACCATCGCCGCGCAGCCGGCCGCGCACGTGCTGGTCACCCACGGCACCGACACCATGGTCGACACCGCGAAAGTGCTGTCCGCCATCCCGGGCAAGACCATCGTGCTCACCGGCGCGCTGAACCCGGCGCGTTTCCGCGGCTCGGACGCCGAGTTCAACATCGGCACCGCGGTCGGCGCGGTGCAGTCGCTGCCGGCCGGCGTTTACATCGCCATGAACGGCCGCATCTGGGACCCGCTCAAGGTCCGCAAGAACGTCGCCGCCAACCGCTTCGAAGCCGCCGGCTGAACCCACGCCGGCCCCACGGGCCGCTCAGTGCACCCGGAACCGGTTCGCGCCCGCCGGCAGGTAGCTGCCCGCCCGCACCGCGCGCTGGTGGGCCCGCAGTTCCGCTTCGGCCTGGCGCGACACCCGCCATTCGTCCCGCGTGAACCGGAAGCGTCCCGGCCGTTCGCCGCGCAGCCCGGCCTCCAGCAGCCGCAGCCGGCAGAAGTCGAGGTAGCCGGCCACCTCCTCGCCGATGCGTGGCCAGGCGCGGTCGATGACGATGGCGTCGTCCAGGCGCCCGACCCGCGGCACCCAATCCGGGATCAGGTCGTCCGGACTGAGCAGGTAGTGCAGGACGGCCTGGACGTCCTTCAGCGGGGCGCCACCGGCCTCCCAGCCCTCGTCCACCGCCAGGCGGGCCAGCGGTTCGGCCCCGGCCAGGCGCAGGCCGATGCAGGGCGGCGGGGCGAGCGGGGCGCCGGGCTCGTCCTCCAGCAGCCTGGCGGCGGTGACGATCTGGTCGCAGGCCAGGGGAACGGCCTGGCCCAGGCTGGCAAGCAGCTCGTTGAACCGGTCGAGCCCCCTCGGGTTGATGCAGCAAGGCCCCACCTGGCGGCGGCGGCCGGGGCTGGCCGGGGGACGGCTGGCCAGCACTTCTGGCAGTGAAGGAAAGGTTTCTGCGTTGGCGTACATACTCGCGGCTCCCAGGACTTGGACAAGGCGCCGGCACCCGGCGCAGGGACAGCCTGCCGCGGAAGCTCCGCCCGGTCATGACGGAAAGCCGAGGCTAGTCGCAGGTTTCCGCCTGGAATGCGAGGTTTCACCGAGGAATCGCCGATGGGGTCAGATCCGACCGCTGGTGAAGGCATCCATGGACCTCCGCGCTACCGCTTCGATGACATCGAGGTGGACGTCGCCGGCCATGTGCTCACGCGCGGCGGCCAGGTCCAGCCGATCGAGCCGAAGGCCTTCTCGGTGCTGGTGGAACTGCTGCGCCACGCCGGCGAGACGGTCGGCCGCGACCAGTTGCTGGACGCCGTCTGGGGCCATCGCCACGTGACGCCCGGCGTGCTTACCCGCGCCATCGCCCAGGCCCGCACCGCGCTGGCCGACGACTCGCACCACCCGCGCTACATCCAGACCCGGCATTCGGTGGGCTACCGCTTCATCGGCCAGCTCGAGCCGCCACCGGGCGACGCCGTCGCCCCCGCTGCCGTGCCTGCCCCGCCGCCCGAGCGGCACGCGGCGTCCGTGGTCGCCGGCATCGTCGCCTCGCCGGACCGGCTCGGCCGCCGCCGTGCGGACCACTGGCGGCACTGGCGGTGGGCCCTGGTGTCGGCCGCGCTGGCCGCCGCCCTGGCCTGGGGCATGCTCCACGCCGGCCTTGGCGCCGGCTGAAAAAAAGACCCCGGCGCAAGGCCGGGGTCAGGGGGTGTTGCTTCGACCGCTGGATCAGAAGGTGATCGACCAGCTGTTGATGTAACCGGTGTCGCCACCGGCGTTGTCGTTGACGCGCAGCTTCCAGGTGCCGTTGAGGGCTTCGCTGGTCAGGTTCTTGGTGAAGGTGCCGACGACGTTGTCGGCGCTGCCACCGCTGCGGTTGTGGATGTTGTAAAGCGTGCCGTCCGGAGCCACCAGGTCCACCTTCAGGTCGCCCTTGTAGGTGTGCACGATGTTGACCGCGATCGAGGCATTGCTCGGGCCATTGCCGCTGCGGCCGGAGACCGTGATCGGGCTGTCCACCGTGCTGTTGTCGCTGATGGCGTAGTCCGCGGTGTTGCTGTAGGTCTGCGGGGTCGTGCCGCCACCGCCGCCGGTGGTGTAGTTGCCCACCAGGCTCACGCCGCTGAAGCTCGAGTAGGCCTTCACGCGCACGTGGTAGGTGCCGGCCGACGGGGCCGCGATGGTGCAGGTCTCGGCGTTGCCGCTCAGGTACGGGCGGCAGACGTACGAGGTGTCGGTCGGCGCGGTGCCGAACTGCACGTACAGGTCCGCGTCACCGGTGCCGCCCGACATGGTGAAGGTCAGGTTGGTGGCGCCGGCCGGCACGGCCATCGTGTAGTTGAGCGAGTTGCCGGTGGTGGCGGCCAGGCCGGTGACCGCGACGCCCTTGGTCAGGGTGCCGCCGGTCGGCGGCGGCGGCGGCGGCGGGGTGCTGCCGCCGGCGGCGTCGACGAGGGCCTTGGCGTTGATGATGCCCGCGCCGCAACCGCCCGAGCAGGCGCCCGCGAGGGCATAGGCGGTGGCCTTGAGCTGGGCCTCGACTTCCGACGGGGTCCACAGGGCCAGGCCCAGGGCGAGGCGGCGGCTCTGCGCCAGCGCCACGGCGCCGGCGACGTGCGGCGAGGCCATCGAGGTGCCGTTGTACGACGCGTAGCTCTCGGTGGTCGGACCGGCGGTGCCGGCGTTGAGGGTCGAAAGGATGTTCGAGCCCGGGGCCGAGACGTCGATCAGCGTGCCGTAGTTGGAGAAGCTGGAACGCGCCGAGGCATTGGTCACCGAGGCAACCGCGACGACGTTGTTGCAGCTCGCCGGCGAGAAGCCGGACACGTTGGCGTTGCTGTTGCCGGCGGCCACCACCACGGTGGTGCCGCGGCTGACGGCGCCGTTGATGGCGTTCTGGGTCAGGGTGTCGCAGCTGCCGCTGCCGCCCAGGGACATGTTGATCACGTCGGCGACGTTGGCGGCCGACAGGGTCGGGACGCCGGAAACGGTGCCGCCCGAGGCCCAGGTGATGGCGTCGGCGATGTCGGAGGTGTAACCGCCGCCCTTGCCGAGCACGCGCACCGGCATGACCTTGGCGCCCCACGCGGTGCCGGCGACGCCCTTGGCATTGTTGGTCACCGCGGCCACGGTGCCGGCCACGTGCGTGCCGTGCCAGCTCGACGGGTAACCGCCGTCGGCGTCGCCCGGGTCGCTGGCGTCGGCGTCGCGGCCGTTGCCGTCACCGCCGACGGTCGCGTCGTTGATGAAGTCGTAACCCGAGACGATGTTGGCGTTGAGGTCGCTGTGGTTGGTGATGCCGGTGTCGAGCACGGCGACGATGATGCCGCTGCCGTTGGCGACGTCCCAGGCCTGGTCGGCGCGGATGCCGGCGTCGGCGTCGTTGTAGCCCCACTGCTGGCTGTAGCTGGTGTCGTTCGGCACCAGGGTGTGCTTCATCAGGCGGTCGACCTGCACGAACTCGACGTTCGGGTTCGCGGCGATCTGCTGCATCAGGGTCTCGGCTTCGGCGCGGCCCAGCTTCTGCGACACCGAGAACACGTCGGCGCCCAGCGACATGCGGCGCATGTGGCGGGCGGCCAGCGGCTTGGCCGACTTGGCGGCGCGCTCGCCGCGCTGCAGGCGGGCGGCCTGGATGGCCTGGTTGGCGCCCACCGCGGCCGTCTCCAGCGCGCGCTGCACGGCGGCCGGGTTCTGCGCTTCCGGCGCGTTGTCGCGGAACTTCACGATGAAGCGGTCGTACTGCTGGCCCGGCTCGAGACCGGCGGTCTGGACCTGGGCGGCGAAGGCGGACGTACCGGCGAAGGCCAGCGAAGTGGCCACGACGATGCCGCGCAGGCGGAGCTTGCGAGTGTTATTGCTCACGGTGGTTGGATCCCCGAAAAAAGATGGTGACAACGAAGGCCGCTGGGCGGCCGTGTTTGCATCCATGCCCCGGGTCCCCTGGAACAACCCCTCCCCGCCGGGCCATCGTTGGCCTCGAATGACTGCGAGGGGGGTTCTACCACCCGGACGTGTGACGCAGTTCACACCCGCGTCACGACCAACCGACGCTAACGTGACGAAAGTCACGGGTCAACGGGGCACACCGGGGTTTTGCCGACCGTTCGTCGGCCAGTCCGGGAATTGGTTAGAGCACCACTACAAAGCGGCGGCCGGGACAGGGCCGCTGCCCGCCGGCGTTCAGAACATGCCGGTCTCGAGGCGCGCGGCGTCCGACATCATGCTCTGGTTCCAGGGCGGGTCGAACACCAGCTCGACGTCGGCTTCGACGATGGTCGGCACCTGCTCGACCTTGTCGCGCACGTCCTGCACCAGGATGTCGCCCATGCCGCAGCCGGGCGCGGTCAGGGTCATGCGGATGGCGACGGTGCGCTCGCCTTCGGCGTTGCGGCCCAGGTCGCAGTCGTACACCAGGCCCAGCTCGACGATGTTGACCGGGATCTCGGGGTCGAAGCAGGTGCGCAGCTGCTCCCAGACCAGCTTCTCCACCTCGGCGTCGCCCGCGCCCTCCGGCAGCACCAGCGGCGCCGGCGCGGTCTTGCCGATGGCGTCGGCGTCCTTGCCGGCGATGCGGAACAGGTTGCCGTCCACGAACACCGTGAACGAGCCACCCAGCGCCTGGGTGATGTAGCCGGTGGTGCCGGCCGGGAGGTTCACTTCCTCGCCCTGCGGCACCATCACGGCCTCGCAGTCGCGCTCGAACTTCACCGGCTCGCTGGTACGGGAATAACTCACTCGGGTATCGCCTGGGAGGAATCGCGGCTATTTTAGCCCGCCCTGCCCCCGGGAAACCGACTTGCAACCAACGGACCGTTCCACCCCCGCGCTGCGATGGCTGCTGCCGGCCCTGGCCTGGGCCGCGGGCGTGCTGGGCATGGTCGCGGCCTGGCTGGCGGTTTCGCTGGCGCTGCGCAGCCCCTCCGGCTGGCTGGCCCTGGTGGCCGCGGCCGACCTGGCCCTGATGCTGCGGCTGGCCGCCATGCCGCCCGGCCGCACGCGGGCGCTGCTGGCCACCGCCGGCACCGCCGTGGCCATCCTGGCCAGCTACTGGATCTATGCGGCCAGCCTGATGGGCATGACCCTCGGCCTGCAGCCCATGGCCTCGGCCCTGCGCCTGGGGCCGGTGCTGGCCGGCGAACTGCTTCGCCACGCCACCACCGGCTGGGACCTAGCCTGGGCGCTGCTGGCCCTGCCGCTGGCCTGGCGCCTGGCCCGCTGAGCTCCGGAAGGCGGGCTCAGTGCCCGCCGTCCACCGCCTTGAGTTCGGCCACCAGCTGCGCCACCGCCGCCGCGCCGTCGCCGTAGAGCATGCGGGTGTTGTCGGCGTAGAAGAGCGCGTTCTCGATGCCGGCGAAGCCGGTGCCCTTGCCGCGCTTGATGACGATGGTGTTCTTCGAGGCCGAGACGTCGAGGATGGGCATGCCGTAGATCGGCGAGGCCGGGTCGGTCTTCGCCACCGGGTTCACCACGTCGTTGGCGCCGATCACCAGCGAGACGTCGGTGGTCGGGAATTCCGGGTTGATGTCGTCCATGTCGGCGATCAGGTCGTAGGGCACGCCCGCCTCGGCCAGCAGCACGTTCATGTGGCCGGGCATGCGGCCCGCCACCGGGTGGATGGCGAACTTCACCTTCACGCCGCGCTTGAGCAGCGCCTGGGTGAGCTCCCAGACCTTGTGCTGCGCCTGCGCCACGGCCATGCCGTAACCCGGCACGATCACCACGCGCTCGGCATAGGCCATCATCGCGGCCACGTCGCCGGCCTCGATGGGCTTCTGCGCGCCGGTGATTTCCTTCGCCTCGCCGCCCGCGCCGAAGCTGCCGAACAGCACGCTGGCGATGGAGCGGTTCATGGCCTTGGCCATCAGCTGGGTGAGCATGGTGCCGGCGGCGCCCACCACCATGCCGGCGATGATCAGCGCCTCGTTCTGCAGCACGTAGCCCTCGAAGGCCACGGCCAGGCCGGTGAGCGCGTTGTAGAGCGAAATCACCACCGGCATGTCGGCGCCGCCGATCGGCAGCGTCATCAGGATGCCCACCGCCAGCGCGGCGACGAAGAAACCGATGATCACCGGCTGCTGCAGGCCGTACACGGCGAGCGCGCCCAGCGCCACCGCCACCAGGAACACCAGGCCGTTGAAGGCCTGCTGGCCGGGGAAGGTGAAACGCTTGTCCAGGCGGCCGTCGAGCTTGGCCCAGGCGATCACCGAACCGGTGAGCGAGACCGAGCCGATCAGCGCACCCACCACGGCCAGCACCAGCGCCGTCTGCGAAGGCGCGACGCCCGCGTCGGAGAACCTGAGCAGTTCCACCGCGCCGATCGCCGCCGCCGAACCGCCGCCCAGGCCGTTGTACAGCGCCACCATCTGCGGCATGTCGGTCATGGCCACGCGTTTGCCCGACCACCAGGCCACCGCCGTGCCAAGCACCACTGCCAGCGCGATGAGCGGTAGGTTGTGCAGGCCCGGCACCGCGAACGTGGCCACCGTGGCCACCACCATGCCGGCGCCGGCCCACTGGATGCCGCTGCGGGCGGTCACCGGCGAGGCCATGCGCTTGATGCCCAGGATGAACAGCAGCGCGGCGGCGAAGTAGCTGGCCTTCACCAGCATCGGCAGCCAGCTCATGCGCCGCCCTCCTTCTTGCTGGACTTGAACATCTCGAGCATGCGCTCGGTCACCACGTAGCCGCCGGCCGCGTTGCCCGCGCCCATCAGCACTGCAATGAAGCCGATGACCTTCTCGAGCGTGGTGTCGGCGTGGCCCAGCACCACCATGGCGCCGACCAGCACGATGCCGTGCACGAAGTTCGAACCCGACATCAGCGGCGTGTGCAGGATCACCGGCACGCGGCCGATGATTTCGTAACCGGTGAAGGCCGCCAGCATGAAGATGTACAGCGCGACGAAACCGTCCATGTCCCCTCCCCGCGCGAAGGCGCGCTCCCGGGGCATCATAACCGCAGCGTGGGCGCCGGCCAGCGGGATCCCGGGCCCGGTCAACCGACCGGGCGGCGATGCGTTATAAGGCGGCATGACCGGCCCCGCCGCCCGCCCCTGATGCCCTTCGACGCCGCCCCCGCCGCGAACGACGCCACGACCCTGGACGCCTTCCTGGCCTCCGTGGAGCGCCGCGGCTTCCGCATGGCCGAGCTGGCGCTGGGCCATCGCGAAGACGCGCTCGACGCCGTGCAGGAGGCCATGATCAGGCTGGTGTCCTACCGCGACCGGCCGCCGGCGGAATGGACGCCGCTGTTCTGGTCCATCCTGCGCCGCCAGGTCACCGACCGGCACCGGCGCAATGCCGTGCGCCGGCGGGTGCTGTCGGTGCTGGGCCGGCCCGGCGAGGAGCGCGACGACCCGCTGGAAATGCTGCCCGACCCGAACGAAGACCCGGCCCGCCGCCACGCCGACGCCGCTGCCTGGTCGGCCCTGGGCAAGGCCCTGCGCGCGCTGCCCCGGCGCCAGCGCGAAGCCTACCTGCTGCGCGAACTGCAGGGCCTGGACACCGCCGCGACCGCCGCCGCCATGGGCTGCTCGGAAGGTTCCGTGAAAACCCACCTGTCGCGGGCGATGGCCGCCCTGCGCATCCAACTGGAGGACTGGCGATGAGCCGCCCCGACCCGATCACCCCGCGTGCGCGCGACCTGTTCGACCGCGCCAGCGACGGCCTCGACCACGGCATGGCCTTCCGCCTGCGCCGCACCCGCCAGGCCGCGCAGCAGCCGGCGCGCGCGATGCCCGGCCATCGCCTGCTGCCGGCCGGCGCCTTCGCCGCCGCCGTGCT
>NZ_AVCH01000207.1 GCF_000747075.1 Arenimonas malthae CC-JY-1
CCGCGCGCCGCGCGCCGCCGCGCCCAGGGCGATGGCGCGGCCAATGCCGCCGGTGGCGCCGGTGACGACCCAGCGCTGGCCGGTGAAATCGGCGTCGGGGCGCGCGCCGCCCACGCGGCGACGGAAGCCCAGCCGCGAGAACGGCAGGGCGAAGCGGGCATAGAAGACCAGGGCGCCGATCGCGTTTTTCATGCCGCCACTGTCCGCCAGGCCCCGCCGTCAGCGGGTGAAGGCGGGCGAACGCGCGCCGATCGGCTCCAGCAACAGCCGGCCCGGCTCGCGTTCCACCCGGAACCAGGCCTCGCGCAGCGCACCGGCCAGGGCGGCGGGGTCGTCGTACAGGCACTCGCCCACGCGTTCGCCCTCGATCTCGAAATAGCGCGCCACCAGCGTGTCCTGGCCCACTTCCAGCAGCACCGTGCCGTTGCGGCGGGTCTGGGCGTAACGCAGGCCGGGGTAGCCGGCGCGCAGCAGGCCGTCGAGGTGTTCGGCCAGGCGCGCGCCGGCGGCGCGGGTGGCCTCGTCGCCGCTGGCATTGCGGGCAAGGATGGCGCCCAGCGGCTTCGACGACACCGCCGGCACCGTGAACTCCACCACCGACTTGCGGTGCTGGCTGGCGAAGCTGGCGTGGATGTCGCCGCTGAGCAGCACCGCGCCCGGGCCGGCGAAACGGTCGAGCCAGGCCTCGCGCTCCACCGGGAAGCCGTCCCAGTGGTCGACGTTGAGCAGCACCTCATGCGCCCAAGCCGGCGGCGCCTGCACTTCCGGCCGGCGCAGGTCGAGCCGCAGCGGCGTGAACGACACCGAGCTGCCGATGAAGCGCCAGTCGGCGTCGGCGTGGCGCGCCAGCGTGGCGTCGAGCCAGGCCGACTGCACCTCGCCCAGGGCGCTGCCGATTTCCGCCGCGCGCAGGGCCGCCAGCAGGCCGTAACCCTCGGCCAGCACGAAATAGCGGCTGCCGACGGCGTCGAACAGGCGCGACTTGCCCACGCCGGCCCAGCTCAGGCCGCGCGGCATGTCGTCCGTCTCGGGGATTTGTCCGGCGTCGAGGAAAAACGGCGCGCCGGCGTCGTGTTTGGCCAGGATGGCGTTGGCCACCGGCAGCGCGATCGGTTCGGAGAGGATGGCGCGCACGCGGCGGCGCACGACGTCGGTGGCCAGCCCTTCCGCGCGGTAGGCGCGGGTGAGCGCGCGCGCCAGCGGACGACGCCAGCGGCGGTGGTCGGGGTCCGACAGGTGCACGTAGGGCTGCAGGCGCGGGCGCCATTCCTCGAAGGTTTCGCCGATCTTCGGCAGCGCCTCGCGCAGCGCCGGCTCGTCGTAAGCCAGGCCACCGGGGAAGGCGTCTTCCGGCACCAGGTGGTCGGGGCGCGCGCTGCGGTAGTCGGTGAAGGCCAGCGCGGCGCGCTTGCCGAAGCGGAAATCGCGCCAGATGCGCGCGTTCGGGTGCAGCGCGCCGTCGTCCACCGAGGCACCCTCGAAGCCGCCGCCCAGGTCGGCCGGCATGTATTCGAACCAGGCCTGCTCGGCGGCGCGGCGGCGGGTGGCGTCGCGTTCGTCGCGGCGGCCGTCGTGGAAGGTGGCCACGTCCTGCCAGCTGTCGTCGGCGAATTCGTGGTCGTCCCAGATGGCGATCAGCGGCGCGGATTCCAGCAGCTGCTGGAGCACCGGGTCGGTGCGGTAGTCGCGGTGCAGCTGGCGGTAGTTGTCGAGGCTGCGCGCGGCCTGGAAGCCGCCGTCGCCCAGGCTGAGCGCGCCGTCGGCGTCCTCGAACACGATGCGCCGGCCCGCGCCGTCCTGGAAGGAAGGGTCGCCGGTGGTTTCGTAGACGAAATCGCCCAGGTGCAGGATGGCGTCGAGCTCCTGCCCGAGCAGCGGCAGCAGGGTGTTGTACCAGCGGCCGTTGAAGTCCTGGCAGCTCATCACGGCGAAGCGCAGGTCGCGGTCGGCGTCGGGTGCCGGCGCGGTGCGGGTGCGGCCGGCCGGCGAGGCGCGCTGCACGCCGTCCTCGCCCACAGCGACGAAGCGGTAGTGCCAGGCGCGGTCCGGTTCCAGGTCCTGCACCTTCACCTTCAGGCAGCCGTCGGTGGCCGGGCCGACGCGGAAGGCGCGCTCGACGCGCACCGCTTCGAAGCCCGGGTCCTCGGCCACTTCCAGCACCACGTCCTGGCCCCAGGCCGCGGGCGCCAGGCGCGTCCACAGCACCACGCTGCCGGGCTGCGGGTCGCCCGAGGCCACCGACTGCGGGAACAGCGCGCGCTCCACCGCCACCGCCGGCGGCAGGCGCCGCGCGGTGGCCGGCAGGGCCAGCGCGGCGGCGGACAGGGTGAGCAGCTTCAGGGCGGTGCGACGGCTGATGACGGTCATGGCGTGGACACGGGTGGGGGCCGCCTATTGCAGCCTGCCAGCTTTTCAGCGGCATGACCCCGGGGCTTCATTTAACGCAATTGCAACGGGCCGGCGACACGCTCGATAGTCCTTTCCCGAGCCCTCCACCGGAGCCATCCCGATGCGTCGCCCCGCCCGCCTTGCCGTCGCCATCCACGCCAGCCTGCTCATGCTCGCCCTGCCCGCCGTCGCGCAGGACGCGCCCGCGGGGGAAACCACGCCGGCCACCATCGACACCATCGTCGTCACCGCGCAGAAGCGCGAGCAGCAGGTGCAGGAAGTGCCCATCGCCATCAGCGCCTACTCGGGCGACTTCCTGGAGAACTTCGGCGCCACCGACCTCACCGACATCGGCAACCTGGTGCCAGGCCTGGAGATCCTGGAGCAGAGCCCGAACAACCCGGGCTTCGTGATCCGCGGCATCACTTCCGACAGCGGCGAGGCGTTCTCGCCGCCGCGCGTGTCGGTGTTCCAGGACGGCGTGTCCATCTCGCGCGCCCGCGGCGCCGTGGTGCAGCCCTTCGACCTCGAGCGCGTGGAAGTGCTGCGCGGCCCGCAGGGTACCCTGTTCGGCCGCGGCGCCCAGGTGGGCGCGGTGCACTTCGTGCAGAACAAGGCCTTCCAGGGCCACGAGAGCAGCTTCACCCTGGGCGCCGGCAGCGACCAGTACCGCAAGATGAGCGGCGTGGTGAACACGCCCATCACCGACGCCCTGGCCGCGCGCCTGGCGATCTACCACGAGAGCAACGAGGGCTTCGTCGAGAACCTCGCCGGCGGCCGCCTCAACGGCAAGGACACCACGGCGCTGCGCCTGGGCTTCGGCCTGGACATCGACGACGGCAAGCGCGTGGACGTCATCTTCAACCACCAGAAGGACACGCCGCCCGGCACCGCCTTCCGCACGCCGGTGCTGCCGACGCGCGCGGGCAGCACCGACCTGTTCGACTACACCGCCGACCTCAACCGCGGCGAGCAGCTGGGCCTGGACCGCACGGTGAACGGCCTCACCATCCTGGGCGAGTTCCGCATCAACGATTCCTGGAGCCTGTCCACCATCACCGGCTGGCGCGAGTTCGCCTCGCTGGAGCAGTTCGACGCCGACGGCTCGCAGCTCAACGCGCTCGAGTTCGCCGAGGACGTGGAAGGCGACCAGGTGAGCCAGGAGTTCCGCTTCAACTACGACGGCGGCGGCGCCTTCCGCGGCTTCGCCGGCTTCAGCTACTACGACGAGGACGGCTTCCAGCGCGTGCCCTTCATGACCGACGAGCGCCAGCTCGCCGCCCTGCTCTCGCCGGCCCTGAGCGCTGGCGTAGGCGCGGCCACCGGCGGCCTGATCCAGCTGCCCATCGTCAGCCCGCTCAACCCGAACCTGACCCCGTTCCTTGGCTACACGGCCTTCCCGGCGCTGGGCATCCCGGGCATTCCGCTCGGCTTCCCGCTGCCGCTCAGCGCCAGCTACGGCGAGGAATACACCAACTTCGGCAGCGCCAAGGCCTGGGACGTGTTCGCCGACGGCACCTGGTCGGTGAACGACCGCCTGGAGCTCACCCTCGGCCTGCGCGGCACCCACGAGAAACTGCGCTCGGGCTACGAGGCGCTCAACTACGGCGGCTTCAGCGCGCTGGGCCAGGTGCTGCCGGCCGCGCCCACGACCATCGCTTTCCCGAACATGCTGTTCCAGCCGGTCGCGCGCACCTACGCCGAGGACAGCTACAGCTCGGCCGTGGGCCGCGCGGTGGCCAGCTACCTGTTCTCCGACACGCTCACCGGCTACGCCAGCGTTTCGCGCGGCCGCCGCCCGGACGTGATCGAGTTCGCGCTGGGCGAAGACGGCACGCCGAACGAAGTGCCGGCCGAGATCCTGGTGAGCTACGAGCTGGGCCTGAAGGGCACCGCCTTCGGCGACACGCTGGCCTACGACGTGGCCGTGTTCAACTACGACTACAGCAACTTCCAGGCGCAGGTGCTCAACCCCAACGGCCTGGGCACGATCACCGCCAACGGCGGCAACGCCAGCGCCACCGGCGCCGAGCTGTCGATGATCCTGCGCGCCACCGACGGCCTGCGCGCCTTCTTCAACTATGGCTACATCGACGCCACCTTCGACGAGCGCGACGACGACGGCAACGAGCAGACCCTGGCCGGCAACCGCTTCCGCCTGACCCCGGAACATTCGGCCTCGGCCGGCCTGGACTGGCAGTTCAGCGTCGGCGACGGCAAGGTCGGCTACCTGCGCCCGAGCTGGAACTGGCGCTCGCAGGTTTACTTCGAGGACCAGAACCAGCCGGGCATCGAGCAGGCCGGCTACGCCCTGGTGGACGTGCGCGCCGGCGTGATCTTCGGCGGCGGCAAGTGGGAGCTGGGCGCGTTCGTGAAGAACGCCACCGACAAGGAGTATCTGATCGACGGCGGTAACACCGGCCAGAACTTCGGCCTGCCGACCTTCATCGTCGGCGCCCCGCGCACCTGGGGCCTGGAGTTCACCGGGCGGTTCTGAGCGCCACGGGCCCACGGCCCGGCGACAACGACGGCGGGTGCCCTGGCGGGCGCCC
>NZ_AVCH01000208.1 GCF_000747075.1 Arenimonas malthae CC-JY-1
GTTTTTCATTCCGTGCGCAGCGAGGCGATGGGGTCCAGGTCGGCGGCCTGCTTGGCGGGGTAGACGCCGAAGGCCAAACCCACGGCCGTGCACAGCAGCACCGCCACCACGATGGGCAGCGGCGCCCAGGCCACGTCCCAGCCCGCGAGCGTGGCGATGGCGTAGGCCAGCGCGATGCCGAAGGCCACGCCCAGCAGCGCGCCGGCCACGCAGATGACGGCCGCCTCGCGCAGGAACTGCGCCACCACGTCGGTGCGACGGGCGCCGAGCGCGCGCAGCAGGCCCACTTCGCGCCGGCGCTCGAGCACGTTGGCCAGCATGATGTTCATGATGCCGATGCCGCCCACCAGCAGGCTGACGCCGGCGATGGCGCTCATCACCACGCGGAAGATGCGCTGGGTCTGCTGGTGCTGGGCGAACAGCTGGGCCGGGATGACCAGGCTGTAGTCGTCGGCGCCGGCGTGGCGCTGCTTCAGCAGCGCCGCCAGTACCTGCGCGCCCTCGCCGATGCGCTCGGGCGCGTCCACGCGCACCAGCAGGCGGTCCACTTCGTCTTCCATCGGCTGCAGGCGGAAACGCGCCAGGCCGCTGGCCAGCGGCACGAACACGCGGTTGCTCTCCAGCCCCAGCGGCACGCCCTGGAAGCGGTCGGCGCTGAGGTCGCGGTCGGCCAGCACGCCCACCACTTCCAGCCAGGCGTGGTTGACCTTGACGTGCTGGCCCACCGCGCCGCCCTGCGGGAACAGGCTGCGCGCGGCCTGGTGGCCGAGCACGGCCACGGCGGCCAGGGCGTCCTCGTCGGCCTGCGTCAGCGCGCGGCCTTCCGCCACGCGCAGCGAACCGAGTTCGAAGAAGCTGGGCGAAATGGCGCTGGCCTGGGCGTCGCTGGCGGCGTGGTCGCTGGCGACGGCGTCGGTGCGCAGGCGTTTTTCGGCGGCCATGGCCACGGCGCCCGGCACCACGTCGAGCGCGGCCTGCGCGTCGGCGCGGGTGAGGCCCAGGCTGCGGGCGCGCAGTTCGCGCAGCGAGGTTTCGTCGAAGGTCTTGGCTTCCACCACCAGGTTGGTCAGGCCCAGGCCCTCGACCAGGCGCAGCGCTTCGCGCCGGCTGCCCTCGCCCACCGCCTGCATGGCCACGATGGAGCCCACGCCGAACACCAGGCCCAGCAGGGTGAGGCCGGTGCGCAGCTTGCGCCGGGCCAGCTCCTCGAAGGCTTCGCGCCAGGCGACGCGGTCGTTGAGGTGGCGCCATTCGATCATGGCGCGGCCCCGGCTTCGTCGTTGGCGGCGGGCGCGTCGGCGGCCAGCAGCACGCGTTCGCCGGCGGCCAGGCCCGACAGCACCTGCGTGCGCGCCGGCCCGCGCTTGCCCAGCTCCACCGGGCGGCGCACCGGTTCGCCGCCGTCGAGCACGGTGACGAAGGCCTGGTCGCCTTCGCCCGACAGCGCCACGTTGGGCACGGTGAGCGCTTCCGGCGCCGACAGCAGGATGACGCGGCCGGTGAAGGCCTGGCCCGGCACCCAACCGTGCCGCTTCGCCGCTTCGGCCGGCACGCTGGCCTTGGCGGACACGAACTTCGCCGGGTTCTGCCGGCTTACCGCGCGCGGCGCGCTGGCGACCCAGGTGACCTCGCCCACCGCCTGCTGGCCCGGGTGGCCCAGCGGCGCCAGTTCCACCTTCTGGCCGAGCGCCAGGCCCTGCGCTTCCTGCTGCGGCAGGCGCAGCTCCACTTCCAGTGCGTCGATGTCGGGCAGGTTGGCGAACTCGGTGCTGGCCCACATCTGCTCGCCGATGCGCGGCAGCTCGCCGCTCCAGCTGATGGCCAGCATGAAGATGCCGTCGTGCGGGGCGCGCAGCTCCAGGGCGTCCAGGTCGCCGCGCTTGTTGGCGGCGTCGGCTTCCAGGGTGTTGCGCTGCACGCCCAGCACGTCGAGCTCGGCTTCGCCGCGCTGCGCCGACTGGTCCTGGCGCCAGCGCAGCACGCCGGTTTTTTCCTGCAGGAATTCCTCGTCCTCCACCGCGTCGAGCACGACGTTGCGGGCCAGGGCCTCGAAGTCGGCGCGGGCGTAGCGGCGGGCGATGGCCAGGGCCGATTCGGCCTGCGCCAGTTCCACTTCGACGCGGTCGAGCCCGACCTCGAGCTCGCCTTCCTTGCTGGCGCGCGCCAGGGCGTTGCGCTGCAGGTCGAGCAGGGCCTTGTCGAGCTGCAGCTTCGACTGCGCGGCCTCGAAGCGCGCCACCAGGTCGCCCTTCTTCACCGGGCTGCCGTCGGGCAGCATCCACACCAGCTGGCGGCGCGCGAAGTTCTGGCCGGGCACGCGCAGGGGCGTGGCCTTGGCGGCCTTGAGCTCGCCCTCGGCGCGCACCCAGAACTCGACCGGCGCCGCGGCCACGGTTTCGGTGGCGGTGACGGCGCCGTCTTCGCTGGCGCAGGCGGCCAGCAGCAGCATGGCGAGCAGGGCCAGGGCGGGCCGGGTCATGGCGCCGCCTCCGCTTTGGCCGCGGGCACGGTGACTTCCACGCTCACCGGCATGCCGGTCTTGAGGCCGCTGGTGTCGCCTTCCAGGCTCACCAGCACGTCGATCACCGGCACCGGCGCCAGGCGCGACTTGCTGCGCACCGCGCGCCCGAGCTCCAGCACCTTGCCCGACAGCCGCCGGCCGGCGCCGCCCTGCACCTGCACGCGCGCCGGCAGGCCTTCGGCGATGCGCAGCATGTCGCGCTCGGCCAGCGTGGCGCGCACCACCAGGGTGGACGGGTCGGGCATCTCGGCCACGGTCTGCCCGACCCAGACCGAGGTGCCCACTTCGAAACGCTCGCCGCGCCAGTTGCTCTTGACCACCAGCACGCCGTCGCGCGGCGCCGGCACGGTGAGCAGGCCGATCGCGCGGCTCAGTTCGGCCACGTCGGTGCTGGCCTGGGCCACCTCGGCGGCGACGAGCGCGCGCTCGGCCTCGCGCTGCCGGCGCGCCAGCACTTCGCGCTCGCGCATCAGCGCCGCGCGGCGGGCGGCCTGCTCGCGCTCGATCACCAGCTTGCGGTAGTCCACCGAGCGGATGATGTCGGCGGGCTGGTCGGCCTTGCGCTCGGCCTTGTCCAGCGTGGCGGCCTGCTCGGCGGTGGCCAGGCGCTCGGTGCGCTCGCGCTCGGCGAGGTCGAGCAGCAGCTTGGCCTGCTCGCTCTGTTTCTGCTTGAGCAGGCCCTGGGCCTCCATCAGCCGGCGCTGCAGCTCGGTGCCGTCGAAGGTGACCGCGGGTTCGCCCTGCTTGAGCGCCGCGCCGTCGGCGGCGAGCTGGGTGATCTGCAGGTTCCAGACGTTGCGCACCGTGGGCGGCATGATGGGCGCGCTGCTGAGCGCGGCCACCTCGCCTTCCAGCGTGAGCGTGTCGGCCGCGGCGGTGCCCGCGGCCAGGGCCAGCAGCAGGGCGGCGGCGCGGATCAAGGCGCGGCCCCCGCGGCGGACTGGGCGGGTTCGGCGATGACGCGCACGCTCATGCCGGGGCGCAGCGGCAGGCCGTGGCCGTCCGGCAGGGCGACGTCCACCACGAAATAGCGGCCGCTGCCCCACTCGGCCTTGGCCGTGGGGCTGCCGGCGATGCCGGTGATGCGGCCCTCGACGGTCTTGCCCGGCACGGCGTCGAAGCGCAGCTGCACGGCCTGGCCCTCGACCAGGCCGCGGCGGTCGGGCTCGAGCGCGAAGGCGCGCACGCCCAGCGCGCCGGGCCGCACCAGTTCGCCGATGGCCTCGCCGGCGTTCACCGAGGCGCCTTCCTCGTAGCGCTGGCCGCTCCAGGGATTGAAGTAGAAGCTGGCGACGCCGCTGCCCACGGCGCGCTGCTCGGCCATGGCAATCACCGAGGCCGCGTAATCGAGGTCGGTCTGCATCTTGGCCACTTCCAGCTCGCCGTCGGCGCGGCGGCGGGCGACGGCTTCGCGGGCGGTGCGCAGTTCTTCCTGCTTGAGCGCGTGCTCGCGTCCGGCGCGCGCCAGTTCGCCGGCGTAGCGGTCCACGTCGATGCGGGCGATGTAGTCGGACGGGATGGCGGCGTCCACCTTCGCCTTCGCCAGCGCGGCGTCGGCGTCCACCAGGGCCAGCCGGGCGTCGAGTTCGCGCACCGCCAGTTCGGCCAGCTCCTTGGCGATGCGGGCGCGGGTCTGCACGAGCTGGACCTTGAGCGACTCCTGCTGGGCCAGCGCGGCACCCGGGTCGATGCGCACCAGCGAATCGCCGGGCTCCACGGCCGTGCCGTCGGGCACGGCGTAGCGCAGGGTCACGGGGCTGGATTCGGACATCGGGGCGTAGATGACCTCGGCGTCGGGTGCGCGCACCTGGCCGCTGAGCACCACCGCCAGTAGCAGTTCAGCGCCCGGAATCATGGTCCACCTTGCCGTCGCGCATGCGCACCTGGCGCGGCGCGCGTTCGGCCACGTCGGGGTCGTGGGTCACCAGCACCACGGTCTGGCCGTCGCGGTGCAGCTCGGCGAACAGGCCCAGCACGTCGGCCGCGGTTTTCGAATCGAGGTTGCCGGTGGGTTCGTCGGCCAGCAGCAGCGCGGGCTTTAGCAGCAGGGCACGGGCGATGGCGGCACGCTGCTGCTGGCCGCCGGACAGCTGCTGCGGGCGGTGCGCCATGCGGTCGGCCAGCCCGACGCGGCCGAGCAGCTCGCGGGCGTAGTCTTCGGCGCCGGGCACCGGGTCGAGGCAATAACGCAGCGGCAGCAGCACGTTTTCGAGCACGCTCAGCCGCGGCAGCAGGTGGAAGGACTGGAACACGAAGCCGATGCGGCGGTTGCGCAGTTCGCTCAGGGCGTCGTCGTCGAGCGTGGCGACGTCGGCGTCTTCGAGCCGGTAGCTACCCGCGCTGGGGCGGTCGAGGCAGCCGAGCACGTTGAGCAGGGTGGACTTGCCCGAACCCGAGGCACCGGTGATGGCCACGTGCTCGCCGCGGCCGATGTGCAGGTCCACGCCCGCCAGGGCCGGAATGGATTGGCCCTCCACCGAATAGGTGCGGGCGATGCCTTCGAGGTGGATCATCCGCACCTGCAGCGATTGGTCGAGGCTGAACTAATAGGTGAACCGGGCGACGGCCGCAAGGGCAGCCGTGAAAGCGGAAAGGGCCCGGCAGGCGCCGGCCGGGCCCTTTCCTCCCCTGTTCGGATCAGAAGCCGGTGCCGATGCAGGCCGTGCTTCCGGGGACGAGACCAGAGTCCACGCATTGGGCCCGGAATGGACCAAGAAAATTTCTCGGCGCACCGATCCCGCGCGCGTCAGCCGGTGGCGTCGGCGAGCCGCCAGGCCAGCTCGGTGCCGGCGCGCAGCGGCACCAGCGCGCTGCTGCCTTCGCCCAGTTCGGCCGGCACCACCCAGGGTTCGCGCACCAGGGTGAGCGTGCCCGTGTTGCGCGGCAGGCGGTAGAAATCGGGCCCGTGGAAGCTGGCGAAGGCTTCGAGCCTGTCGAGCGCGTTCTGCTGCTCGAACACCTCGGCGTAGAGCTCGATGGCGCCGTGCGCGCTGTACATGCCGGCGCAGCCGCAGGCCGCTTCCTTGGCGCCTCGGGTGTGCGGGGCGCTGTCGGTGCCCAGGAAGAACTTCGGGCT
Source organism: Arenimonas malthae CC-JY-1 (assembly GCF_000747075.1). Lineage (GTDB taxonomy): Bacteria > Pseudomonadota > Gammaproteobacteria > Xanthomonadales > Xanthomonadaceae > Arenimonas > Arenimonas malthae. Next base: position 5,598 of record NZ_AVCH01000208.1, read on the forward strand.
GCCGCTGGTGGCGGCGGCCACGAGCGCAAGGCGGTGCTCCTCGCGCTTGAGCACCGGCAGGCAGTAATGGTGCGGGCGGATGCCGCCCTGGAAGAGGGCGTTGCGGTTCATCAGAAGGTGGTGCGGCGTGATGGTGGCCGCCACGTTGGCCGGCGCCGCCGCCACGAATTCCGCCGCCTGGCGCGTGGTGATGTGCTCGAGCACGATGCGCAGCTTCGGGTAGCGCTGCACCAGCGGCTTGAGCAGGGTGTCGATGAACACGGCCTCGCGGTCGAACACGTCCACGTGCGCGTCGGTCACTTCGCCGTGCACCAGCAGCGGCAGGTCGTGCCGTTCCATCGCCAGCAGCGCCTCGTGGCAGTTCGCGACCTGGCGCACGCCGGAATCGGAGTTGGTGGTGGCGCCCGCCGGGTACCACTTCACCGCGTGCACGAAGCCGCTGGCCCTGGCCTCGGCGATGTCGGCCGGCGTGGTGCGCTCGGTGAGGTAGAGCGTCATCAGCGGCTCGAAGTCCATCCCGGCCGGCACCGCCGCGAGGATGCGCTGGCGATAGGCGCCGGCCAGCGTGGCGTTCACCACCGGCGGCACCAGGTTGGGCATGACGATGGCGCGGCCGAAGCGGCGCGCGGTGTCGGGCAGCACGCGCGCCAGCATGTCGCCGTCGCGCAGGTGCAGGTGCCAGTCGTCGGGGCGGGTGATGGTGAGGCGGGTGGTCATGGCGGTGGGGCGGGTGCGGGGAGGCGGCTATTGTCTCGCATCCGGGCGAGGGCCGCGCCCCTCTCCCCCGGCCCCTCTCCCGCTTGCGGGAGAGGGGTTGGGGAGAGGGGGATCGCCTACTCCAGCCAGGACCGCAACCGCTCCTCGTCCAGGTGCCCCACCTTCACCAGGATGGTCGCCCCGTCCCGCGTGAACGGCGCATGCCGCGACAGGTGCGGGCTGCGCAGCCAGCTGCCGGCGGGATAAGCGCCATGCTCATCTTCGAACACCCCGCGCAGCACCAGGATCTCCTCGCCGCCGAAATGCGTGTGCGGCTGGAACACCGTGCCCGGCGCCCAGTCGACCAGCGCCGTGTGTTCGGTGCCGAAGGAATGCAGCGGCATCACCCGCAGGCCCGGCACCAGGCCGGGGCGCCAGTCGCCGTGGGCGGTGTCGATGGTGACGCTGGCCGCGTCGCCGGGCGCGAACTGGCGCAGCTTCACGAACAGCGTGCAGCCGCCGGCGCTGCGCGGCGCATGGCGGAAACCTTCCGGGTTGCGCAGGTAGGTGCCGGGGCCATGGTCGCCGCGTTCGTCGCTGAACACGCCCTCGAGCACCAGGATTTCCTCGCCCGCCGGGTGGCCGTGTTCGGGGAAGGCCGAACCCGGCGCGTAGCGCACCAGGCTGGTGGCGCGCGCCTGTTCGCCGCCGATGCGGTCGAGCATCCGGCGCTCGACGCCCGGCGACGGCGAGGCCAGCCACGGCGTGTCGCCCGGCCGCAGCACCACGCGCTGGCTGAAATCGGCGTTGATCTTCATGCCGCCAGTCTAGGCCGGCGGCCGTGCAGGGGCGGTGGAGGCCTCGGGCGCCCCGTGGAAGCGGTAGTCGTTGAAATCCGGCTCGCGCACCGCCCGCACGTATTCGCGGGTGAAACCGGGGAAGATGGCGATGACCTTGCCGTTGTCCATGCGGTACCAGCTGCGGCACTGCGCCCACACCGAGCCCGCCAGGCGCTGCTGCAGGGCGGCGTTGTGGGCCTGCTGCACCTCGGCGCGCAGTTCGATGGCGCGGTAGCCGGCGCGGCGCACGGCCTGCATGCAGGCGATGGCGTGGCGCACCGCCGGCTCGATGTAGAGCAGCGTGGAGGTGTGGCCGGTGGCGGTGTTCGGGCCCAGCATCAGGAACAGGTTGGGGAAACCCGCCACGCTGATGCCGTGGAAGGCCTCGGGGCCGTCGCGCCAGGCCTCGGCCAGGGTGCGGCCGCCGCGGCCGGTGACCTGCACCGACTGCAGCAGGTGCACGGTGTCGAAGCCGGTGGCGCAGACCACGGCGTCCAGCGGCCGCTCGGTGCCGTCGGTGGTGATGATGCCGCCCGTCGTGAAGCGCGCGATGCCGGTGGTCACCAGCTCCACGTTCGGCCGTGCCAGCGCCGGGTAGTAGTCGTTGGCGTAGATGATGCGCTTGCAGCCCAGCGGGTAGTCGGGCGTGAGCGCGGCGCGCTTGTCCTTGTCAGGCACCTGGCTGCGGCGGTGGCGCGCGGCCAGGCCCAGCATGAAGCGGCGCATCAACGTGCCGTCCTGGAAACCGCGGCGCGTGAGTTCCAGGAACTGCACCCAGCCAAAGCGCACCGCCTTCGCGTAGGGCGGGAACCGCGCCAGCAGGCCGTCGAACCAGTAGTAGCGGCGCTCGAAGCGCGGCAACACCCAGTTCGCGGTGCGCTGGAACACGTGCAGCCGCGCCGCCTCGCGGGCGATGGGCGGGATCAGCTGCACGGCGGTCGAGCCGGTGCCGACCACGGCGATGCGTTTGCCCGCCAGCGGGATGCTGGCGTCCCAGCGCGCGGAGTGCAGCTTGTCGCCGCGGAAGTCGTCGAGGCCCGGGATATCGGGCCAGCGCGGCTGGCTGAGCGGGCCGGTGCTGCAGACGAAGAAGCGCGCCGCCAGCGTGTCGCCGCGCGCGGTGCGGAACTGCCACAGGCCGCTGGCCTCGTCGAAGCGCGCTTCGCTCAGCCGCGTGCCCAGGCGCAGGCGCGCGAACAGGCCGTGTTTCTCCGCCAGCGCCTGCTGGTAGGCCTGGATTTCCGGTGCGTTGGCGAAACGCTGGCGCCAGTACGGGTTCGGCGCGAAGGAAAACGAATACGCAGGCGCCGGCACGTCCACCTGGGCGCCGGGGTAGCGGTTGTCCCACCAGGTGCCGCCCAGGCCGGGCTGTTGTTCGAGCAGCACGAAGTCGTGCCGGCCTTCGCGCTGCAGCTGCATCGCCATGCACAGGCCCGACATGCCGGCGCCCAGGATGACCACCTCGTGCACGTCGTGGCGCGGCGCGGCGGTGGCGTCGAGGTGCTGCTGCAGGAAGCGCGCGAGGCGCGACACGGCGGCGTTCGCGGACGGCAGCTGGCCGGCGTGCAATGGGAAGACATGCCAGCGGCCGGGAACCACTTCGAGCGTCGTGGGTACGCCAGCGGCCTGCAGCGCCTCCGCCAGGGAGCGCGACTGCGCGCACAGCAGTTCGTCGCTGCCGCATTGCAGGAAAGTGGGCGGCAGGCCACGCAGCTCGCCAAGCAAGGGCGACACGCGCGGGTCGCCGGTGTTTTCGCCGGCATAGTGGCGGGCGCAGGCCTGCAGCCAGGCCGCGCCCAGCATGGTTTCGCCGGGCACCGGTTCGGGCAGCTGGCCCGGGCGCAGGTCCACCCAGGGCGAGAGCAAGGCCAGCGCGGCGGGCGCGGGGCGCGCCGTGTCGCGGATCTTCTGCGCCAGGGCCAGCGCCAGGCCACCACCGGCGGAATCGCCGACCAGCAGCACCGGACCCTGCGCGGCGAGCGCGTCGTACGCCGCCAGCGCGTCGTCGAGCGCGGCGGGGAACGGATGCTCCGGTGCCAGGCGGTAATCGGGCACGACCACGGGGAAGCCGCCGTCGCGCGCCAGCCACGCGGCCAGCGCGCGATGCGTGCGCGGGGAGCCGGCGCAGAAGGCGCCGCCGTGCAGCATCAGCACGGTGCCGGGGCGGCAGGCGGGTGCGCGCGTGTCCTGCCAGCGTTCGGCGGGCACGCCGGCCGCCTCGGTGTCCTGCCGCGCCACGCCGGCCGGCAGCCGGGCAATGCCCGCCAGCAGGCTCATCCAGCGGCGCTGGAAGCCCAGCGGCACGCGCGGCGACAGCGCGGGCTTGAGCAGCAGGCGCAGCGTGGTGCGAAGGACGGCGGCCTGCAGCGTGTCGTTGGAGGCCATGGTGTCGTCGTCCCGCGCGTGGGTGGGATCAGACCCGGCCGACCACCGGGATCAGCGCGCCGGTGATGGCGGCCGCGCCGTCGGAGAGCAGGAAGGCGATGGTGGCCGCCAGCTGCGCCGGCTGCACCCAGCGGCTGAAGTCGGCGTCGGGCATGTCCTTCCGGTTCGCGGCGGTGTCGATGATGCTCGGCAGCAGCGCGTTGACGGTGATGCCGCGGTCCTTGAGCTCTTCGGCCAGGGCCTCGGTGAGGCGCATCACGCCGGCCTTCGAAGCCGCGTACGCGCCCATGCCGGCGCCGGCCTTCAGCGCGCCGTTGGCGCCGATGTTCACGATGCGGCCGCCGTCGGGCAGGTGCGCCAGCGCGGCCTGGATGGCGGCCACGGCGGTGCGCAGGTTCATGCGGTACTGCGCGTCCCAGGTGTCGAGCGAACCGCCCTGCACCTTCTCCCAGGCGAAACCGCCGGCGATGTTCACCAGGCCGTCGAGGCGGCCGTGGGCTTTCACGATGGCGTCGAAGGCGGCGGCGGCCGAGCCGGCGTCGCCCAGGTCCACGCCGCCGTGCAGGCTGGCGGCGCCCAGGGCGGCCGGGTCG
>NZ_AVCH01000209.1 GCF_000747075.1 Arenimonas malthae CC-JY-1
GCCGGCCGGCTTTGCCGCGCGGGGCGCCTTGGGGCCCTTGGCGGGCTTGGATTTGGGGGCATGCGCGGCCTGCGCGCTCTCGGGCATCCAGGGCGGCAGCTTGCCGGTACTGGCTTTTTTCTTCGGGGGTTTTGTCATATCCGGGCATGGTACACCCGGGGGCCTGTACCGCCCCGCGCCGCGGCGCGAACCGGCGCGGCCCGGCATTGACAAGGCGCGGCCCGACCTTTAAATTACGCGGCTCTTGTCGCACTGCGGCGAGACACCTGCCCAGGTGGCGGAATTGGTAGACGCACTAGTTTCAGGTACTAGCGGGTAAAACCGTGGAGGTTCGAGTCCTCTCCTGGGCACCATCTTCGAAAAGCCCCGCTTCGGCGGGGCTTTTCATTTCCGGCGCCGCGGCTAGTATCGGGGTTTCCCGCAACGGAATGCCCTGCATGCCCCGAATCCGCGCCGCCCTGCTGTTCGCCAGCCTCGCCCTCGCCCTGCCCGCCGCCGCCAAGCAGGAGGAGCAGCCGCGCTTGCAGCTCGACGCCGGCGCCACCCGCGCCGAACTGGCCGAACAGCGCGCCCGCATCGAGGCGGCGATCCGCACCGAGGCCTATGCCGAGTTCAAGCGCACCGATCGCACGGCCCTGGCCGAGCGCCTGGACGCGCTCGAGGGCGCGCTGCCGGAACAGGGCGCGCTGGCCGAGCTGCCGGCGGAGCGCCAGGCCTGGGTCGGCAGCGAGCAGGAAAAGCTCAACGACCTGCTCGACCGCGCCTACGCCGACAGCCGCGTCACCTGCGTGCGCCAGGAACAGATCGGCAGTTCGATGCGCAAGCGGGTGTGCACCACGGCGGCGCAGCGCCGCCGCAGCTCGGACGAGATCCGCAACCTCTCGCGCGGCGTGCGCAACGAAGAATCGGTGGACTCGCAGCCGGCCAACTGAGGCCGGCCCTGCGGAAAGGCGCCGGCCCGGAGGCCGGCGCGACGGCTCAGGCGAAGGGATCCTGCAGCACGATGGTCGATTCGCGGCCCGGGCCGGTCGACACGATGGCCAGCGGGCAGCCCGCCAGTTCCTCCAGCGCGCGCAGGTAGGCGCGGGCGGCGGCCGGCAGCTTGTCCCAGTCGGTGATGCCGGCGGTGGACTCCTGCCAGCCCGGGAACTCCAGGTACACCGGGGTGCACTCTTCCCAGCCGGCGGCGTCCAGCGGCGCGTATTCGGTGCGCTTGCCGCGGTACTCGTAGGCGATGCAGATCTTCAGCTTCTCCATCCCGTCGAGGATGTCGAGCTTGGTGATGCACAGGCCGGTGATGCCGTTGATGGCCACGGCGCGCTTGAGCGCGACGATGTCCATCCAGCCGCAGCGGCGCGGGCGGCCGGTGGTGGCGCCGTATTCCTGGCCGCGGTCGCGGATGCCCTGGCCGACCTCGTCGTTGAGCTCGGTCGGGAACGGGCCGCCGCCGACGCGGGTGGCGTAGGCCTTGGCGATGCCCAGCACGTAGTCGATCGCGTCGGCGCCGACGCCGGTGCCGGCCAGCGCGCCACCGACCGTGGTGTTCGACGAGGTCACGTACGGGTAGGTGCCGTGGTCGATGTCGAGCAGCGAACCCTGCGCGCCCTCGAACATCACGCGCTTACCCTGCTTGCGCAGCTCGTGCAGGATGCCGGCGACGTCGGCCTTCATCGGGTCGACGTACTCGCCGAAGGCCAGCGCCTCGTCGAGGGTCTGCTGGAAGTCCACCGCCTCGACGCCGAGGTACTTGGTCAGCACGAAGTTGTGGTAGTCCAGGGTGCCGCGCAGCTTCTCGGCCAGCTCCTGCGGGTAGGCCAGGTCGGCCACGCGCACGCCGCGGCGGGCGACCTTGTCCTCGTAGGCCGGACCGATGCCGCGGCCGGTGGTGCCGATGGCCTTGCCGCCGGCGGCCTTCTCGCGCGCCTGGTCCAGGGCGATGTGGTACGGCATGATCAGCGGGGTCGCCGGGCTGATCTTCAGGCGCGAACGCACTTCCACGCCGTTGGCCTCGAGCTCGCCGATCTCCTTCTGCAGCGCGGCCGGGCTGAGCACCACGCCGTTGCCGATCAGGCACAGCGCGCCTTCGCGCAGGATGCCCGAGGGGATCAGGTGCAGCACGGTCTTCTTGCCGTTGATCACCAGGGTGTGGCCGGCGTTGTGGCCGCCCTGGAAGCGCACGACGGCGCCGATTTCCTCGGTGAGGAGGTCAACGATCTTGCCCTTGCCCTCGTCGCCCCACTGGGCGCCCAGCACCACTACCGACTGACCCATGACCCTGAACTCCGGAATAAAAGGATGGCGGCGGGGCGACGCGGTCGGGCCGCAGACGGGGGCCCAGACATGGAAAAAGCCGGAGGTCGCCCCGGCTTTGGGAAATTATCCCGGTTTTGGCCGGCCGGGGCTACCCCGCCGGCCCGGGGGCTAGCCGCGGACGAACTGCAGGGCCAGCAGGCCCAGCCCCACCATCACCGCCCCGGCGACGCGCAGCGGCTGCTCGCCCAGGGCCAGCAGCTGGGCCACGGCCCGCTTCCAGGCGCCCGGGGCCGCGAACAGCAGCAGCCCCTCCAGCACCAGCACCAGGCACAGCGCCGCCGACAGGTCGGTCATGGCGGTCAGCGCTTGTCGCTGCCGAAGTAGCGCAGGAACTCCGAATCCGGGTCCAGCACCAGCACGGTCTGGCCGTCGGCCATCGAGTTACGGTAGGCCTCGAGGCTGCGGTAGAAGGCGTAGAACTCCGGGTCCTGGCCGTAGGCCGCGGCGGCGATCTCGGCGGCGCGGGCGTCGCCCTCGCCCCGCAGCTTCTGGGCGTCGCGCTCGGCCTCGGCGATGGTCACCTGGCGCTGGCGGTCGGCTTCCGAGCGGATGGTTTCGCTCTGCTCCACGCCCTCGGCGCGCAGCTGGTTGGCCACCTGGGTGCGTTCGGTGCGCATGCGGCCGTACACGGTGTCGAGGATGGTGCTGTCCTCCGGCAGGTTGATGCGCTTGATGCGCACGTCCACCACTTCCACGCCCAGCGAACTGGCGCCGGCGTTGACCACCGCCAGGAAGCTGCCGGAGAGTTCGGCGCGACCCGCCGACACCACTTCCTGCAGCGTGCGCTGGTTGATTTCGTTGCGCAGCGCGTTCTTGACGATGGGCGTCAGGCGCTGGCGCGCGGCCTCCTCGCTGCCGCCGCTGGCGGCGCGGTAGTAGGTGGCCACGTCCTTGATGCGCCACTTGACGAAGAAGTCGACGCTGACGTCCTTCTTCTCCGCGGTCAGGTAGCGCTCCGGGGCGTCGTCGAGCGACAGGATGCGCTGGTCGAACTTGCGCACGTCCTCCACCAGCGGCCACTTGAAGTGCAGGCCGGGCTTGAGGTCGGCACGGGCCACCTTGCCCAGGTTGAGCACGATGGCCGTCTGGCCCTCGTTGACGATGAACACCGACCCCATGGCCGCGAGCAGCGCGGCGACGGCGATGAAAACGGCGAGCGTGAATCCACGGGTCATGTCAGCGGCCTCCCTGGCGGCGTTCGGGGCGCGGCGTGGCGTCTTCCTCGGGCGTGGCCTGGGTGGCCGGCATCCGGATCACCGGCGCCTCGGCCGGCACGGTGGCACGCTGGCCGGCGCCCGCGGTGCCGCCCAGCGGCAGGTACAGGATGTTGTTGTCGTCGCCCGCCATCACCTTCGGGTTGGCGGACAGCACCTGCTGCATGGTCTCCAGGTACAGGCGCTTGCGCGTGACCTCGGGCGCCTTGCGGTACTCGGCGGCAAGCAGGCTGAAGCGCTCGGCGTCACCCTCGGCGCGGGCGATGGCCGCGGCGCGGTAACCCTCGGCCTCGGTGCGCATGCGCGCGGCGACGCCTCGCGCCTCCGGCACCACCTTGCTGGCGTAGGCGCGGGCTTCGTTCTCGATGCGGTTCTTGTCCTCGCGGGCGCTGATGGCGTCGTCGAAGGCCTGCTTCACTTCTTCCGGCGGGCGCGCGTCCTGCAGGTTGAAGTTCACCACCGTGAGGCCGGTCTGGTAGAAGTTCAGCGACTCCTGCAGGCGGTCCTTGGCGGCGATCACCAGCTCGGCGCGATCGAACAGCACGGTGTCCATGTTGCTGCGGCCCACCACTTCGCGCACGGCGCTCTCGGCCGAATCCTTCAGCGTCTGCTCCGGATTGACCGAGCCGAACAGGAAGAGGCGCGGGTCGGTGCGGCTGAACTGGGCGTTGAACTTGATGTCGATCAGGTTCTCGTCCTTGGTGAGCACGCGCACCTGGTCGGTGATTTCCACCACTTCGGTGGCGGGCACCACGTACACGGTCTCGACCGGCCAGGGCCACTTGAAGTTCGGGCCCGGGGTCATGACGCGGTTGTACTCGCCGAAGCGCAGCACGACGCCGCGCTGGCGCTCGTCCATCAGCTTGAAGCTGTTGAACACCAGCCAGATGCCGACCAGGCCGACCACCCAGGGCAGCGGATTGAAGCCGCCCTGCGACGAGGAACCGCGGCCACCGCCGCCGCTGCCGCCGCCGAACATGCCCTTGAGGCGGTTCAGGAAGGCTTCGACCTCGTTGCCGGGGTCCTTGCCTTTCCAGGGATCTTGGTTGCCTTTGCCAGGCTGGTTCCAGGCCATGTGGTGCTCCGTGGCGCGCTTCCGGGGCCGGCGGGCTGGCGGGGGCCAGGGCCGGGGAATCGCGCGTCAGTCAGTGTCAGGATTGTAGGTAGGGGCGTCGGGGGTCACAAGCAAGAGCGCGGACAGCGGGTGGCCGCCGGGTTCGGCCGCCAGCCTTGCTGCCACGGCGCGCGGCAAGTCCAGGTCAAGGCGCCAGCCGGACGCGTCCGTTGACTCGGCCTTCACGGCGCCGGCTTCGTGCAGGCGGGCGCGCAGGCGGCCCTCGCCGGGCTCGAGGTGCAGGGTGGCGTGCAGGCGGCGGTCGAGGAAACGGTCGGTGAGCAGCTCGCGCAGCAGGCCCAGGCCTTCGCCCGTCTTCGCCGACAGCCAGACGCGCTCGCGCCCTTCCACGGGCGGGTCGCGCCGCGGCGCGGCGCCGTCGATGCGGTCGATCTTGTTGAACACCAGCACCTGCGGGATGTCGCCGGCGCCGATCTCGGCCAGCACCGCGTCCACCTGGCCGATGCGTTCGTCGCGCAGTTCGTCGGCGGCATCCACCACGTGCAGCAGCAGGTCGGCGTCGCGCGCTTCGGACAGCGTGGAGCGGAAGGCCGCCACCAGCTCGTGCGGCAGGTCGCGCACGAAGCCCACGGTGTCGGAGAGCACCAGCGGCGCCACGCCCTCGATGCGGCGCGTGGTGGGGTCGAGCGTGGCGAACAGGCGGTCGTCGGCGTACACGCCCGACCCGGTGAGCGTGTTGAACAGCGTGGACTTGCCGGCGTTGGTGTAGCCCACCAGCGCCACGCGCGGGATGTCGTTGCGCATGCGCGCGCGGCGCATCTGGGTGCGCTGCACCTGCACCTTGTCCAGGCGCGCCTGCAGCGATTCGAGCTTCTTCTGCAGCATGCGCTTGTCGAGCTCGAGCTGGGTCTCGCCCGGGCCGCGCAGGCCGATGGCGCCGCCGCGCTGGCGCTCGAGGTGGGTCCAGCCCCGCACCAGGCGGGTGGCCCAGTGCTTGAGCTGGGCCAGTTCCACCTGCAGCTTGCCTTCGTGGCTGGCGGCGCGCTGGGCGAAGATGTCCAGGATCAGGCCGGTGCGGTCGACGACGCGGCGCTTGAGCGCGCGCTCGAGGTTGCGCTCCTGGCCGGGCGTGAGCAGTTCGTTCACCAGCACCAGGTCGGCCTGGGTGGCTTCGCAGGCCAACAGCACCTCGTCGAGCTTGCCGGTGCCGATGTAATAGGCCGGGTGCGGGCGCTCGACGCGGGCGGGCACGGTGCCGACCACGGTGGCGCCGGCCGAACGGGCCAGCTCGGTGAATTCCTCGAGGCGGGACGGATCCTGCTGGCCGGGCGGGTGCGGCTGGACCAGCAGGGCGCGTTCGCCCTTGCGGGCGCGCTCAAACATCAGTCACCCGGACGCTCAATCGTCCTGGCCCGCCTCGTCCTCGTCGTCGCCACCGGCGGACGCGACCTGGCCACCGCCCGGCCCCACGCGCACGTTGCGCGCCGGCACGACGGTGGAGATGGCGTGCTTGTAGACCATCTGGCTGACGGTGTTGCGCAGCAGGACGACGAACTGGTCGAAGCTCTCGATCGTGCCCTGCAGCTTGATGCCGTTGACCAGGTAGATCGAGACGGGGATGCGCTCGCGGCGCAGGGCGTTCAGGAAGGGATCCTGGAGGGATTGGCCTTTGGACATGCGGTTGGACTCCATCTTCTTATTGTGGCGCGCCAGCTGGCGCGGTTTGCGGCCAAAGGGTCCGGGTCGCGAGTGCTGGCAGTCTAGCAGCCTAGGCCTCGGGCGGTCGGGCAAGGAACAGCGCCAGCGCCTGCTCCAGCCCGTCCCGGTCGGTGGCCGGGTCGAACCAGCGGGCATCCAGCCGCGCGCGCAGCCAGGTCAGCTGCCGCTTGGCCAGCTGCCGCGTCGCGGCGATGGCTTCCTCCCTGAAGGTGGAGGCATCCGTGCGGCCTTCAAGGTGCGCCCAGGCCTGGCGGTAGCCGACGGCCCGCATCGAGGGCAGGTCCGGGTGCAGGCGCGGGTCGGCGCGCAGGCGGCGCACCTCGTCCAGGAAGCCTTCGGCCAGCATCTGGTCGAAGCGCCGGGCGATGCGCTCGTGCAGCACCGCGCGGTCGGCCGGCGCGAGCACCAGCTTCAGCACGCGGAAGGGAAAGCGCCGCGGCGCGCCGGCGCGCTGCCAGTCGCTGATGGGCCGGCCGGTGAGCCGGAACACTTCCAGCGCGCGGGTGATGCGCTGGGTGTCGGCGGGTTTGATGCGCCGGCCGGCGTCCGGATCCACGGCCGCCATTTCGGCGTGCAGGGCCGTCCAGCCGCGCTCGCCGGCCTCGCGCGCGATCCGTTCGCGCTGCGCCGGGTCGGCTTCGGGCATGTCCGAGAGGCCATCGAGCAACGCGCTGAAATACAGGCCCGTGCCGCCCACCAGCAGCGGCACCCGGCCGCGGGCCGCCAGGGCCAACATCGGCGGCAGCGCCTCGCGGGCGAAATCGGCCGCGGAAAACACCTCGTGCGGGTCGCGCACGTCCACCAGGTGGTGCGGCGCCAGGGCGCGGGTGGCGGCGTCGGGCTTGGCGGCCCCGATGTCGAGGCCGCGGTAGACCAGGGCCGAATCCACGCTGATGACCTCGGTGCCCAGGCGCTGGGCCCAGTCCACGGCCAGCGCGGTCTTGCCCGAGGCCGTCGGGCCCATCAGGGCGATGGCCGGCGGGCGGGTATCCCGCATGGGCTCAGACGCCGCTGCGGCGCAGTTCGCCCTGCACCGAGTCGAACATCCCTTCCATGGCCGGCGACGGCGGCCGGCCCAGGCGGCTGACCACCACGATGGCCAGCGCGGCGAAGGCCACGCCCGGCACCATTTCGTACAGGCCGGTACCCAGCTGCTTCCAGCCGATCACGGTGGCCGCGCCGACCAGCATGCCGGCCAGCGCGCCGTTTCGGGTCATGCGCTTCCAGAACAGCGACAGCACCACCACCGGGCCGAAGGCGGCGCCGAAGCCGGCCCAGGCGTAGCTGACCAGGCCCAGCACGCGGCTGTCGGGGTCGGCGGCCAGCCAGATGGCCAGCAGGGCCACGCCCAGCACGGCCAGGCGGCCGACCCAGACCAGCTCGGCCTGGCCCGCACCCGGGCGCAGGAAACCCTTGTAGAAGTCCTCGGTGATCGCGCTCGAGCACACCAGCAGCTGGCAGCTCAGCGTGCTCATCACCGCCGCCAGGATGGCCGAGAGCAGGATGCCGGCGATCCAGGGGTTGAACAGCAGCGTCGAGAGCTCGATGAACACGCGCTCGGGGTTGGCCGTGACCGCGGCGGCCTTGTCCGGGTGCGCCTGGAACCAGGCGATGCCGAAGAAGCCCACCGCCATCGCGCCGGCCAGGCACAGCACCATCCAGGTCATGGCGATGCGGCGCGCGGCCGGGATGGTGCGCACCGATTCGGCGGCCATGAAGCGCGCCAGGATGTGCGGCTGGCCCACGTAGCCCAGGCCCCAGGCCAGCAGCGAAACCACGCCCACCAACGTGGCGCCCTTGAAGAAGTCGAGGTTGGCCGGGTTCACCTGCTCCACCAGCGCCAGGCTTTCGGCCGGGCCGCCGGTGCCGATGATGACGAAGATGGGCGTGAGCACCAGCGCGAAGATCATCAGGCTGGCCTGCACGGTGTCGGTCCAGCTCACGGCCAGGAAGCCGCCGAGGAAGGTGTAGAGGATGGTGGCGGCCGCGCCGTACCACATGGCCTGCGCGTAGGGCACGTCGAACACCGACTCGAACAGGCGCGCGCCGGCGACGATGCCCGAGGCGCAGTACACCGCGAAGAACACCAGGATGATCGCCGCCGAAACGATGCGCAGCACCTTGGCGCGGTCCTCGAAGCGGTGGGTGAAATAGTCCGGCAGGGTCAGCGCGTTCTGGCTGCGTTCGGTGTAAAGGCGCAGCGGCGCCGCCACGTAGCGCCAGTTGGCCCAGGCGCCGATCACCAGGCCCACCGCGATCCAGGCCTCCGAGATGCCGCTGGCGAACAGCGCGCCGGGCAGGCCCAGCAGCAGCCAGCCGCTCATGTCCGAGGCACCGGCCGAGAGCGCGGTGACGAAACTTCCCAGCGAGCGGCCGCCGAGGATGTAGTCGTCGAAGCTGCGGGTGTAGTACCAGGCCGCGAAACCGATGCCGACCATGCCCAGGATGTAGATGGCGAAGGTGATGTGCAGCGGGGACGTCAGGTCCATGGCGACTCGTCGGTTGGCTGGGGCGGTGGCTAGCTTAACGCCATCGCCGGGCCGGCCGCGCGCTTGCGGGCCATCGCCCGCGGCGTATGCTGGCGGCCAGGCCACCGGGAGCATCGCGACCATGTCGCCGGGCAAAGCCCTCGCCTTCCTCATCGTCTTCATCGTGCCGGCCCTGATGCCCGCCGCCGCCTGGCTGGGCACGGCCAGCGGCCGGCCGGACCTGATGGCCTGGTTCCCGCTGTTCTTCCTGTTCGTGTTGCTGCCGGCGGCCGACTACGCGCTGGGCCACGACCCGGTCAACGTGCCGCCGGAACGCGAACGCGAGGTGGCGCTGCGCCCCTGGTTCAGGGCGCTCACCCTGGCCTGCCTGCCGGTGCAGCTGGCCGTGCTGGCCTGGTCGGCGCACTGGTTCGCGAACGCCGGCTTCGGGCCCGCCGGCCTGGCCGGCTGGCTGCTGTCGCAGGGCGTGGTGGGCGGCATCCTGGCCATCAACACGGCGCACGAGCTCATCCACAAGGACGGCCGGCTGGAACCGGCGGTGGGCGGGCTGCTGCTGGCCAGCGTGGGCTACCACGGCTTCAAGGTCGAACACGTGCGCGGGCACCACGTGCACGTGTCCACGCCGGAGGATGCCTCGAGCGCGCGCTTCGGGCAGTCGCTGTGGCATTTCCTGCCGCGGGCGCTGTGGCGCAACACGCTCAACGCCTGGCGGCTGGAGGCCGCGCGCCTGCGTGGGCTTGGCCTGCCCGCGCTGCACTGGCGCAACGAGATGGTCGGCTGGACGGCGGCCTGGCTGGCCATGGCCGCCGCGATGACGGCCTGGCTCGGCCCGGCGGGCCTGGCGTTCTTCCTGCTGCAGGGCCTGTTCGCGGCGGGCTCGCTGGAGATCATCAACTACATCGAGCACTACGGCCTCGAGCGCCGCCGCGGCGCCGACGGCCGCTACGAGCGCACCACCCACCTGCACAGCTGGAACTCGGACTACGCGCTGTCGAACCTGCTGCTCTTCCAGCTGCAGCGCCACTCCGACCACCACGCCTTCCCCAAGCGCCGCTACGCCATCCTGCGCCACCGTGCCGACAGCCCGCAGCTGCCCGGCGGCTACGCGGCGATGTTCGTGCTGGCGCTGGTGCCGCAGCTGTGGCGGCGGGTGGTGGACCCGCGCGTGCGTGCCTTCCACGCAGCGCGCGACTCCGTCCCGGCGTGAATCCACAGGGCCTGTGGATAGCCGTCGGGACAAGCCTGTGGGCGAAGCGCTGCGCGCCTTGCCTGGCGCGGCCTGCAGCGGGTTTGGTCAAGGAATGACCAGCCCGCGCGCGTGATCCACAGTGCCTGTGGACAAGCCTGGGAGAACTCCTGTGGATGGATCGCCACCAGGCAGGCGGGGCGCGGGTGTCAACCCGATTGGTCATTCCTTGACCAGGCTGCGGGAATTATTCGTCGTCCGGCCAGCGGATCGCCGGCTTGGCCGGCGTCGACTTAGGCGCCGGCTGCGCCGCGTAGGCAGCCCACACCTTGAGCGCGTCCACGGTGGGCGCCACGTCGTGCACGCGCAGGATGCGCGCGCCCTGCTCCGCCGCCAGCACGGCCGCCGCCACCGAGGCGAACACGCGTTCTCCGGTGGCGCGCCCGGTGATGTCGCCCAGGCTGCGCTTGCGCGACAGGCCCGCCAGCAGCGGCAGCCCCAGGTCGAGCAGGCGCGACTGCTGGCGCAGCAGCAGCAGGTTGTGCGCCGTGGTCTTTCCGAAGCCGTAACCCGGGTCGAGCACGATGGATCTTTTCGGGATGCCAGCCATTTCGCAGGCGAAGATGCGTTCGGCCAGGAAGCGGTGCACTTCACCCACCAGGTCGTCGTAGGCCGGCGCGTCCTGCATCGAGCGCGGCTCGCCCTGCATGTGCATCAGCACCACCGGCACGCGCGCGGCGGCGGCGGCGTCGAGCGCGCCCTCGCGGCGCAGCGCGTACACGTCGTTGATCAGGCCGGCGCCGGCGGCGACCGCGGCGCGCATCACTTCGGGCTTGGAGGTGTCCACCGAGATCGGCAGCGAAGTTTCGCGCGCCAGCCGTTCGATCACCGGGATGACGCGGCGCAGCTCCTCTTCCACCGGGACCTCGCCGGCGCCGGGGCGGGTGGATTCGCCGCCCACGTCGAGCAGGTCGGCGCCTTCGGCGGCCAGGGCCAGGCCGTGGGCCACGGCGGCCTCGGTGGTGTCGTGCGCGCCGCCGTCGGAGAAGGAATCGGGCGTGACGTTGACGATGCCCATCACGCGCGGCACGTCGAGCCGCAGCACGCGGCCGGCGCAGTCAAGCTGGGGAACCAGGTCGAACATTTTTTGAACCCCTCAAGCACTGTAGGAGCGGCTTCGGCCGCGAAGCTTCTCGCGAAGAGCTTCGCGGCTGAAGCCGCTCCTACAGGATAGCCGGTGGGCGGATAGCGGGCGCCGGACCCTCAGGTCTGCGGCATCGGGCCGCCGAGCGGCGCGGCCGGGCCCGGGTCGTCCTTGGAGATCCGGCCGGACTTGGCCCAGTCGGCCGGCGGGCCCGGGCGGCGGCCTTCCATGATGGCGTCGATCTGCTGCGCATCGATGGTCTCGTAGGTCAGCAGGGCCTCGGCCATGACGTGCAGCTTGTCGAGGTTGTCGGTGAGGATCTGCTTGGTGCGGCCGTAGGCGCGGTCGAGGATGCCGCGCACGACCTCGTCGATCTTGCGGGCGGTGTCGTCCGAGACGTTCTTGTGCTGGGTGACCGAACGGCCCAGGAACACCTCGTCCTCCTCCTCGCCGTAGGCGATCGGGCCGAGTTCGTCCGACAGGCCCCACTTGGTGGCCATGTTGCGGGCCATCTTGGTGGCGCGCTCGATGTCGTTGCTGGCGCCGGTGGTGACCTTGTCGGCGCCGAAGATCAGCTCCTCGGCGACGCGGCCGCCATACAACGAGCACAGCATCGATTCGATGGCGGTGCGGTTGAAGCTGTACTTGTCGCCTTCCGGCAGGTACATGGTCACGCCCAGCGCGCGGCCGCGCGGGATGATGGTGACCTTGTAGACCGGGTCGTGCTCGGGCACCACGCGGCCGACGATGGCGTGGCCGGCCTCGTGGTAGGCGGTGAGGCGCTTCTCGTCCTCGCTCATGGCCATCGAGCGGCGCTCGGCGCCCATCAGGATCTTGTCGCGGGCGCGGTCGAAGTGCTCCATGCGCACGGTCTTGGCGTTTTCGCGGGCGGCGAACAGGGCGGCCTCGTTGACCAGGTTGGCCAGGTCGGCGCCGCTGAAGCCCGGGGTGCCGCGGGCGATGGTGGACGGCTCGACGTCGGTGTCGAGCGGCACCTTGCGCATGTGCACCTTCAGGATCATCTCGCGGCCGCGCACGTCCGGCAGGCCCACGGTGACCTGGCGGTCGAAGCGGCCCGGGCGCAGCAGCGCCGGGTCGAGCACGTCGGGGCGGTTGGTGGCGGCGATGACGATCACGCCCTCGCCCCCTTCGAAGCCGTCCATCTCGACCAGCAGCTGGTTCAGGGTCTGCTCGCGCTCGTCATGGCCGCCGCCCAGGCCGGCGCCGCGATGGCGGCCGACGGCGTCGATCTCGTCGATGAAGATGATGCAGGGCGCGTGCTTCTTGGCGGTCTCGAACATGTCGCGCACGCGGCTGGCGCCGACGCCGACGAACATCTCGACGAAATCGGAGCCGGAGATCGAGAAGAACGGCACCTTGGCCTCGCCGGCGATGGCGCGCGCCAGCAGGGTCTTGCCGGTGCCCGGCGGGCCGACCATGAGCACGCCGCGCGGGATCTTGCCGCCCAGCTTCTGGAACTTGCCCGGGTCGCGCAGGAACTCGACCAGCTCGCCCACTTCTTCCTTGGCTTCGTCGCAGCCGGCGACGTCGGCCAGGGTGACCTTGATGTCGTTCTCGCCCTGCAGCTTGGCGCGGGACTTGCCGAAACTCATGGCGCCCTTGCCGCCACCCTGCTGCATCTGCCGCATCATGAAGAACCAGAAGCCGATGATCAGCGCCACCGGCAGCAGGTTGAACAGCAGCGAGAGCATCATCGAACGTTCGGCCGGCTGCTCCTGGATGGTGTTGACGTCGTTTTCGAACAGCGTGTCCACCAGGCGGTTGTCGCGCGGGTTGGACGTGGTGAAGCGGCTGCCGTCCTTGCGGGTGCCGGTGATGGCCAGGCCGTTGTCGGCGATGGTCACCTCGGACACGCGGCCCGACTTCACCTCTTCGATGAACTGGTTGTAGGTGAGCTCGGCGCTGGCGGCCCCCGGCGTCGAGAAGCTGTTGAACACCGCCATCAGCACCACGGCGATGACCAGCCAGAGCAGGAGGTTTTTAGCCAGGTCGTTCATCAGTTCGTTCCTCGGCGCTTGCCGGTGGCCAGCGCATAGACTTCGTTCGAGCGGCGTCGCGACGCCGCGGGCTTGCGGATCACCAGCTTGTCGTAGCGCGTCCTGAGGTCCTTGACGTAGGCATCGAAGCCCTCGCCCTGGAACAGCTTGATCAGGAAGGTGCCGCCGACCTTCAGGTGCTTGTCCGCGAAATCGCGGGCCAGTTCGGACAGGTACATCGCCCGGGCCTGGTCCACGGTGTCCACGCCAGTCATATTGGGGGCCATGTCGGAAAGCACAAGGTCGACCGGGCTGCCGCCAAGCAGGGATTCCAGCTGGGACAATGGTCCGTCCTCTCTGAAATCGCCGTGAATAAACTCGACCCCGGCGATGGGGGGCATGTCCAGGATGTCCAGGGCCAGCACCCGGCCGCGGTCGCCCAGGTCGCGGCGCACCACCTGCGACCAGCCGCCCGGGGCCGCGCCCAGGTCCACCACCACCATGCCCGGCTTGAGCAGCCGGTCGCGCTCGATCAGCTCCTCGAGCTTGTACGCCGCGCGCGAACGCATGCCCTCGGCCTGGGCCTTCTTCACGAAGGGGTCGTCGAAGTGTTCCTTGAGCCAGCGGTGGCTGCTGCGGCTGCGGGCCATGGGGCGCGTGGGACCGGGGTGGGGGAATCGGGGGCCATGATACCCTAGTGCCCCTTTTCGCCCCGTCCGGAACGTCATGGCCGCCGCCCTTTCCAACCCCCAGAAGCGCTACCTGCGCGGCCTTGCCCACGACCTCAAGCCGGTGCTGCTGGTCGGCGCCAAGGGCATCACCGACAACCTGGTGGCCGAGGCCGGCATCGCCCTCGGGCACCACGAACTGATCAAGGTGAAGGTCGCCGCGGGCGACCGCGAGCTGCGCGACGAGTGGCTGGCCGAGCTGTGCCAGCGCGCGGACGCGGCGCTGGTCACCCGCATCGGCAACATCGGCGTGCTCTACCGGCGCAGCCAGGACAAGCCGCTGATCGTGCTGCCCAAGGGCTGAGCCGCCGCCGTGCAGCTGTCGCAGGAAAACCCGGACTTCACCTATGTCCTGCGCGGCGCCAGCGCCACCGGCGTGCTGGTGAACCAGCAGTTGCTGGAACGCAGTTTCCTGCTTGCGCCCAATCGCCTGGTCGAAGGCTGGCGCCCCGCGTCGGCGGCCGACCTGCTGCCGGAGGACATGGAGGCCGTGCTGGCGCTGCAGCCGTCCGTGGTGCTGCTGGGCACGGGGCCGCGCCAGCGTTTCCCCAGCGCGGCCGTGATGGCGGCGATGCTCACGCGCGGCGTCGGCATGGAGGTCATGGACAACGCCGCCGCCGCGCGCACGTTCAACGTGCTCGCGACCGAGGGGCGCACGGTGGTCGGGGCGTTCCTGCTGCCGGGTTGAAACCCCGGTTCAGGGCGGCGGCAGGACCTGCAAGGGGTCCACGGGTTTGCCGTTGCGGCGCACTTCGAAGTGCAGCATGTCGCGGCTGGTGCCGGTGCGCCCCAGTTCGGCGATCTGCTGGCCGGCCTTCACCTGCGCACCCTCGCCCACCAGGCGGCGGCGGTTGTGCGCGTAGGCCGACAGCCACTCGTCGCTGTGCTTGACGATGATCAGCTCGCCATAGCCCACCAGGCCCGCGCCCGAATACACCACCACGCCATCGGCGGCGGCCAGCACCGGCTGGCCGGCATTGCCGGCGATATCGATGCCCTGGCGCTTGGGGTCGCCGGCGACGAAACGACCGATGAGCTGGCCCTGGGCCGGCCAGCGCCAGCCCTTGGCGCTGACGGCGGCAGGCACGGCAGGCACGGCAGGCACGGCGGGTGCCGGCGTGGCCGGTGCCGGGGCGGGCGTCGTCGCGGGCGTCGCGCCAGCCGGGGTAG
>NZ_AVCH01000210.1 GCF_000747075.1 Arenimonas malthae CC-JY-1
CGCCGACAGCGCGCGCAGCGAGGTGTATTTCCAGGCTTCCACCCGCGCGCCCGGCAGGCCGTCGGCCAGCGCGGCCGCCAGCGCGGCGCGGCGGGTTTCGCCCAGGCCCTGCGCGTCCACCAGCGCGGCGGGCAGGGCCTCGAAACCCTGCTTCAGGGAGTCGAGCAGGGCGCTCACGGCGTGGCCTGCGCGCCCGGCGCGATGCGGTCCTTCACCCAGGCGTAGCCGTGCGCCTCGAGCTCGAGCGCCAGTTCGGGGCCGCCGGTCTCGACGATGCGGCCGTCGGCCAGCACGTGCACCACGTCGGGCTTGATGTAGTCGAGCAGGCGCTGGTAGTGGGTGATGACCAGGAAGGCGCGGTCCGGCGAGCGCATCAGGTTCACGCCGTCGGCCACGGCCTTGAGCGCGTCGATGTCCAGGCCCGAGTCGGTTTCGTCCAGGATGGCCAGCTTGGGTTCGAGCAGGGCCAGCTGGAAGATCTCGTTGCGCTTCTTCTCGCCGCCGCTGAAGCCCTCGTTGACGCCGCGGTGCAGCAGCTCGTCCCTGAGGTGCAGCACGGCCAGCTTCTCGCGCACGCGCTTGAGGAACTGCATGGAATCGAGCTCGGGCTCGCCGCGCGCCTTGCGCTGGGCGTTGAGCGCGGCGCGCAGGAAGTAGGTGTTGTTCACGCCCGGGATCTCGACCGGGTACTGGAAGGCCAGGAACACGCCGGCGGCGGCGCGCTCTTCCGGCTCCAGCGCCAGCAGGTCGATGCCATCGAGCTGCACCGAACCTTCGGTGACCTCGTAGCCCTCGCGGCCCGCCAGGATGTTGCCCAGCGTGGACTTGCCGGCGCCGT
>NZ_AVCH01000211.1 GCF_000747075.1 Arenimonas malthae CC-JY-1
CATGATGGCGTGCACCTGGCCCGGCTTCACCTCGAGCGAGAGGCCCTTGAGGATTTCCTTGCCGGCGACGCTGGCGTGGAGGTTTTCGATCTTCAGCATGTTGGTTTCCTGAGGCATTTCTCCCTCCCCCGCCTGCGGGGGAGGGTTGGGGAGGGGGCGCCCGTCAGCCGACGGCGCCTTCCAGCGAGACTTCGAGCAGCTTCTTGGCTTCCACCGCGAATTCCATCGGCAGCTCGCGGAACACCTGCTTGCAGAAGCCGTCGACGATCATCGACACCGCGTCCTCCTCGCCGATGCCGCGGCTGCGGCAGTAGAACAGCTGGTCGTCGCTGATCTTCGAGGTGGTGGCCTCGTGCTCGACGGTCGCCGTCGGATGCTTGACCTCGATGTAGGGGAAGGTGTGCGCGCCGCACTGCTTGCCGATCAGCAGGCTGTCGCACTGGGTGTAGTTGCGGGCGCCGGCGGCGGTCTTCTCCATCTTCACCAGGCCGCGGTAGGTGTTCTGGCCGCGGCCGGCGCTGATGCCCTTGGAGATGATCTTGGACTTGGTGTTGCGGCCCAGGTGGATCATCTTGGTGCCGGTGTCGGCCTGCTGGCGGTGGTGGGTGAGCGCCACCGAATAGAACTCGCCCACCGAATCGTCCCCGCGCAGCACGCAGCTGGGGTACTTCCAGGTGATGGCCGAGCCGGTTTCCACCTGCGTCCAGGAGATCTTCGAGCGCGCGCCGCGGCACTCGCCGCGCTTGGTCACGAAGTTGTAGATGCCGCCCACGCCGTTCTCGTCGCCCGGGTACCAGTTCTGCACCGTGGAGTACTTGATCTCGGCGTCTTCCAGCGCCACCAGTTCCACGACCGCGGCGTGCAGCTGGTTCTCGTCGCGCTGCGGCGCGGTGCAGCCCTCGAGGTAGGACACGTGGCCCTTGTCCTCGCAGATGATCAGGGTGCGCTCGAACTGGCCGGTGTGGCCGGCGTTGATGCGGAAGTAGGTGCTCAGCTCCATCGGGCAGCGCACGCCCCGGGGGATGAACACGAACGAGCCGTCGGAGAACACGGCGGAATTGAGCGCGGCGAAGTAGTTGTCGCCCACCGGCACCACGCTGCCCAGGTACTGGCGCACCAGCTCGGGGTGTTCCTTGATGGCCTCGGACATGGAGCAGAAGATCACGCCCTTCTCGGCCAGCTCCTTGCGGAACGTGGTGCCGACCGACACCGAGTCGAACACCGCGTCCACGGCGACGCCGGCGAGCTTGGCGCGCTCGTGCAGCGGCACGCCGAGCTTGTCGTAGGTGTCGAGCAGCTCCTGCGGCACCTCGGCCAGCGACTTGTACTTCGGGCCCTTGGGCGCGCTGAAGTAGCTCAGGGCCTGCAGGTCGATCGGGCCGATCTCGAGCTTGGCCCACTCCGGCGGCGTCATGGTCAGGAAGTGGCGGTAGGCGGCCAGGCGCCATTCGGTCATCCACTCCGGCTCTTCCTTGCGGGCCGAGAGCGCGCGGATGACGTCTTCGTCCAGGCCCGGCGGGAAGGTGTCGGATTCGATGTCGGTGACGAAACCCGCGTCGTAGCGGCGCGAGAGCTGCTGGTGGATCTGTTCGTTCTGGGTGGCCATGTCAGCCTCCGGCCGGCGCGTTGGCCAGCGTCATGGGAATGGCCTTGCGCGCCGCGGCGGGCGGCAGCATCTCGGCCAGGGTGATGCCGCCGAGCGCCTCGGCGATCACGTCGTTGATGCGGCGCCAGTGCGTCTGCACGCCGCAATGCGGTTCGAGTTCGCAGGTGGAGTGTTCGCCGGAGCACTCGGTCATGCCCAGCGGGCCTTCCATGGCTTCGACGATGGCGATCAGCGGGATGGCGTGGGCGGGGCGGGCCAGGCGGTAGCCGCCGGTCGCGCCGCGGAAACTTTCCACCAGGCCGGCATGGGCCAGGGGCTTGAGCACCTTGGCCACCGTGGGCGGCTCCAGCCGGGCCCGCTCGGCCAGTTCGGCCGACGAATGCACGCGCCCGGGCGCCTCGGCCAGGGCGACCAGGATGACGGTGGCGTAGTCGGTGAGCTTGGTGACGCGAAGCATGGCGTCGGCCTGGCGGGTCCAATCAGGACCGAAATTGTACGCTTTGGCCCCGCCGGGCTCAATCCACGCGGCGTGAAGCCTGTCTCAGGCCACGTCCACGCCGATCAGCCGGCCGATCAGGAACACCGTGGCCCCCGCCAGCGCGCCGATGCCCAGCATGCGCAGGCCGCCCATCCACGGGTTCCGGCCCGAGAACAGGCTCATGGCCGCGCCGGTGCCGAACAGGCCGGCCGCGGCCAGGCCCGTGCCCCAGTACGCCGCCTGCGGCAGCGCGCTGCCGGCGAAGAAGGGCACCAGCGGCACCAGCGCGCCCACCGTGAAGGCGCTGAAGGAAAACACCGCCGCGCCGATCGGCGAGCCCAGGTCCTCGGGGTTGAGGCCCAGCTCCTCGCGCGCCAGCACGTCCAGCGCCTGCTTGGGGTTCTGCACCAGCTGGTGGGCGAAGCTGCGCGCCTGTTCCGCCGGCATGCCGCGGGCGATGTAGATCAGCGCCAGCTCTTCGGCCTCGGCCTCCGGGTATTGCTTGAGCTCGTCGGCCTCGAGGCCGATCTGGTATTCGAACAGCTCCCGCTGGGAGCGCACCGAAACGTATTCGCCGGCGGCCATCGACAGCGCGCCCGCCAGCAGGCCGGCGATGCCGGTGGCCAGCACGGTGCCGGTGCCGGCCTGGGCGCCCACGACGCCCAGGATCAGGCTGGCGTTCGATACCAGGCCGTCGTTGACGCCGAAGATGGCCGCGCGCAGGTTGCCGCCGCCCACGGTGCGGTGGCTCAGCCCCACCTGGGCCAGGTCGGTGGGCAGCAGGTGGCCGCCCAGCGCCGCGGTGTAGGCCGAGAGGCCGCGCACCTTCAGCGCCGCCAGCGCGGGCTTCACCCGGCGCGGGCCCAGGCGCCGCGCCAGCGCGGCCACCAGCCGGGCGCGCGGCGTGGGTTCGAAGGGCAGGGGCAGGGCCTGGCCGGCGTTGGCCGCGGCTTTTTCCCAGGTGCCCGCCTGCTCGTCGGCGGCGTCGGCCAGCGAATCGAACAGCGCGGCGATGCGCGGGTCGCGCTCGGCCTTCGCCAGGGCCCGGTACAGCCAGGCCGACTGCTTTTCCTCGCTCCAACTGTTCGCCGGGTCCATCGTTCGCCTCCCCTGGTTGCGCACAGCATAAGCCGGGGCTGCGCGGCGCGCGCGGATTGGCGACAATGGCCGCCCCCTCGCGCCACGGAACGCCCCATGCCCAAGAAGATCGAAGCCCGCCGCTCCGCCATCCACGGCAACGGCGTCTTCGCCACCGCGGACATTGCCAAGGGCGAACGGGTGGTGCGCTACAAGGGCCTGCTGCGCACGCACGAGGACGCCGACCGCGTTTATGCCGACGACCCGGACACCGGCCATACCTTCCTGTTCACGCTCAACGACAAGTACGTGATCGACGCCAACGTCGACGGCAACGTCGCGCGCTGGATCAACCACAGCTGCGAGCCGAACTGCGAGGCGGTGTTCGAGGAAAGCGACACCGGCAAGAAGCGCAAGGACCGTATCTACATCGAGGCCATGCGCGACATCGCCGCCGGCGAGGAGCTGACCTACAACTACGGCATCGTGCTGGCCGAGCCGCACACCGAAAAGCTCAAGAAGCTCTGGGCCTGCCGCTGCGGTTCGCCCGGGTGCACCGGGACCATGCTGCAGCCGAAGAAGGGCCGCAAGAAGGCCTGAGGCCGCCCGGCGCGGCATGACCAATGGGCCTCGGCGTCGCCGGGGCCACCACCCAGAATGCCCGGGCCTCCCGCCCACGGTGCCCGCATGAAGCCTGCAATCCCCCTGTTCGCGCTGGCCTGCGCCGCGCTGCCGTCGCTGGCGTCCGCGGTGGTCGTGGACGGCGTGCTGTCGCCCGGCGAATGGGACGGCGCCCGGCACGTCACCGAATTCACTCAGGTGCAGCCGCTCACCGGCGAGCCGGGCAGCCTGCGCACCGAGGCCTGGATCAAGGCCACGCCGAACGGACTGGCGGTGGCGTTCCGCAACGTGCAGCCGGCCGGCGTGCCGCGCAGCCAGCAGCGTACGCGCCGCGACCAGATGGGCCAGCTCGACCGCATCAACGTGATGGTGGACTTCGACGGCGACGGCCGCACCGGCTACGACTTCGTGGTGAGCCTGCCGGGCGGCATCGCCGACGAGGTGATCACCAGCGAGCGCAACTTCAACGACGACTGGGACGGCCACTGGCACCACGCCACCTCGCAGGACGACGAGGCCTGGTACGCCGAAGTGCTGGTGCCCTGGCACGTGGCGCCGATGGCCAAGCCGGAGAACGGCACGCGCACGCTCGGCATCTACCTCGACCGCGTGGTGGCGCACACCGGCGAACGCATCGCCTGGCCGGCGGCCAGCTACCAGCGGCCGCGTTTCCTGTCCGACTTCGCCCGCGTCGAAGTGCCGCACTACGAGCAGGCCCTGCTGGCGGTCACGCCCTACGTGGTGGCGGTGGACGACCGGATCACCGGCGACACCGATGTCGACGCCGGCGCCGACCTGTTCTGGAAGCCCAGCGGCCAGTTCCAGCTGTCGGCCACCCTCAACCCCGAC
The DNA here is from genome assembly GCF_000747075.1 of Arenimonas malthae CC-JY-1. Taxonomy (GTDB): domain Bacteria; phylum Pseudomonadota; class Gammaproteobacteria; order Xanthomonadales; family Xanthomonadaceae; genus Arenimonas; species Arenimonas malthae. Next base: position 4,632 of record NZ_AVCH01000211.1, read on the forward strand.
TTCGGCCAGGTGGAAAGCGACGACCTGGTGGTGAACTTCGGCGCGGTGGAGAGTTTCTTCGGCGACAAGCGCCCCTTCTTCACCGAAAACCAGGGCCTGTTCGACGTGCCCTTCGGCGCCGGCAACAGCCGCCTGCTCTACACCCGCCGCATCGGCGCGCCGGCCGACGACGGTTCCGGCGCCGGCGACGTGGCGGCCGCCGTGAAGCTCAACGGCAGCCTGGGCCAGGTGCGCTACGGCCTGCTGGCGGCCACCGAGGACGGCGACGCCGGCCGCGATTTCCTGGCCCTGCGCGCCACCCGCGATTTCGGCGCGCACGACCTGGGCGGCATGCTCACGCGCGTGGACCGGCCCTTCCTGGACCGCGTCGCCACCGTGTATTCCACCGACCACCTGTGGACGCCGGACGACACCTGGACCATCCGCTCCCAGCTCGTCGTGTCCTCGGTGACCCAGGCCGGCGAGCGCCGCGACGACCTCGGCTTCCAGTCCCGCATCGACCAGGCCTTGGGCAACGGCTGGCGCCAGCAGCTCTACCTGCTGCACCTGGGCGACGGGCTCGAGCTCAACGACATCGGCTACGTCGACCGCAACGACTTCAACTACGTGCGCTACGAACTGGCCCGCCGCGAGGACGCACCGCCGGAAGGCTCGCGCTACGCCTCCTACGAAACGCGCTGGGCCGCCTCGGTGCGCCGCAACGACGGCGGCCTGGCCATCGCCGAGGCCGCGGCCGTGCAGCGTTACGCCGAGCTGCGCGACGGCGGCAGCGAGTTCTGGGACCTGGCCGGGTTCACGCCCGGCCACGACGACCGCATCACCCGCGGCAACGGCGTGGTGCGCGTGCCCGAGAAGCTCTACCTGTTCTGGGAGCGCTCGCGCCCGCAGCGCGGCGACTGGTCGCTGTACGGCTACGCCCGCGCCACCGCCGAGGGCCTGGACGGCGCCCGCAGCCTGGGCCTGGAACTGCAGTTCGAACCCACCCTGCACCTGGGCGACAACCTGGCCCTGCAGGGCGGCTTCGGCCTGCAGCACCAGCCGGACTGGCTGCTCTGGCGCGGCGGCAACCTGCTGGGCAGCTTCCGGGCCGACACCGCGCGCATCGGCGCCAACCTGCAGTGGCAGCTGGGGCGGCGCCAGGAGCTGCGCGTGAAGCTCGAGGCGATCGCGCTCGACGCCCGCCTGCGCCAGGCCTGGCGCGTGGCGCCCGACGGCGAGCCGGTGGCCAGCAACGACCCCGTGCCCGACTTCACCCTGCAAAACCTCGGCTTCCAGGTGCGCTACCGCTTCGAAGTGGCGCCGCTGTCGGACCTGTACGTGGTCTACGGCCGCGGCGGCCTGGCGGTGGAAGACGGCAGCCGGCCGCTGGCCGAACTGCTCGGCGACGCCACCTCCCTGCGCGACGCCGAGCAGTTGCTGGTGAAGTTCAGCTACCGCTTCGCCAACTGAAGCCGGTGATGGCTGGCTGAACAGCCGGCCCGGGCCACTTGCGTTGGTTTGACCTGTGTCATTTAATGTTTCAGAAATTTCTGAAACTTCGGATGGCGACATGGACCTCCCCCCGCTCAGCCAATCCTTCGTGCTGCATTTCGGTGAAATGGGCAGCCGATGGGGCATCAACCGCACGGTGGGGCAGATCTACGCCCTGCTGTTCATATCGGCCCAGCCGCTGACGGCCGACGAAATCACCGACAAGCTCGGGGTCAGCCGCTCGAACGTGAGCATGGGGCTGAAGGAACTCTCGTCCTGGCGCCTGGTGCGCCTGAGCCACCGGCCCGGCGACCGCCGCGACTTCTACACCGCGCCCGACGACGTCTGGGCCATCTTCAAGACCCTGGCCGAGGAACGGCAGCGGCGCGAGGTGGACCCGACCTTGTCGATGCTGCGCGACGCGCTGCTGGAAACGCCCGAGTCGCCCGAGGAGCGCCACGCCCAGGCCCGCATGCGCGAGATGCACGACCTGATCGAGCAGCTCACCGAATGGTTCGCCGAAGTGCGCAAGCTTTCGCCGTCCACGCTCGAGAAGCTGATGTCGCTGGGCGCCAAGGCCACCGCGCTGCTGCAGTTCACCGAAAAGATGCGCGGCGCCGCCCCGGCCAACGAGGAGAAAGCCTCGTGAACGAACTCGACCCGGCCCTGCTGGCGCGCATCCAGTTCGCGGCCAACATCAGCTTCCACATCCTGTTCCCGACCATCACCATCGCGCTGGGCTGGTTCCTGCTGTTCTTCAAGCTGCGCTACCTGCGCACCGGCCAGCCGCACTGGCTGGACGCGTACTACTTCTGGGTGAAGGTGTTCGCGCTCACCTTCGCCCTGGGCGTGGTGAGCGGCATCACCATGAGCTTCCAGTTCGGCACCAACTGGCCGGGCTTCATGGAAACGGTGGGCAACATCGCCGGGCCGCTGCTGGCCTATGAAGTGCTGACGGCGTTTTTCCTGGAGGCCAGCTTCCTGGGCATCATGCTGTTCGGGCGCAAGCGGGTGGGCGAGCGCATGCATACCCTGGCCACGGTGCTGGTGGCCGGCGGCACCACCTTCTCGGCCTTCTGGATACTGGCGCTCAACTCCTGGATGCAGACGCCGGCCGGCTTCGAAATGATCAACGGCCAGGCGCACGCCACCGACTGGTTCGCGGTCATCTTCAATCCGTCCTTCCCCTACCGCTTCTTCCACATGCTGCTGGCCTCGGGCCTGACCGCGGCCTTCCTGGTGGCCGGGCTGTCGGCCTATCGCTGGCTACGCGGGGATCGCGGCGGCGACGTGCGCGGCGCGCTGCGCGCGGGCGTGCTGGTGGCGGCGGTGCTGATCCCGGTGCAGATCTTCCTGGGCGACCTGCACGGCCTGAACACGCTCGAGCACCAGCCGGCCAAGGTGGCCGCGATGGAAGGCGTGTGGCAGGACGAGAAGGGCGCGCCGGCGCTGGTCTTCGCGATTCCGAACGAGGAAACGCGCAGCAACGACTACGCCATCGGCATCCCCAAGCTGGCCAGCCTGATCCTCACCCACGACCCCAATGGCGAGATCAAGGGCCTCGACTCCTTCCCCGGCGAACACCCGCCGGTGGCGCCGGTGTTCTGGGGCTTCCGGGTGATGGTGGGCGTGGGCACGCTGATGCTGCTGGTCTCGTGGTGGACCGCCTGGCGCCTGCGCCGCGGCGGCGAGCCCACGACATGGCAGGCGCGCGCGCTGCTGGCCATGACCTTCTCCGGCTGGGTGGCCACGCTGGCCGGCTGGTACGTGACCGAAATCGGCCGCCAGCCCTGGCTGGTGACCGGCGTGCTGCGCACCGTGGACGCCATCTCCGCCACGCCGGCGCCGGTGATCGGCATCAGCCTCACGGCCTACCTGCTGCTCTACGCGGGCCTGCTGGCGAGCTATGTCTCGGTGCTGTTCTACCTGGCCCGCCACCGCGGCAAACCCGACCACCGCCCGGCCGTGGCCGGCCTGCAGGAGGCCTGAGATGGAAACGACCCTGCCGCTGGTGTTCACGGCCCTGATGGCCGTGGCGATGCTGCTGTACGTGGTGCTCGACGGTTACGACCTGGGCGTGGGCATCCTGCTGCGCGGCGCCGGCGACGCCGACAAGGACCGCATGATCGCCTCGATCGGCCCGTTCTGGGACGCCAACGAAACCTGGCTGGTGCTGGGCGTGGGCCTGCTGCTGGTGGCTTTCCCGATGGCGCACGGCGTCATCCTGGGCGCGCTGTACCTGCCGGTGGCGGCCATGCTGGTCGGCCTGATCCTGCGCGGCGTGGCCTTCGACTTCCGGGTGAAGGCGCGCGCGGCGCACAAGCCGCTGTGGAACGGCGCGTTCTGGGCCGGTTCGGTGCTGGCGGCGTTTTCGCAGGGTTACATGCTGGGCAGCTACGTGCTGGGTTTCCGCGACGACCTGGTCGGCACGCTGTTCGCCGTGTTCATCGGCCTGTGCCTGGTGGCGGGTTATGCCCTGCTGGGCGCCGGCTGGCTGGTGCTCAAGGCCGAGGGCAAGCTGCGCGCGAAGGCGCTGCGCTGGGCCTACGCCAGCCTGTGGCTGACGGGCCTGGGCATCGCGGCGGTGTCGGTGGCCACGCCCTGGGTCAGCCCGCGCATCTTCGCGAAATGGTTCGCGCTGCCGAACCTGTTCTTCCTGCTGCCGATCCCCGTGCTGACGGCGCTGGTGTTCGCCGCCGCGGAAGGCGCCCTCCGCCGCCTGCGCAAGGGCGAGACGACGCGCGACTGGCTGCCGTTCGCGGCGGCGGTGCTGCTGTTCGTGCTGGCCTTCGCGGGCCTGGCCTACAGCCTGTTCCCCTACCTGGTGATGGACCGCATGACGCTGTGGCAGGCCGCCGCCGCGCCCGAGTCGCTGCTGATCATGCTGGTCGGCGCCGCGGTGACGCTGCCGATGATCGGCATCTACACGGTGTACGTGTACCGCGTGTTCTGGGGCCGCAGCGCCGAGCTCAGCTACGAATGACGGGTCAGTCCTCGTCGTGGCGGGGTTTGTAGGCTTCGACGAGCTGCTTCTGCACCTGCGGGGGCACCGGTTCGTAGTGGCTGAACTCCAGGTCGTAGCGACCGCGGCCGGCGGTGGCGCCCTTCAGCTCCGCCGCGTAGTCGCCCAGTTCCGACAGCGGCACCTGCGCCTTGACCACGATCTCGCCGCCGCGGCCGGCGTCGGTGCCGTGGATGCGCGCGCGTTTTCCCGCGAGCTGGCCGGTGATGTCGCCCATGTGCGCCTCGGGCACGCTCACGGTGAGGTCGACGATGGGCTCGAGCACCTGCGGCCGGGCCTTGAGCACCGCGTCCAGGAAGGCCTTCTTGCCGGCGGCCACGAAGGCCACTTCCTTGGAATCGACGCTGTGGTACTTGCCGTCGTACACGGTCACGCGCACGTCCTGCAGCTGGTAGCCGGCGATGGCGCCGCCGTGCAGCACCTGGCGCACGCCTTTTTCCACCGCCGGGATGAACTGGCCCGGGATGGTGCCGCCCTTCACCGCGTCCACGAACTCGAAGCCGCGGCCCCGTTCGAGCGGCTCGATGCGCAGGAACACTTCGCCGAACTGGCCGGCGCCGCCGGTCTGCTTCTTGTGCCGGTGGTGGCCCTCGGCCGGCGCGGCGATGGTTTCGCGGTAGGCGATGCGCGGCGGCCGGGTCACCACGTCCACGCCGTAGCGCTCGCGGATGCGTTCGAGCATCACCCGCAGGTGCAGTTCGCCCAGGCCGCGGATGACGGTTTCGTTGAGCTCGCCGTTGTGCTCGACGTGGAAACCCGGGTCCTCCTCGGCCAGCCGGTGCAGGGCCGTGGCCAGCTTCTGCTCCTGGCCGCGGGTGGCGGCCTCGATGGCCAGGCCGAACATGGGCCGCGGGAACTCCAGCGGCCGCAGGCGGATGTCGTCCTCGTCGTGGCTGTCGTGCAGCACGGCGTCGAAGTGGATCTCGTCCACCTTGGCCACCGCGGCGATGTCGCCCGGGATGGCCTGCGCGATCTCCACGTGTTCCTTGCCCTGCAGCCTGAACAGGTGGCCCACCTTGAACGGCTTGCGGCCGTCGTCGATGAACAGCTGCCCGTCCTTGCGCACGGTGCCCTGGAACACGCGGAATACGCTGAGCTTGCCCACGAAGGGGTCGTTGATGATCTTGAAGACGTCGGCGATCACGTGCGCCGACGGATTGGGCGTGGCGGTGATGGGCTGGCCGTTCTTCTCGAAGGGCGGCGGGTTGCCTTCCAGCGGGTTGGGGAAGAGTTTCTCCGCCAGGTCCAGCAATTCCTTCACGCCGGCGCCGGTGCGCGCCGACACGAAACACACCGGCACCAGGTGGCCTTCGCGCAGGCATTGTTCGAAGGCATCGTGCAGGGCCTGGCCGCTCAGGCCCTCCTCGCCGACCTCGAGGTAGCGCTCCATCACCTGCTCGTTGATCTCGACCACCTGGTCGACGATGCGCTGGTGCGCCTCCGCCACCGGGCCCAGGTCGGATTCGCCGCCGGGGTTGAAGAAGCAGTCCACCACCCGCGTGCCTTTCCCGGCGGGCAGGTTGATGGGCAGGCACTCGGGGCCGAAGGCCTCGCGCAGCTCTTCCAGCAGCGCGGGCAGGTGGCCCGGGTCGATGTCGATCTTGTTCACCACCAGCACGCGGCACAGGTTGCGCGCGCGGGCGTACTCCATCATCCGGCGCGTGCCGTATTCCACGCCGGTGGCGGCGTTGACCACCACGGCCACGGTTTCCACCGCGGAAAAGGCCGAGAGCGTCGGGCCGCGGAAATCGGCGTAACCGGGGGTGTCGATCAGGTTGACGTGGATGCCGGCGTGGTCGGTGCTGGCGATGGCGGTGTTGAGCGAATGCCCGCGCGCCTTCTCCATCGGGTCGAAGTCGGACACCGTGGTGCCGCGTTCGAGGCTGCCTGCCGCCTGGATCGCGCCGCCGGCATGCAACAGGGCTTCGAAGAGGGTGGTTTTGCCGGCGCCCGGGTGGCCTGCCAGGGCCACGTTGCGGATGGTTTCGGTGGTGTAGGACATGAGGCCGTCTCTCCCTTGAAGAGGGTGGATAGGCCGTCATGGTCGGCGGCGCGATGGCGCTGCCTTCGGTCGTTTTCGCGCGACCGCGCGTCGGTCATGGCGGAAACCCGGCCGCAGCCGGGGCACCTAGCCTTCCACCGCCGGCCGCCCGGGTCAACTGGCGGGGGCGGGCGGGCTCAGCGGGCCGCGCGCGCGGCGCGTTCGACGGTGTCGCGGATGGCCGCCAGGCGCGGTTCGATGGCGTCGGCGTGCTTGCGCCACTTGTCCGGCGCCGGCGTGCTGAGCGTATAGCGTGACAGCGGCAGCACGCCGCCCAGGTCGCGGTCCCAACCCCAGCCGGCCCAGGCGCCCAGGCGCTCCACGGTGGCCTGCGGGTCGGCCAGGAAGGCGTCGTGGTCCACCGCCGTCCAGTCGTCGCGGCCCAGGGCCTGCAGGTCGCCCAGCAGCACCCGGGTGGCGGTGTCCCACTGCGCCGCCACGATGTCGGCCAGCGGCTTGCCGGAGAGCTCGCGCCAGCCGGGCGTGAGCAGGAAGGACCAGGGCAGGCCCTGCCAGCCGGGCAGGTTGGGGTACATGACGAAGCGCCCGGAATTCCAGCCTTCGATCATGCTCGCCAGCACCTGGCGCGGGTCGCGGTGCAGGTAGATGAAGCGCGCGCCGGGGAACACCGCCTTCAGGAACGGGATGCGCAGGGCGTTCTTCGGGGTTTTTTCCAGCAGGCGCACCGGGGCGTCGCCGGGGGCGTGGCCCTCGCGGTCGCGCAGGGCGTCGAAGAAACGCTGGCGCAGCTGCGCGGCGATCCCGGGCGTGGCGTCTTCGGCGAGCAGGCGGTTGGACTCGTGGCCGCGCTGCGCGGGCGCCAGGCCCGGCACGCCTTCGATCAGGGCGTGGCTCTCGTCGCCGATGGTGAACACGCCGGGCGCGCCCACCAGGGTTTCGAACAGCAGCGTCGAGCCCGAGCGCGGCGGGCTGACGATGAACACCGGGCGGTCGAAGCTGGCCTCGCTGGCGGCGCGGCGCTTGGGCGCGGCGGCCGCGGCCTGGGCCGGGGCGTCGCCGTGCACGTCCCTGCGCATCACCAGGTTGGGCCCGGCGTCGTCGGACAGCGCCACGCCGAACACCAGCATGTCGAGCATGTGCATCAGGGCCACTTCATTGCGCAGGCCAATCTCGCCGGCACCGCGGGCCAGCGCATCGGCGCGGCCCTGGGCGAGCAGGGCGCGGTAGCGCGGCCAGCCCGCCTCGCGCTCGCCGAAAGCCGACCACAGGCCGTGCCAGCGCCGGGCGAAATCCAGCAGGCCCTGCTGCACCACCGCCAGGCGCGGGTTGGGCACGCATTCGCCGAGCAGGAACACGAAGTGCTCGCGCACCTCCCAGGGCGTCATCACCACCGGCGCGTTGACGCTTTCGAAATCGATGGCCACGTCGCCGCGGCCGGGCAGCGGTACCGGGCGCGGCTGCCAGCCCGGGATCACGCGGCCGGCGGGGCGGCCCTGCGCCACCAGGTCCCAGAAGCCGGCGCCACCGACGGTGTCGGCCACCAGGTGGATGCGGGTGCGGTTGTTTTCGTTCACCACCCGGTGCCGGCGCCAGGTGTCGAAGATCCAGCATTCGCCGGCGGCCATGTTGATCTCGGCCTCGCCGGCCTGGAAACGCACGTCGGGCGTGGTGGTGATCGGCACGTGCACGCGCATGCGTTCGCGCCAGTAGTAGTTGGTGTCCACGTGCGCGGTCACCTCGGCCTGGCCGGACAGGCGCATCAGGCGCGAGCGGCCCCAGGTGGCGCCGAGCGCGGACAGCACTTCCTTTACCCGCGGGAGTTGCCCGAGCACCGGGGTCGGGCGCATTTCGCCGGCCAGGTCGTCGTTGTCGGGTTCGCCGTTCGTGGCCACCAGGGTGAGCGCGCTGTTGCCCGGCAGATTGTTCGGGTGCGGGCGCCAGTGCGATTCGTCGACCCGGGCGATTTCGTGCGCCAGCGCGTCGGCATCGAAGGACACCGGCAGCTGGAGGAAGGGGACCTGGAGTTTCATGGGCCCATGGTAACGGCCGGATCGGCAGGCGGCCAATGCGCACCGGCGTACACTGGCGCCCCGGCCGCGCCGCGGCCGTCCACGGGAGCACGACCATGGGATTCAAGCGCCACGCCACCGCCCACTGGGAGGGCGACCTCAAGTCCGGCCAGGGCCGCATGAGCACGCCCCAGAGCGGCCTGTTCGAAGGCACCCGCTATTCGTTCAACACCCGCTTCGGCGAAGAGAAGGGCACCAACCCCGAGGAGCTGCTGGCGGCCGCGCATGCGGGCTGCTACTCGATGGCATTGGGTTTCATCCTGCAGAACGCCGGCCACGTCGCCACCCGCATCGACACCCGCGCCGACGTGCAGATGGAAACCACGCCGGGCCCGCATGTCACCGGCGTGCACCTCACGGTGACGGCTTCGGTGCCCGGCATCGGCGCCGACCAGTTCGCCGCGATCGCCAACGATGCCAAGGAAAACTGCGTGATCTCCAAGGTGCTGGGCATCCCGGTCACGCTGGACGCGCGGCTTGTCTGAGCGGACGTGCGGCGCCGTGTTCGTGCACGGCGCCGGTGGTGGCGGCTGGGAATGGGCGGCGTGGTGCCGGGTGTTCGCGGCGGCGGGCTGGGACGCGCTGGCGCCGGATCTGCGGCCCGCACCGGCCGGCCTGGCCGCGACCACGCTCGCCGACTACGCGGCGCAGGTACAGGGCTGGGTGGCCGCCGCG
>NZ_AVCH01000212.1 GCF_000747075.1 Arenimonas malthae CC-JY-1
GGTTCGGCGACGGCGCTCATCGCGCCACCGCCCGGGCCGGCGCGGCCTTGGCCAGGAACGCGGCGCGGTCGAGCGCGGCGCCGAGGTCGGCCTCCAGGTCGGGCAGCGCCTCGATGCCCACCGACAGCCGCAGCAGGCCGTCGCCGATGCCGGCGTTCCGGCGTGCCTCGGCCGACATGGCTGCGTGGGTCATGGTGGCCGGGTGCGCCACCAGGCTTTCCACGCCGCCCAGCGATTCGGCCAGGGTGAAATGCCGCAACCCGTCGAGGAAGGCGCGCACCGCCGGCACGCCGCCGGCCAGCTCGAACGACACCATCGCGCCGAAGCCGCGCTGCTGCCTCGCCGCCAGCGCGTGGCCCGGGTGCGTGGCCAGGCCCGGGTAGTGCGTGGCGCGCACCGCCGGGTGGCGGGCCAGGCGTTCGGCCAGCGCGGCGGCGTTTTCCTGGTGCACGCGCAGGCGGGCGTCGAGCGTGCGCAGGCCGCGCAGGGTGAGGAAGCTGTCGAAGGGCGAACCGGTGAGGCCCAGCGCGTTCGCCCACCACGCAAGCTTTTCCAGCAGCGCCGGGTCGCGGGCCACCAGCGCGCCGCCGACCACGTCGCTGTGGCCGTTGATGTACTTGGTGGTGGAATGCAGCACCAGGTCGGCGCCGAAGTCGAGTGGCCGCTGCAGCGCCGGCGAGAGGAAGGTGTTGTCGGCCAGCAGCAGCGCGCCGGCGGCGTGCGCGGCCAGCGCCACCGCGCGCAGGTCGGTGAGCCGCAGCAGCGGGTTCGAGGGCGTTTCCACCCACACCAGGCGGGCCGGGCGCGACAGCGCCTGTGCGCGCGCGGCGGCGTCGCCCAGGTCCACCAGCTCCAGTTCGAAGCGGCCCTTGCGCGCCAGCGCGTCGAACAGGCGCCAGCTGCCGCCGTAGCCGTCGTGGGTCACCACGAGGCGGTCGCCCGGTTCGAGCAGGGCCTCCAGCGCCAGCGTGATGGCGGCCATGCCGGTGGCGGTGACCACCGCGCCGGCGCCGCCTTCGAGTTCGCCCAGCGCTTCGGCCAGCAGGTCGCGGGTGGGGTTGCCGCTGCGCGTGTAGTCGTAGCGGCGCTTGTGGTCGAAGCCGGCGAAGCTGAAGTTGCTCGACAGCACCAGCGGCGGCGTGACGGCGCCGAAGGCGGTGTCGGAATCGATGCCGGCGCGCACGGCCACGGTGGCGGGACAACGGGTGCTCATGCCACCTCTCCCAGCGATTCGCGCAGCAGGCGGGCGATGGCCGCGTCTTCCTTAAGGAAGGCGTCGTGGCCGAACTCCGAGCGCAGCACGCGCAGGCGCGCCGGGCCGCCCAGGCCTTCCACCAGCGCCTGCAGGTCGGCCAGCGGCACCAGCCGGTCTTCCGCCACCGCGACCACGGTGGTGGGCACGGTGACGGCGGCCGGGTCCACGCGCTGCAGGTCGATCGATTCCGAGAGCCGCAGGAAGGCGGTGGAGCACCAGCGCGCGGCGTAGCGGCGGCCGCAATGCGCCAGGTAGTCCTCGGCGGCGGTGCGCACCTGGCCGGACACGCATTCGGCCGGCTCGTCGAAGCGGCGGGCGAATTCCTCGGGCGTGCGGTAACTCAGCATCGCCCACTGCCGCGCCAGCGACAGCGCGTGCGAAACGTTTCCTTCGGTGCGGCCCAGCGCCACCACCTGCCGCTGCAGCGCGCGCCAGGCGCTGGCGTAAGGGTGCGGGCGGTGCGCGCCGGAAATCGCCACCAGCTTCGCCAGCCGCCCGCCGTGCCGCGCCGCGAACTGCAGGCCCACCATGGCGCCGTAGCTGGCGCCGACGAAAGCCTCGATCCGCGCGACGCCAAGGCGGTCGAGCACGGCGGCCAGTGCGTCGGCCTGGTCGGCCGGGTCGACGGGCGCGTCCAGGCTGCCGTCGGCGCCCAGCCAGTCCAG
>NZ_AVCH01000213.1 GCF_000747075.1 Arenimonas malthae CC-JY-1
GGCCGCGCCGCCACCCGCGACGGCGCCCCGGCCGACCCCGAACTGCGCACCGACCTGGGCGCCGGCTGGTCGGCCTTCGCCAGCGCCGACCTGGGCCGGCTCGAGCGCCGCGACGGCACCAATGAAGCACCGTTCGACGGCGACACCGGCGCGCTGCTGGCCGGCGTGGACTGGGCGCCCTCGGCGCGCTGGCGGCTGGGCCTGGTGGCCAACCACGTGCGCGACGAGCTCGACTTCCTGCGCTCCGACGGCAGCCTGCGCACCCGCTTCACCGGCGTGATGGCGCTGGCCGGCTGGAACCTGGCCGACGGCGTGGCGCTGGACGCCTACGCCGGCAGCCTGCGCGGCGACTACCGCGTGCGCCGCGCCATCAACTTCACCCTGCTCAGTGGCGTCACCGTGGACGCGGTGGCCAACGCCAGCACCGACGCCGACCGCCGCCTGGCCGGCGCGGGCCTGACCTGGTCGATCCCGGCCGGTGCCTGGGAATGGCAGCTGGGCGCGGGCCTGGACTGGCAGCGCACCGACATCGATCCCTACGCCGAAACCGGCGGCTCGGGCCTGGCGCTGTTCGTGCCGGGGCGCTCGATCACCAGCCGGCGCGGCCGGCTCGACGCGGCGTTGGCGCGAAGCGTGTCGGCGTCCTGGGGCGTCTGGCAGCCGATGCTGCGGCTGGGCTGGCGGCGCGAATTCGCCAACCCGGCGCGCCCGCTGGCGGTGACCTTCGTGAACGACGGCAACGCCACCCCCATCCGCTTCGACACCGACGACGCCGACGACAGCTGGGGCGAGGCCGGCCTGGGGGCGGTGTTCGTATTCACGGGCGGGCATTCGGGCTTCGTCGAGCTGCGCCAGCGCGTCGGCCACGCCTTCCTGCAGGAGCGGGTGCTGGCCCTGGGCTGGCGGATGGAGCTGCCCTGAGGTTTTCCCGGCCGGTTCACGGGCGGCGGGTATAATTGCGGCCCTCACGGCCCGTCCGGGCCAGCGTGGAACAGGACGATGTCCCAGCAGACGATGAAGGCGCTGGTGAAGCGCAACCCCGAAAAAGGCATCTGGATGGAACAGGTGCCGGTGCCCTCGCCCGGCCCGAACGAGGTGCTGATCAAGCTCGAGAAGACCGCCATCTGCGGCACCGACCTGCACATCTACAAGTGGGACGAGTGGAGCCAGCGCACGATCAAGCCGGGCCTGGTGATCGGCCACGAGTTCGTCGGCCGCATCGTCGAAATGGGCCCGGGCGTCACCGGCTACGCCATCGGCGACCGCGTGTCGGCCGAGGGCCACATCGTCTGCGGCCACTGCCGCAACTGCCGCGCCGGCCGCCAGCACCTGTGCCCGAACACCACCGGCATCGGCGTGAACCGCCACGGCGCCTTCGCCGAATACATCGTGATGCCCTCCTCGAACCTCTGGCCCATCCCGGACAGCATCCCGTCCGAGCTGGCCGCGTTCTTCGACCCCTACGGCAACGCCGCGCACTGCGCGCTGGAGTTCGACGTGGTGGGCGAGGACGTACTGATCACCGGCGCCGGCCCGATCGGCATCATCGCCGCGGGCATCTGCAAGCACATCGGCGCGCGCAACGTGGTGGTCACCGACGTCAACGACTACCGCCTGAAGCTGGCCGCCGAGATGGGCGCCACCCGCGTGGTGAACGTCTCCAAGCAGTCGCTCAAGGACGTGATGAAGGACCTGCACATGGAGGGCTTCGACGTGGCCCTCGAAATGAGCGGCAACCCGCACGCCTTCAACGACATGCTCGACTGCATGTACCACGGCGGCAAGATCGCCCTGCTCGGCATCCTGCCCAACGGCGCCGGCATCAACTGGGACAAGGTGATCTTCAAGGGCCTGGTGCTGCACGGCATCTACGGCCGCAAGATGTACGAGACCTGGTACAAGATGACCCAGCTCGTGCAGTCCGGCTTCCCGCTCGGCAAGGTGCTCACCCACCAGGTGCACATCGACGATTTCCAGAAGGGTTTCGACCTGATGGAAAGCGGCCAGTGCGGCAAGGTCGTGTGCAGCTGGTCCTGACCAAGCCCTGAGCCCGCCGCCGCCGTGTTCCGCCGCCTGCTGACCCCGGCGGCGCTGGCGCTTGCCCTGGCTGGCGGCGCCCGCGCCGAATCCGAACCGGTGCTCGACGCCGCCACCCTGGTCGAGCCCGCGCTGCTGTCCGGGCCCGGCTGGCGGGTGGATCCGCGCGTCGAGGTGCGCGGTTACCAGGCGCGTTTCCGCATCCACACCGACTGGGGCGAGCTCGAGGCCGACAGCGTCGAGCTGCTGGCCGTGCGCGTGGCGGAAATGCCCGCGCTGGCGGCGCTGCATGGCGCCGAAGTGGACGAGGTGGTGGCCGCGGCCGCCAAGGAACGCGCCCTGCACCCGGCGAACGCCGTGGGCGCGGTGGCGCGCGAACCGGTGCGCGCCGTCACCGGCCTGCCGCTGGGCGTGGCGCGGTATTTCGGCGAACGCTGGCAGCGCCTGCGCGCCGCGGTGCGCCGCCTGGCCGACCGCGGCCGCGACGAGGTGATGCACGAAGGTTCGCCCTACGACCAGCCCGACGGCCTGATGGGCGTGGCCGGCGACGACCGCCCCGGCCGCTCGCGCGGATTCTGGAAGCGCCGCGGCCGCGAAGTGGCCGGCCTGGCCAAGCAGGAAGTCGGCTACCCGGCGGCCCGGCGCGCGCTGGCGGCGCGGCTGGGCGTGGACCCGTCCACCCGCAACCCGCTGATCGGGCCGCGCCTGGACGCGCTGGCCTGGGCCGAAACCAGCGGACGCTTCGCCACCGCGCGCGCCATCGGCCTGGTCGCGGGCCCGGCGGGCTCGGCGCTGTCCTACGCCGTGCAGGTGAACCAGTGGGTGCTGCAGGAACCACCGGAACAACTTCGCCAGCGCAACCAGGAACGCCTCGGCGCCGTCTGCCTCGACGACCGCCTGGTGCGCGCCTTCCTGCGCGACGGCGCCTACGGCCCCACGCTGCAGACCGAGCTGGTGGACCTGATGCTGCGGCTCGAGCCCGCCGGCGGCTGCGAGGCCCTGCTCGAAACCGCGCTGATGGCCACCGACGAGCCGCAGGCGCGCTTCGTGGTGAACGGCCTGCGCCTGCTGGTGGCCACGCTGCGGGCCGACGAACGCCGCGGTGAATTCGTGCCCCAGGGCGCGCTGCTGGCCTACCGCACGCCGGCCGGCGAGCTGGTGGTGCCACTGGCCGTGGACTGGCTGGCGTGGACGCCGGAACTGCAGCGCTGGTTCGGCCTGGGCGTGCTGGCCGACGAGGCGCCGCGCCGACTGCTGGTGTCGGGCGTGGTGAGCGACCTAGCGCAGCGGGAAATCAGCGCCCGCGGCTGGCGCCTGGCCCCGCCGCCGCCCTACCCCGGCGAGCCGCCGTACCGCCGCGGCCTGCGCCTGGCGCGTTCGGCGCCCTGAAAAAAACGGGGCGCCCTGGGGCGCCCCGCGGTGTCGCTTCGGGCGGATGGATCAGCCGCCGATCGACAGGGTGAGCATGAAGCGGTTGTCGGCGGCGTCGCCGAAGTTCACGTCGCCGTCGGCGTCGGTGCCGTAGTAGCCGATCGCGGCGTTCACCGGGCCGAAGTCCTTGTTGAACGAGATCGAGAAGTCGCTGTAGTCCTCGTAGCCCGTGGCTTCGTCGAAGGTGCTGCGGCCGGCGGTGACGTCCAGGCCGATCGCATGCGGGAGCTCCCAGCTGCCGCCCAGGCCGAAGTACATGCCGGTTTCGCCCAGGGCGTACACGTCGTTGGTGTAGCCGAGGGTGAAGGTGTAGGTCTCGTCGAGCGTCAGGGCGCCGATGAATTCGTTGTAGTCGGAATCGCCGTAGTCGTCGGCTTCGCCGATGTAGTTGTAGCGGTTGACCATCAGGTCGAGGTTCAGGCGCTCGGTCAGGTCGTGGTTCCAGCCGATGTAGGTGTCGATCTCGACGTCCGGGCTGCCGGCACCGAAGTCCACGTTCGAACCCCAGACGCCCACGTAGAAGCCGTTGTCGAAGTTCAGGTCGGCGCCGAGCTGCAGGGCGGCTTCGCCGTCGGTCTGCGACACGCCGCGGAACATGTAGTCGGTGGCGATGGCGGCGTTCCAGCTGTAGATGGAACTCTCTTCCTCGGCGGCGGCCTCTTCGGCGCCGTCCTGGGCGAGCGAAACCATCGGCAGCGCGAACAGCGCGGCGGTCAGGGCGAGCGAAAGCGTCTTCTTGTTGGGCATCGGGAATTCCTCGTCAGGTTTTTGGGGCGGGGCAAGGGCACGGCGCGCTGGCTGGTCTTGTCACCGGCCCCCTGTTCGGGATACCGGGCCAGTTGTTGAAAATAATGAGCGCAGTGTCCAACAGTGGCCAATGATAAGGCATGCGGCAGCGCAGCAAACCTTTGCCGGCATAATGGCAGGCTTTCCACCGCCCCAGGGACCGCCCATGACCTCGCCCGCCCTCGCCCGCTACGCCGCCGAACTCGACGCCATCCGCGAACAGGGCCTGTTCAAGGCCGAGCGCGTGATCACCGGCCCGCAATCGGCCGAGATCACCCTGGCCGACGGCTCGACGGTGCTCAACTTCTGCGCCAACAACTACCTGGGCCTGGCCGACAACCCCGAGGTGATCGAGGCCGCCAAGCACGCCCTGGACACCCACGGCTTCGGCATGGCCTCGGTGCGCTTCATCTGCGGCACCCAGGACCTGCACAAGGAGCTGGAGGCGAAGATCGCCTCGTTCTTCGGCACCGAGGACAGCATCCTCTACGCCGCCTGCTTCGACGCCAACGGCGGCCTGTTCGAGCCGCTGCTGGGCGAGGAGGACGCGATCATCTCCGACGCGCTCAACCACGCCTCGATCATCGACGGCGTGCGCCTGTGCAAGGCGAAGCGCTACCGCTACGCCAACTGCGACATGGCCGACCTCGAAAAGCAGCTGCAGCAGGCCACCGCCGACGGCGCCCGCACGATCATGGTGACCACCGACGGCGTGTTCTCGATGGACGGCTTCATCGCCCCGCTCGACCAGATCACCGCGCTGGCGCACAAGTACGGCGCCCTCGTGCACATCGACGAGTGCCACGCCACCGGCTTCCTGGGCGCCACCGGCCGCGGCAGCGCCGAGGTGAAGGGCGTGATGGACAAGATCGACATCTTCACCGGCACCCTGGGCAAGGCCTTGGGCGGCGCGCTGGGCGGCTTCACCACCGGCCGCCGCGAGGTCATCGAGATGCTGCGCCAGCGCTCGCGCCCCTACCTGTTCTCCAACTCGCTGCCGCCGCACGTGGTGGCCGCGGGCACCAAGGTGTTCGACATGCTCGCCGCCGCCGGCGACCTGCGCACGCGCCTGCAGGAGAACACCGCCTACTTCCGCGAGCGGATGGCCGCCGCCGGCTTCGACCTCAAGCCGGGCGTGCACCCGATCGTGCCGGTGATGCTCTACGACGCGCCGCTGGCGCAGAAGTTCGCCCAGCGCCTGCTCGAGGAAGGCATCTACGTGATCGGCTTCTTCTTCCCGGTGGTGCCCAAGGGCCAGGCCCGCATCCGCACCCAGATGAGCGCCGCCCACACCCGCGAACACCTCGACCGCGCCATCGCCGCCTTCACCAAGGTCGGCCGCGAGCTGGGCGTCATCCGGGGCTGAGCGCGGCGGCCTCGTCGGCGCTGAGCCGGCGCCACTGGCCCTTGGGCAAATCGCCCAGGGCCAGCGGGCCGATGGCCACGCGCACCAGGCGCATCACGCCCAGGCCGTGGGCGGCGAGCAGGCGGCGGATCTGACGGTTGCGGCCCTCGTCGAGCACGATCTCGAGCCAGGCGGTGCGGCCGCCGCTGCGCAGCAAGGTGGCGGACTTCGCCGACAGGTGTTCGCCGTCCTCGGTGATGCCGTCCAGCAGGCGCGCCAGCAGGGCCGCATCGGGCACCGCGTCCACCTGCACGTGGTAGGTCTTGTCGGGACCGGTGGCCGGGTCGGTGATGGCGGCGGCCCAGGCCGGGTCGTTGCTCATCAGCAGCAGGCCTTCGCTGGCCTGGTCCAGGCGGCCCACGGGGGCCAGCCAGGGCAGGCCCGAGCCCTCGAGGCAGGCGTAGACGGTGTCGCGGCCCTTTTCGTCGCTGGCCGTGGTGACCAGGCCGCGCGGCTTGTTGAGCGCGACGTACACCGGCGCGGCGGCCTCGAGCGGCCGGCCGTCCAGCGCCAGCCGGTCCTGGCCCTGGCGCACCGGGAACTCGGGGTCGAGCACCACGCGGCCGTTCACCGCCACGCGGCCCGCGGCCACCCAGCGCGCCGCCTCGGTGCGCGAGCACAGGCCCTGCTTGGACAGCACGCGGGCCACGCCGTGGCGGGGCGCGCCCGGCTTGCGTGGAAGGCTTGGCTTTTGCATGCGCGAAGGATGGCGCAGGCGTGGCGACGCGCGCCAGTCTTGCGCGGCCGCGGCGGGTTCGGTTCACCGACCCATCACCGCCCGCTGCCGACCATACGCCCATGCCTGATATGCCCTCCCCCGCCCCCGCCTGGCGCCGCGCCTTGCGCGCCATCGTGCTCTGGTTCGACACCGGCGCCGCCCCCGCGGGCGACGGCGATCCCGACCGCATCGACTGGCTGCGCGTGCTGCCCTTCATCGGCCTGCACCTGGCCTGCCTGGGCGTGTTCTGGGTCGGGTTCTCCTGGTTTGCGTTCTGGACGGCCGTGGCGCTGTATGCGGCACGCATGTTCGCCATCACCGGTTTCTACCACCGCTACTTCTCGCACAAGGCCTTCCGCACCTCGCGGCCGGTGCAGTTCGCGTTCGCCGTGGTGGGCGCCGCTTCGGTGCAGCGCGGGCCGCTTTGGTGGGCGGCGCACCACCGCCACCACCATCGCCATGCCGACACCGACCTCGACGTGCATTCACCGCGCCACGGCTTCTGGCGAAGCCACATGGGCTGGTTCCTGACCCCGCGCGGCTTCCGCACCGATTTCGACGCCATCAAGGACCTGGTGCGATTCCCCGAGCTGCGCCTGCTCGATCGCTTCGACATCCTGGTGCCGGTGCTGCTGGCCATGGGCCTGTACGCCCTCGGCTCCTGGCTGGAGTCCGCCCACCCGGGACTGGGCACCAACGGGCCGCAGCTGCTGGTGTGGGGCTTCTTCGTGTCGACGATCGTGCTGTTCCATGTCACCGTGACCATCAACTCGCTGTCGCACCGCTGGGGCAGCCGCCGCTTCGCCACCCGCGACGACAGCCGCAACAACGCGCTGCTGGCCCTGCTCACCTTCGGCGAGGGCTGGCACAACAACCACCATCATTACCCGGGCTCGGCCCGGCAGGGGTTCGCCTGGTGGGAACTGGACCTGACCTACCTGGGCCTGCGCGCGATGGCGCTGCTGGGACTGGTGAGCGACCTGCGGCCGGTGCCGGCCGCGCTGCGCACGGCGCGCCGGGAGGCCGCATGAGGATCGCGGTCATCGGCAGCGGCATCGCCGGGCTGGGCGCGGCCTGGCTGCTCTCGCGAGAACACGAGGTGGTGCTGTTCGAGCGCGAGGCGCGCCTGGGCGGCCACACGCACACGCACCGCGTCGAACAGGGCGGCAAGGCCTACTCGGTGGACAGCGGCTTCATCGTCATGAACCCGCAGAACTACCCGCTGCTGACGGCGCTGTTCGACGAATTCGGCGTGCCCACCCAGCCCACCACCATGAGCTTCTCGGTGCAGGACGCGCGCAGCGGGCTGGAGTACAACGCCACCAGCCTCGATTCGCTGTTCTGCCAGCGCCGCAACCTGGTGTCGCCGAAGTTCTGGCGAATGGTGCGCGACATCACGCGCTTCTACCGCGAGGCGCCCGCGCTGCTGGCCGAAGCCGGCGACGGCCCCTCGCTGGGCGACTACCTGCGCGACAACGATTATTCGCCGATGTTCGTCGAGGACCACCTGGTGCCGATGGCCTGCGCGCTGTGGTCGTCGCCCTCGCAGTCGATCCTGCAGTTCCCGGCCAAGTACCTGGTGCGTTTCATGGACAACCACCACATGCTGCAGGTCAGCGACCGGCCGGCGTGGCGGGTGGTGGCGGGCGGTTCCTCGAGCTACATCGAGGCGCTGCGGCGGCAATGGAAGGTGCAGGTGCGGCTGTCGTCGCCGGCCCGGCGCGTGCGCCGCGAGGCGGACCGCGCCTTCGTGGCCACCGACGACGGCGAAGAGGCCTTCGACCAGGTGCTGCTGGCCTGCCACAGCGACCAGGCCCTGGCCCTGCTGGCCGACCCCAGCGACGCCGAGCGCCAGGTGCTGGGCGCCATCCCCTACCAGGCCAACGAAACCGTGCTGCACACCGACGCCCGCCTGCTGCCGAAGAACCGCCGGGCCTGGGCCGCCTGGAACGCCTACGTGCCGGCGGCGCCCGGCGCGGCCTGCACCGTGAGCTACTGCATGAACCACCTGCAGTCGCTCGAGAGCGAGCGGCCGTTCGTGGTCACCCTGGGCCGCGGCCAGGACATCGACCCCGCGCGGGTGCTGGCCCGCATGCGTTACCACCATCCGGTCTACACCCACGCCAGCGTGGCCGCGCAGGCGCGCCGCGGCGAGATCAACGGCGTCAACCGCACGTGGTACGCCGGCGCCTACTGGGGCTTCGGCTTCCACGAGGACGGGCTGCGCAGCGGCGTCGAGGTGGCGCGCGCGCTCGGAGTGCCATGGCGCTGAATTCTGCCATCTACGAGGGATGGGTCCGGCACCGCCGGCACGCCCCGGCGCCGCACGCGTTCCGCTACCGCATGTTCCAGCTGTACCTGGACCTGGCCGAGCTCGACCAGGTCTTCGCCGGCCGCTGGTTCTGGTCGGTGGACCGCCGCAACCTGGCGCAGTTCCGCCGCCGCGATTATTACGGCGACCCGGCGCTGCCGCTCGACACGGCCGTGCGCGACCGGGTCGAACGCGAACTCGGCCGCCGCCCCGAAGGCCCCATCCGCCTGCTCACCCACGGCCGCTACTTCGGCAAGACCATGAACCCGGTGAGCTTCTATTACGGCTTCCTGCCCGACGGCGAGACGCTGGACTGGGTGTTCGCCGAAATCACCAACACGCCCTGGGGCGAGCGCCACGGCTACCTGCTGCCGGTGGCCGGGGCCGAACGCCGCGGCGACGCCTGGCACTGGGGCTTCGACAAGGCCTTCCATGTCTCGCCGTTCATGGCCATGCAGCGGCGCTACCACTGGGTGTTCCAGCCGCCCGGCGAACACCTGCGGGTGCACATGGACGTGCTCGGGGGCGACCGGCCCGAATTCGACGCCACCCTGGTGCTCGAACGCCGGCCGCTGGACGGGAACACGTTGGCTTCATGCCTGGCGCGGTATCCCTTGCTCACGGCCAAGGTAGGCGCCGCCATCTACTGGCAGGCGGCCCGGCTCTGGCTCAAGCGCATCCCGTTCCACCCGCACCCCGCCACCACGCCCCGGAGTCCCTGATGAGCAGCACCGCCGAAACCCTGTCCCGCCCGGACCAAGCCTCCGGCCGGTACGGCGCGCTCGACCGCGTGCTGCGCAAGCGCCTGCTGGCCACCCTGGACGGCCTGCGCGGCGGCCAACTGGTGGTGCGCGACGCCCTGGGCACCGTGGTGCTGGGCGAAGCCGGCGGCACGCTGCGGGCCGAACTGGACATCCTCGACCCCGGCTTC
Organism: Arenimonas malthae CC-JY-1; assembly: GCF_000747075.1. Taxonomy (GTDB): domain Bacteria; phylum Pseudomonadota; class Gammaproteobacteria; order Xanthomonadales; family Xanthomonadaceae; genus Arenimonas; species Arenimonas malthae. The sequence continues at coordinate 9,620 of NZ_AVCH01000213.1, forward strand.
TACCGCGCGGCCGCCGCCAGCGGCTCGGTGGGCGCCGGAGAGGCCTACATGGACGGCCTCTGGCGCTGCACCGACCTGGTGGCGCTGGTGCGCCTGCTGGTGCTCAACCGCGACCACCTCGACGCCATGGAAACCGGCCTGGCGCGCGCCGGCGGCCTGGCCCTGCGCGGCTGGCACGCCCTGCGCCGCAACACCCGCCGCGGCAGCCGCAGGAACATCGCCGCGCACTATGACCTGGGCAACGAGCTGTTCAAGCTGTTCCTGGACGAATCGATGATGTATTCCTCGGCCGTGTTCGCCGACGAAACCGAAACGCTCGAACAGGCCCAGTTCCGGAAACTCGAGCGCATCTGCCGCAAGCTCGACCTGCAGCCCGGCGACCACCTGGTCGAGATCGGCACCGGCTGGGGCGGCATGGCGCTGCACGCCGCCTCGCGCTTCGGCTGCCGCGTCACCACCACCACCATTTCGAAGGAGCAGCACGCGCTGGCCGTCGAGCGCGTCGCCGCGGCCGGCCTGTCCGACCGCGTGACCGTGCTGCTCGAGGACTACCGCGACCTGGAAGGCACCTACGACAAACTCGTGTCCATCGAGATGGTCGAGGCCATCGGGCACCAGTACCTGGAAACCTACCTGGCCAAGTGCGCCTCGCTGCTCAAGCCGGACGGCCTGGCGCTGATCCAGGCCATCACCATCGAGGACCACCGCTACGAGCAGGCGCTGCACTCGGTGGATTTCATCAAGCGCTTCATCTTCCCGGGCAGCTTCATCCCCTGCGTCAGCGCCATCGCCAACGCCGCCGCCAACGCCAGCGACCTGCGCCTGGTGAACCTGGAGGACATCGGCCCGAGCTACGCGCTCACCCTGCGCCACTGGCGCCAGCGTTTCCTCGACCGGCTGGACGCGGTGCGGGCGCTGGGGTATGACGAGCGCTTCATCCGCATGTGGGAGTTCTACCTGTGCTATTGCGAGGGTGGCTTCCTTGAGCGTTCGATCGGCGACGTGCACCTCTTGCTGGCCCGCCCGGGCAACCGTCGCGACCAGTACCTTCCCGCGCCCGAGGCGGCCTGACATGAACGCGATGCTCCTGGCCGCGGGCAACGTCGTGGGCTTCCAGCTGGTGTGGCTGGCCAGCATCGGCGGCGCCGGCGCGGGCCAGCCCTGGGCCGGGCCGGTGGCGGCGCTGCTGTTCGTGCTGGCCATGCTGGCCTGGGGCGGCAAGCGCCGCGACGACCTGCGCCTGCTCGCCATCGCGCTGCCCCTGGGCATCACCCTCGACACCGCGTTCGCGGCGTCGGGCTGGCTGGTCTACGCCGAGCCGTGGCCCTGGCGCTCGGTGGCGCCGGTGTGGATCTGGTCGCTGTGGGCCGGCTTCGCGCTCACCCTGAACCACTCGATGGGCTTCCTGGCGAAGCGGCCGTGGACGGCGGCCCTGTTCGGGCTGGTCGGCGGCCCGCTGGCCTACTGGACGGCCGCCGGCGCCTTTGACGCCGTCAGCTTCGGCGCCCCCGTGGCGTGGACCCTGGGCGCCCTCGCGCTGGGCTGGGCGCTGGTGATGCCGCTGCTGTTCGCCCTACACCGCCGCACCGGTGCGCTGGCGCAGCCGGGCGGCCGGGGGACGGCGGCGGCATGAATTCCTGGCTGCTCATCGCGGTCATCTGGGCCGGCTCGGCGCTGGTGATGGCGGCGCTGTGGGCCTTCTCGATGCGCGTGCGCAACGTCGGCTTCGTCGACGTGGGCTGGGCGGGGCTGATGGCGCTGGCGGCGCTGCTGGTGGGCGCGCTGGGCGAAGGCTCGCCGATGTCGCGCAGCCTGGTGGCGATGTTCGGCAGCGTCTGGGGCGCACGCCTGTGCCTGCACCTGCTGCACCGGGTGCTCAACGAGGAAGAGGACGGGCGCTACCAGGCCCTGCGCGCCGCCTGGGGCGGCAGCCCGTCGAAGTTCTTCTGGTTCTTCCAGGGCCAGGCGCTGGTGGTGGCCCTGTTCGCCCTGCCCTTCGTGGCGGCGGCGCAGAACCCCAGCTTCCACTCGGGCCTGTGCACGGTGCTGGCCATCGTGGTGTGGCTGGGCGCGATGGTGGGCGAAGGCGTGGCCGACCGGCAACTGACCCGCTTCCGCGCCGACCCGGCCAATCGCGGCCAGACCTGCCGCACGGGCCTGTGGGCCTGGTCGCGGCACCCGAATTATTTCTTCGAATGGCTGCACTGGTTCAGCTACGTGCTGCTGGCCGTTGGCGGCGGCCTGTTCTGGCTCAGCCTGGTCGGCCCGGTGCTGATGTTCGCCTTCCTGTACCGGGTGAGCGGCATCCCCTGGACCGAGGCGCAGGCCTTGCGCAGCCGCGGCGAGGACTACCGCCGCTACCAGCAGGAAACCAGCGCCTTCTTCCCGTGGCCGCCGCGCCGCGCTCCCCGTTCCCCGGAGTAAGCGAATGTCCCTGATCGACCTGTGCGAGCGCGGGCTCGTGCCCGACGCACTCACCCGCCTCGGCATCCGCCGCCTCTGCGCCCAGCGCCTGCGCGAGGAAGGCGCGGGTGACCTGGCAATGGCCGATGCCCGCTTCCGCGAGCTGCTGGAAGAACTGCGCCGCAGCCCCATCGCCATCGAAACCGACGCGGCCAACGAGCAGCACTACGAAGTGCCGGCGCGCTTCTTCGAACTGTGCCTGGGACGGCGCCTGAAGTATTCGAGCGCCTTCTACCGCACCGGCGACGAAAGCCTGGACGACGCCGAGGACGCCATGCTGGCGCTCTACGGCGAGCGCGCGGAACTGGCCGACGGCCAGCGCATCCTCGAGCTCGGCTGCGGCTGGGGTTCGCTGACGCTGTGGATGGCCGAGCGTTTCCCGAACGCCCGCATCACCGGCGTGTCGAACTCACGCAGCCAGCGCGAGCACATCCTGGCGCAGGCAGCCCGGCGCGGCCTGGGCAACGTCGAGATCCTGACCCGCGACGTCAACCGGCTCGAGCTGCCGGCCGGCGAATTCGACCGCGTGGTGTCGATCGAGATGTTCGAGCACATGCGCAACTACCGGCACCTGCTGGGCAACGTCGCCGGCTGGCTGAAGCCGGGCGGCAAGCTGTTCGTGCACATCTTCGCCCACCGCAGCCTGATGTACCCCTTCCTCACCGAGGGCGAGGACAACTGGATGGGCCGGTACTTCTTCACCGGCGGCCTGATGCCCTCGGCCGACACGCTGCTGCACTTCCAGGAGCACCTGGCGATCGAGCAGCGCTGGCTGCTGCCGGGCACGCACTACGAGCGCACGGCCAACCACTGGCTCGAAAACCAGGATCGCAACCGCGCCGAGGTGCTGCAGGTGCTGTCGGCCGCTTATGGCGCGGCAAAAGCCGAGCGCTGGCACCAGCGCTGGCGGATGTTCTGGATGGCGTGCGCGGAGCTCTTCGGCTATGCCGGGGGCAACGAGTGGCTCGTCGCCCACTACCGCTTCAGCAAGCCTGCGTAGCGCTGGCCTGGCAGCCCGCCTTGGCGGTGGCCGGCGCGGCGGCAGCCGGTGCCGGCGCATCGGCCGCGGTCGCCGGCTTGCCGGTGGCGACGCGGATGCCCTTGGCCTTCATCCAGGCATCGAACTCTTCCGCGGTCATGCGGCGGCCGTTCTGGTTCATGTCGAAGCGCCAGGGCGTGTTGTCGTGCTGGGTCTTGGGCACGTAGCCGCTGTTGGAGGCCGTGGCGGCCGCCGGGCGGGCCGCGGCGGGCGCAGCCGGCGCCGGGGTGGCGGGCCGGCGCAGGCGCTCGACGAACGACAGCGCATCCACCCGCAGGCAACTGGCGGCGGCGGGCGCGCGCAGCATTTCCGGGGCCGGCACCGTGTCGGGCAGCGGCGCCAGCGAGGACGTTTCGCAGGGCGCGCCGGCGGCGAGCGCGAGCGCGGGGAACAGCAGCGGGGCCAGGAGCAGTTTGCGGATCATCGGACACCAGGGGACCGGTAGGCTGCGGAAAGCTTAGGCCCGGGCAACGCGGCGCGCAATCGAAGAAAACTGAACCCCCGGAAAGACGAAGCCCGGCGCGAGGCCGGGCTTCGGGTGTTGCTTGCAGCGAACGCCGTCGGGTGGGAGGGGGCCGTTGCCGGCCCCCTCCCCCCTAAGAACCGTGCGTGCGGTTTTCACTGCACACGGCTCAAGCCCTGGCTAGGGCTTCACAACGGTGATACCCAAAGCGTGAACCTGAACGTGACAGCTGGGGTGTAACAGGACTCGGTTGGAGAGGAGGTCGGAACCTCCGGCCACCCGCGGCACGATGTGATGATCGTGCCAGCCTGACTCTGCGGTGATGGGCTGCCAGCAGTGTGCGCACTTGCCCTGTTGGGACAGAAACAGGCTCGCCCATTGCTTGCGGTGCGCGCGGGACCGGACCATGCGGTCCTGCCGCCGCTTCTCGCCGTATTGTTCGAACGCGGGATCGAACGGGTTGTATTCCGCCCTCACCTTCACGTGTCGCACTATCGGCGTGTCGGCAAGCCGGTAGAGCTCCAACAGCGGCTCTTCCGCCCCCATTTCTTCACGGCGTGCCGCGAATACCCAGTTGCGGGTCGCGTTGGTGTGGAAATACCTCTCCCGCACCCACCTCGAACCTTTGTTGTTGTGGCGTCGCCGTGCCCACCGCCACAGAGCCCCAAACACCAGGGCATCCATGCGGTTGAGCGTCTGCTTGGCCACAACGGGGTGGTGGTAATTCGCCCACCCCCTGAGCATCGGGTTCAGCATCTTGATCAGCATTTCCTGCCTGACCGTCTTATGGTCGCTGATGACTCCCTTTACCTTGCGATAGAACGTCGAAACGTTCTTCTTGCTCGGCTTGATCAGGAGCTTCCCGTTGTACTTGCGGAAGTTCCAGCCAAGGAAGTCAAAACCAGCATCGATGTGCGTCACGCGGGTCTTCTCCGCCGACAATTCCAGACCCCGGGTGGCGAGGAACTTCTCCACCCATGGCCGGACCGTGTTCACGAGCACCTCTTGCGAGGAACCCGTAACCACGAAATCGTCGGCGTACCTGATGACGTTTATCTTTGCCTGCTGGGCCTTCGTGTAACCCAAGGTCGCGTACACATGCTCCTTGAGGCCACCCTCTAGCCCATCCAACGCCATATTCGCCAAGGTTGGCGAAATGATGCCGCCCTGCGGTGTCCCCTCCTCCGTCGGTTCGTACTGACCCCGGTAGAGGATGCCGGCCTTCAACCACTTGCGCAGGATCCCCGCGTCCATAGGGACGTTGGTCACCAGCCAGTCGTGATTGATATGGTCAAAGCAACCCTTGATGTCCGCTTCCAGCACCCAGCCCGGCGAATATTTCTTCGCCAGGCAGATGAAGTTCTGCGCCATGGCGTCATGCGTTGAACGACCTTTCCGAAAGCCGAAGCTGTTCGGGTCGCCCTTGCATTCCGCCACCGGTTCCAATGCCAGCAGATGAAGCGCCTGCATGGCTCGATCCCGCATCGTGGGTATGCCCAGCGGGCGTTCCTTCCCGTTGGATTTCGGGATAAAGACGCGCCGCAATGGCAGGGGTTTATAGCCGCGACGATGCAAGCCTGACAGCGCTTCCCATCGTTGCTGCGGTTCGGTCCAAAGCACACGGTCGACTCCGGCCGTGCGCTTGCCTTGGTTTTCCGTCACTCGCCGAACGGCCAACATCTTGGCCGTCAGCGAGCGGGTCAGCATCCGTTGCAGGGCTTTCACCCTGCGCCAGTCGCCTTCCTGTGTCGCCTTCGCGATTCGTATCTGCATACCCCGGACAGTCCGGTGGACGTGATGCCAGTCAATGCTCATCCAGTCCTGCGGCCCGCCGGAGGGCGCAGATCCAACCTTGCAGTTGGACTCTTTCATGCTGCTCTCCTCAGTGTTGGTTGACCCCATGAGGACGCAGTAACCCCGTAGGGGACTGTTGTCCCCATGCGGGTAGGTTCGATGCCGCCAAGAGGCGCGGCATCCACGTTGCGGGTGTCAGCAGATCGCCATCGCGATCCAGAACCACGCGGAAGTGGGCGTACTCTCGTACCAGCGTGATGTTTCAACGCCTATGCCGACGATTACCGCCGGCCATTCGCTTTCTCCGCGATCCCTGTCCCACGCATCCAACAGCGTTCCTTGCGGTTCGCCTGCCACGAGGGCGGATGGATGGGGTTGCCACGTTCCCGTGATGTCACACGACCGGGTGAGGGTCTGTCTGTTCGCCGGTGAGCCTGATTAGCGACGTGCCCCGAAACTAAAGCGGGACAGCTGCTCACATACCGTTTTGGTCGATGCCTTAACCAGCAGCGTTGGCACCTTCGTCCTAACGGCGTTTATAGACAGTTCTCTGTTCGATACCCATACCGGTCAGCCTAGCTCCCGAACCGTAGTGCTGCTCACAGTTCCACGCACCACCCTCGCGGGTTGCGCGCTCCTGGCCATGCAGGGGGCTTCATTGTCGGAAAGGCTTCGCACGAAACCGTTGCCGGTTACGCACGCTTTCCTAGGCTACCGCTAGTCGCATAGCGGGCTCGCTACCGTGCTTTGGGCACGATTGAGCAATGACATCACGGACACGCAATCTGCGCGCCTGAAAAGGTTCTCTCCCCGTTGCGGGAAGAGCACACCGTCTGCCCTCGAGGCGAGGACTCCGGTCATCGTTGCGATGAGCGGCAGAGCATGGGAGTACAGACGCACCCCACCCTCTCCGCTTTGCGCGAAGACCCGGGAGGGTAGTGCCCTCCCGGGCTCCGTTTGGTTTCGCGGGCCTCCGAAGAGGCCCGCACTTGCTTGGGTGTCTCGGAAAAGCCGAGTCTTTTCAGTGCTTTACGATTGCTCGTGTCGCACTTAGTTCTGGACGTTCAGCTCGGTGCGGCGGTTGCGCGCACGGCCTTCGCTGGTGTCGTTGGTGTCGATCGGACGGCTCTCGCCGAAGCCGTTCGGACCCACCAGGCGGCCGGCGTCGATGCCCTTGCCGATCAGGAAGTCGTAAACGGCCTTGGCGCGGCGCTCCGACAGACCCTGGTTGTACTGCTCGGTACCGACGGAGTCGGTGTGGCCGGCGACTTCAACCTTGAGCTGCGGGTACTTCTGCAGGATCGACACGGCCTCGTCGAGGATCGCCACGGCGTCCGGACGCAGGGTGGACTTGTCGAAGTCGAAGTTCACGCCCTTCAGGTCGATGGTCAGCGGGACCGGGCAACCGTCCGGACCAATGGCCTGGCCGGCAACCGAGCCCGGGCACTTGTCGTCGCAGTTGTTGACGCCGTCGCCGTCGTCATCGAGGTCGGCGCAGGTCTTCTCGACCGGGGCCGGGGCTTCCGGAACGACAGGGGCCGGCAGGTCGCCGAGCTTCACGAGCACGCTCATGGAGGCCAGGATGTCGCCGAAGGAGTTGGAGTTCGGGGCCACGACCGAGGTGTCGTCGAAGGCAAAGCGGCCGGTCAGCTCGCCACGCAGGGCGTAGCGGTCGTAGTCGGCCTGGATGCCGGCGCCGAGGTTGGCGGCCATGAAGCTGTCTTCGCGCTGGCCCGGCGAGTTCGGGCTCGGGAAGGCATTGAACTCCTCCTCGGCCTTCTGGACGCCCACGCCCATGCGCACGAACGGCCACCAGTTCTTGCCTTCGCGCAGGAAGTGGTAGCGGGCGTCGACCGACGCGCCGTACTGGCTGAACCAGAGGTTGCCGTTCTTCGGATTCTGGTAGTTGGCTTCGACGTCGACCGACCAGTTCGGGGTGATGAACTTGCCCAGGCCCAGCGCGCCGAACAGCGCGTTGTCGGTGTTGCGGTCATCGTCCTGGAAGTTCTGGCCGACGGTGCCGGAGACGTACCAGCGATCGTCGAAATCCTGGGCCATCGCGGCCTGCGACATCGACACGGCGCCAAGGAGGGCACAGCAGAGGAGTTTCTTCTTCATGATTTGCTCCGTATTCAAGGGGAAACAGCTCAAACGGTGCGGACTAAACCTCGTGAGAGGGGCCCCGCCAGAGTCAACCCAGACCATATCGGCCTGAATGTTAACGCGAAGCTAACAAATCGGCTGGCGCTTGGCAAGTTGAGGCTTCGCCTCCCCGCCCATTCCGGGCCTTCAGAGTGCGAACAGGTCCATGAACCGGTGGATGGGGGTGGCTTCGAACCGGGAGGTGTCGCCGGTCAGGGCCAGGACCTGCTGGACCCTCTTGGCCGGCAACTGGCCGGCGATGGCCGCTTCGAACTTGCGCAGCAGGACCGGCACGCCCTCCCCGCGGCGCTCGCGGTGGCCGATCGGGGCATCCACCGAGACCTTGCCCGTCGAGCTCCCGTCCTTGAAGAAGACCTCGACGGCGTTGCCGATGTAGCGCTTCTCCGGGTCCATGTAGTCGCGGGTGAAGCGCGGATCTTCCTTCACCTCCATCTTGCCGCGCAGGGCGTCGATGCGGGGATCGACGGCGACGGCGTCGCCGTAGTCCTCGTGGCCGAGGCGGCCGAAGACCAGCGGCACCGCCACCATGTACTGCAGGCAATGGTCGCGGTCGGCCGGGTTCGACAGCGGCCCGGTCTTGTCGATGATGCGCATCGCCGCTTCCTGGGTTTCGATCACCACGCGATCGACCTGGTCCAGGCGGCCGGCGACCTTGGCGTGCAGCTGCATGGCGCACTCGACCGCGGTCTGGGCGTGGAATTCGGCCGGGTGGCTGATCTTGAACAGCACGTTTTCCATCACGTAGCTGCCGAAGGTGCGCTCGAACTCGAAGGGCTTGCCCTTGAACAGCACGTCGGAAAAGCCCCAGGTCTTGGCACTGACCACGCTGGGATAGCCGACGCAGCCCTTCATGGCGTTGAGCGCATGGGTGACGGCGCGGCGGCAGGCGTCGCCCGCGGCCCAGCCCTTGCGGGGGCCGGCGTTGGGCGCGTGCCGGTAGGCGCGCAGGGAGCCGCCGTCGGCCCAGCTGTGGCTGACGGCGTTGATGATTTCTTCCTTGCCGCCGCCCAGCATGTGGGTGGCCACGGCGGTCGAGGCCAGGCGCACCAGCAGCACGTGGTCGAGGCCGACGCGGTTGAAGCTGTTCTTGAGCGCGTAGCAGCCCTGGATCTCGTGCGCCTTGATCGCCCAGGTCAGGATGTCGCGCACGGTGACCGGCTTGCCGTGTTCACGCTCGGCCTTGCGGCTGAGGTAGTCGCCGACGGCGAGGATGGCGCCCAGGTTGTCGGACGGATGGCCCCACTCGGCGGCGAGCCAGGTGTCGTTGAAGTCGAGCCAGCGCACCTGCACGCCGATGTTGTAGGCCGCCTGCACCGGGTCGAGCTCGTGGCAGGTGCCGGGCACGCGCACGCCGCCGGGCAGGTTGGCGCCGGGCACCAGCGGGCCGAGGTGCTTCACGCATTCCGGGTGGCGCATGGCCAGCATCGCGCACGCCAGCGAGTCGAGCAGCATGTAGCGCGCCGTGGTGTAGGCCTCCGACGAACCGATGTAGTAGTCGGTGACGTAGTTGGCGATGTCGACCATGGACTGGTCGGGCTCGGGGCGCTTGGCGGAGCGGTGGTCTTGAAGGCTCATCGGCGGGCGGTCCGTGCGTGCGTTGGCGAAGTGGGCTTACTTTGCCAGAAGCAGCGGGGCCCCGCCGGTCCTGGTCCTAAGCCAGAACGGACAATGGCGCGGCACGCGGCCGTCCCTGTCAGGCGGCGCGAACGTCGAGGAATCCGACCACGTGGTCGAGCACCGCGGCGTCGCGCAGCACGGCGCGATGGCCGAGGCCGCGGGTGGCCAGCAGTTGCCCCTGCGTCGCCCGGGCGATGCGGCGGGCGTCGTCGAAGGGGATGACCGCGTCGTCGTGGTCGTGCACCACCAGCAGCGGCCGGGCGATGCGCGCGGCGAGCTGGTCGATGTCCAGCGCCTCGGGCGCGATGCCGGTGCGGCGATGCATCTTCTCGAAGAAGCTGCGCCGCGCGGGCTCCGGCAGGCCGAGCCCGCGGCTCATGCGCGCCAGCACGCCGGCAAAGCCGGCCGGCGCCGCGATCGCCACCGTGCGCAGTGCGTCGAGCCCACGGCTCAGGGCCAGCAAGGCGGAGGCACCGCCCATCGAATGCCCCACCACCGCGTGCAGCGGGCCGAGTTCGGCCGCCACTTCCTGCAGCGCATCGGCGAACACCACCGGGTCGGCCTCGCGACCGGGCGAACGGCCATGCGCCGGCGCGTCGATCGCGATCAGCTGGTAGCCGCGCGCCGCCAGCCGTTCACCCAAGCCTCGGAATTGCGCCGCCCGTCCTTCCCATCCGTGCAGCGCCAGGATGCGCGGGCCCTGGTCGCCCCAGCGCAGGCCGGCCAGGCCGAAGCGGAAGGTCACCGGCACCGCGCCTTCGGGGTCGGGGCGCCGGGAGCGGGCCATGGGCCGGGTGGCGAGGCGGCGGGCCAGTTCGGCCGCGAGTTCGGGGGACAGCACGCCCAGCAGGCGGCCCAGCGGGCGGATCGGGAGGCGGGTCATGGCGGGTCCTATTCGGTTGCTTTATGCAACTTGAATGGAACTTACGCCTTTCGGTTGCTTGATGCAACTGGAATCCGTTAGGCTGGCCCCATGAAGCGAACTTCCTATTCAGGCATGGCCTGCCCGATGGCGCAGGCGCTGGAGCGGGTCGGCGAATGGTGGAGCCTGCTGATCCTGCGCGAGGCCTTCCGGGGCGCCCGCCGCTTCGGCGACTTCGAACGCCGGCTGGGCATCGCCAAGAACGTGCTGAGCGCGCGGCTCAAGCGCCTGGTCGAAGCCGGCGTGCTGGAACGCCGCCCTTCCGCCGACGATGCCCGCGAGGTCGAATACCGCCTCACGCCGAGCGGCAAGGACCTGGCCCCGGTGCTTATCGCGCTGGCGCAATGGGGTGACCGCTGGGTCTACGGTGGCCGCTCGCCGGTGCGCTTCGTCAACCGCCACACGGGCGTGCCCCTGGCCACCCTGGAGTTGCGCGACGCCGACGGTGGCCGCCTCGAGCTGCGCGACGTCGGGCTGCGACCTGCCGACGCCGAAGCCCCCTGATTCCCCACCTGCCCACGTCTTGTCCGGGTCGATCGATCCGGGCAAGGTGAAACGCTCAGCCGACGCCCGCGCCCGACATGACCACCTCGCCCTACCCGCACCTCTTCCAGCCGCTGGACCTCGGTTTCTGCACCCTGCCCAACCGCATCCTGATGGGCTCGATGCACACCGGCCTGGAAGACCACGCGCGCGACTTCCCGAAGCTGGCGGCCTACTTCCGCGAGCGTGCCGAGGGCGGCACGGGCCTGATGGTCACCGGCGGCATCTCGCCGAACTTGGTTGGCTGGCTCAAGCCCTTCGCCGGCAAACTCAGCTGGCCCTGGGAAATCCACAAGCACCGCATCGTCACCGACGCGGTGCACGGCGCCGGCGGCCGCATCTGCCTGCAAATCCTGCATGCCGGCCGCTACGCCGCGCACCCGCTGCTGGTGTCGGCCTCGAAGGTCAAGGCGCCGATCAGCCCGCTCACGCCGCGTGCGCTCACGGCCTGGGGCGTCGAGCGCCAGATCCGCGCCTTCGTCACCACGGCGAAGCTTGCCCGCGACGCGGGCTACGACGGCGTCGAGGTGATGGGTTCCGAGGGTTACCTGATCAACCAGTTCCTGTCGGCGCGCACCAACAAGCGCAACGACGCCTGGGGCGGCACGCCGGAGAAGCGCATGCGCTTCGCGGTCGAGATCGTGCGCCGCATCCGCGAGGCCGTGGGTCCGGATTTCATCCTCATCTACCGGCTTTCCATGCTGGAACTGGTCGAGGGTGGTTCGGCCTGGGACGAGATCGTGATGCAGGCCAAGGCCATCGAGGCCGCCGGCGCCACGATCATCAACACCGGCATCGGCTGGCACGAGGCGCGCGTGCCCACCATCGCCACCTCGGTGCCGCGCGGCGCCTTCGCCGGCGTCACCGCAAAGCTCAAGCCGCACGTGTCGGTGCCGCTGGTCGCGACCAATCGCATCAACATGCCCGAAGTGGCCGAGGGCATCCTTGCCGCGGGCCAGGCCGACATGGTGTCCATGGCCCGGCCGCTGCTGGCCGACCCGCAGTGGGCGAACAAGGCACGCGCCGGCCGGCGAGACGAAATCAATACCTGCATCGCCTGCAACCAGGCCTGCCTGGACCACGTGTTCGTCAACCGCAAGGCCAGCTGCCTGGTGAACCCGCGCGCGTGCGCCGAGACCGAACTGGTCTACACGCCCACCGCCGCGCCCAAGCGCATCGCCGTGGTCGGCGCCGGGCCGGCCGGGCTCGCCTGCGCCACCGTGGCCGCCGAACGCGGGCACCGGGTAACCCTGATCGACGCGGCCGGCGAAATCGGCGGCCAGTTCAACCTGGCCAAGAAGATCCCTGGCAAGGAAGAGTTCCACGAAACCCTGCGCTACTTCGGCAAGCGCATCGAACTGACGGGCGTCGAGTTGCGGCTGGGCCAGCGCGTTGACGCCGAAGCGCTGCTGGCCGGCGGCTACGACGAGATCGTGCTGGCCACCGGCATCCGCCCGCGCAAGGTGGCCTTTCCCGGGGCCGACCACCCGAAGGTGGTGAGCTACCTGGACGTGCTCACGGGCCGCGTGGTTCCGGGCGCCAAGGTGGCCATCATCGGCGCGGGCGGCATCGGCTTCGACGTGGCGGAGTACCTGGCCCACGAGGGCCCCTCGCCCAGCCTCGACACGGAGCGCTGGATGGCCGAGTGGGGCGTGGCGCCCGAGTTCGAGGGCCCCGGCGGCCTGGCCAGGCCCCGGCCGGAGGCCCCGGCCCGCCAGCTCTGGCTGCTCCAGCGCAGCCCCGGCAAGCCGGGCGCCCGCCTGGGCAAGACAACCGGCTGGATCCACCGCGCGGCCCTCAAGGCCAAGGCCGTGCAGGCCCTGGGCGGGGTGGAGTACCTGGGCGTGGACGACGCCGGCCTGCGCATCCGGGTGGACGGCCAGGAGCAGCTGCTGCCGGTGGACCACGTGGTGGTCTGCGCCGGCCAGGAGCCGCTGCGCGCGCTGGTGGAACCGCTGCAGGCGGCCGGCCGCGCCGCCCACCTGATCGGCGGCGCCGACGTGGCCGCGGAGCTCGACGCCAAGCGCGCCATCGACCAGGGCAGCCGCCTCGCGGCCGCCCTCTAAGCAATTACTCCAAGCCAAATCAAAGGCTTGGAAATTCCCGTTCAGGCAAGGTTGGATTATTACCCGTACCATGCGCCGCTGGATCGGTGCCCGGCCAAGGGCCGCACCGACTGAAACGGCCCCGCAGCGCATGGCTTCGCGGGGATTCCGGGGGCGCCCAACCTAGCCCGCCCCCCTGGAATGCGGGCAAGTCCCGTCCATCCCCAAAACGCCAGGCCGCAGGCCCTCCCCTCCCCCGTTGACCATTACGGGACCCGCCAGATGGCGGGCGGGAACTTGCGGCGCAACGGAGCAAGGAGTTCCGCCATGAAGTTGTCTTTCATCCTTTGGCTGGCCCAGATCCTGCCCCAGCCTGCCGCCGACCCCCTGTGCCTGGCGACGACGGTGTACCTGGAAGCCCGCAACCAGTCCGAACTGGGCCAGCGCGCGGTGGCCGAGGTGGCCCTGCGCCGCCGCGACAGCGGCCAGTGGGGCGATTCGGTCTGCGAGGTGGTCACCGCCCGCAAGCAGTTCGCACCGACCATCGTGAACCCCGGCCTGCGCATGAAGAACCTCGAGGCCTGGCAGCAGGCCGTCCAGGTCGCGTTCCAGGCCCAGCAGGACTGGCGCCTGCCGCCCGGCCAGCGCCACGAGGTGGTGCCCGGCGCCAGCCACTTCGCCGCCCTGGACCTGGCCAACCCGGCCTGGGCCGCCTCGCCCCGGGTGGCCACCATCGGCGACCACACTTTCTTCCGCGTGCAGCGCCTGAACCCGCCGGCAGCCGCGCCGGTGCCCACCGTCACCGTGGCCGCCCTGCCCGCCACTGCCCAGCGCATGGCCCCCTGAGGCATCCGGGTCCGGCGACAAAAAAGGCCGCGCATCGCTGCGCGGCCTTTTCTTTTGCCCCCGGGGCGCGGTCAGCGCTTGTCGAGCGGAACGAACTCGCGGTCCTCGGGACCGGTGTAGTTCGCGCTCGGGCGGATGATCTTGCCGTCGATGCGCTGCTCGATCACGTGCGCGCTCCAGCCGCTGGTGCGGGCGATGACGAACAGCGGGGTGAACATCGCCGTCGGCACGCCCATCATGTGGTAGGCCGAGGCGCTGTACCAGTCGAGGTTCGGGAACATCTTCTTGAGGTCCATCATCAGCGTCTCGATGCGCTCGCTGACGTCGAACAGGACCTGGTTGCCGCCCTCCTTGCAGAGCTTGCGGCTGATTTCCTTGATGATCGGGTTGCGCGGATCGCCGATGGTGTACACCGGGTGGCCGAAGCCGATGACGATTTCCTTGCGCTCGACGCGGGCGCGGATGTCGGCCTCCGCCTCGTCGGCGCTGCCGTAGCGCGCGATGATCTCCATCGCCACTTCGTTGGCCCCGCCGTGCTTCGGGCCGCGCAGCGCGCCGATGGCGCCGGTGATGCAGCTGAACAGGTCGGACCCGGTGCCGGCGATGACGCGGGCGGTGAAGGTGGAGGCGTTGAACTCGTGCTCGGCGTAGAGCACCAGCGACTGGTCCAGCGCGCGGGCGTGCGAGGCGCTCGGCGGTTCGCCGTGCAGCAGGTGCAGGAAGTGCGCGGCAATGGTGTCGTCGTCGGTCTCGACGTCGATGCGGCGGCCGTTGCGGGTGAAGTGCCACCAGTACAGCAGCATCGAGCCGAAGCTGGCCATCAGCTTGTCGGCGATGTCGCGGGCCTCGTTCACCGGGTGGCCGTCGCGCTCGGGCAGCACCGTGCCCAGCACCGAGCAGCCGGTGCGCAGCACGTCCATCGGGTGGGCGTTGGCCGGCACCAGCTCCAGCGCGTCGGTGACGATGGCCGGCAGGCCGCGCAGGCGGCGCAGCTTGGTCTTGTAGGCGGCCAGCTGGCTGGCGGTGGGCAGCGCGCCGTGCACCAGCAGGTGCGCCACTTCCTCGAAGCCGGCCTTCGTGGCCAGGTCGTGGATGTCGTAGCCGCGGTAATGCAGGTCGTTGCCGCTGCGGCCGACCGTGCACAGCGCTGTATTGCCCGCCGCGGTGCCGCTGAGGGCGACCGACTTCTTGGGCTTGGGCAGGTGGGTGTTTTCGCTCATCGGTGGCTCCTTGCTCAGTTTTTCTTCTGCGAGAACAGTTCGTCGAGCTTGTCTTCGTAGGCGTGGTAGCCCAGGAAGTCGTACAGCTCGGCGCGGGTCTGCAGCGTGTCGATGATGTTCTTCTGGGTGCCTTCGCGGCGTACGGTTTCGTAGAAGCCCAGCGCGGCCTTGTTCATGGCGCGGTAGGCGCCGCAGCAGTAAAGCGCGATGTCGACGCTGGCTTCGCGCAGCTCGTCCGTGGTGAAGAACGGGGTCGAGCCGAACTCGGTGAGGTTGGCGAGGATGGGCACTTTCACCGCGGCCTTGAAGCGGCGGTAGTCGTCCAGGGACTTCATGGCCTCGGGGAAGATCATGTCGGCGCCGGCCTCGACGTAGGCCACGGCGCGATCGATGGCGGCGTCGACGCCCTCCACCGCGGCGGCGTCGGTGCGCGCCATGATCACGAAGCCGGCGTCGGTGCGCGCGTCCACGGCGGCCTTGACCCGGTCCACCATTTCTTCCTTCGACACCACCTCCTTGCCCGGGCGGTGGCCGCAGCGCTTCTGGCCGACCTGGTCCTCCATGTGCACGGCGGCGACGCCGATGCGCTGGAAGGCCTTGATGGTGCGGCCGATGTTGAAGGCGCCGCCCCAGCCGGTGTCGATGTCCACCAGCAGCGGCATGCCGGTGGCGTCGACGATGCGGCGGGCGTCGGTGAGCACGTCTTCCATGGTGCTGATGCCGAGGTCGGGCACGCCCAGCGAATTGGCGGCCACGCCGCCGCCCGAGAGGTACAGCGCCTTGTAGCCCACGCGCTTGGCCATCAGGCCGGCGTAGGCGGTGATGGCGCCCATCACCTGCAGCGGGGATTCTTCCCTGACGGCGGCGCGGAAGCGCGCGCCATTCGAAACTTCGGACATGCTTGACTCCATGCTTGCGTCGGCGGATCGATCAACGGTTGATGCGGGCCATCGTCCATCCTTGTTCGGATCGGCGAAGCGCGCCCATGTCGAAACCATTGAGCTCGAAATCCACGGATTGGCCCACGCGGGCGGGATCGGAATAAACGAGGGCGTGGCGGACCACTGGGTCGGAAACCGGTACCTGGGCCCGGGTGGTGCGTTCGGTGGTGAAGAAGTTGTAGTGCGGCTTGAATTCCAGCTCGGGATGGCTGGAGACGGCGCAGAACTCCGCATCCACCAACACCACCGACGGCAGCAGGACCTCGCCGGGACGGCCGAGGTTGAGGTCGGGCGTCACCTGGAACTCGAGGGCGTAGGGCTTCTTCAGGGCCGGCAGGACCACCACCACGACCAGGCTCTCTCCCGTGGCGAATCGCGCGATCGGGCTCTTTCCCGCCTCGAGCCTGAGCATCCTGCCGACCGCGCCGCCCGGCTTGGCCTTGGGCGCGCCCGCCAGTTCGGGCCAGCATTCGCGAACCGTATCCGCACTCCCGCCGCCCCCGGGACCGGCGGCCCCGGCAACGGGGGCCGCGCTGGCCAGGATGGCGGCGAGCAGCAGCGGATAGGTGCGCTGCACGCGATCGCGCCTCAGAGCAGGTGGGCGACGCCGGCGCGCTCTTCCTCGAGCTCGGCCAGGGTCTTGTCCATCATCGAGCGCGAGTACTCGTCGACTTCCAGGCCCTGCACGATCTCGTACTTGCCGTCCTTGCAGGTGACCGGGAAGCCGTACATCACGTCCTTCGGGATGCCGTAGCTGCCGTCCGACGGGATGCCCATGGTGGTCCACTTGCCGTTCGTGCCCAGCGACCAGTCGCGGATGTGGTCGATGGCGGCGTTGGCGGCCGAAGCGGCCGAGCTCAGGCCGCGGGCCTCGATGATGGCGGCGCCGCGCTTGCCGACCTTCGGGATGAAGGTCTCGCGGTTCCAGGCCTCGTCGCCGATCTTGTCCTTGAGCGAGGCGCCATTCGCGGTGGCGAAGCGGTAGTCCGGGTACATGGTCGGGCTGTGGTTGCCCCACACGACCAGCTTCTCGATGTCGGCCACGGCCACGCCGGCGCGGATGGCCAGCTGCGACAGGGCGCGGTTGTGGTCAAGGCGCAGCATGGCGGTGAAGTTGCGCGGGTCGAGGTCGGGCGCCGACTTCATGGCGATGTAGGCATTGGTGTTGGCCGGGTTGCCCACCACCAGCACCTTCACGTTGCGCGAGGCGACGGCGTTGAGCGCCTTGCCCTGCACGGTGAAGATCTCGGCGTTCTTGAGCAGCAGGTCCTTGCGCTCCATGCCCGGGCCGCGCGGCATCGCGCCGACCAGCAGGGCCACGTCGGCGTCCTTGAAGGCCACCATCGGGTCGTCGGTGCCGACCATGCCGGCCAGCAGCGGGAACGCGCAGTCCTCGAGCTCCATCATCACGCCGCGCAGCGCGGCCTGGGCCTTCTCCATCGGCAGCTCGAGCATCTGCAGGATGACCGGCTGGTCCTTGCCGAGCATCTCGCCCGAGGCGATGCGGAACAGCAGGGAATAGCCGATCTGGCCGGCGGCGCCGGTCACGGCAACACGGACGGGGTTCTTCATGTGGGGTCTCCTCAATTCAGTTCTGCGAAGAATTCCTGGATCCGCTGCAGGCCCTTGGGCAGCTGCTCGGTCGGGCAGGTGTAGCTGATGCGCAGCGCGCGCGGCTCGCCGAAGGCCGAGCCGGGCACGCAGGCCACGCCCTTGGCTTCGAGCAGCACGGAGCAGAAATCGACGTCGTTGGCGATCTTCACGCCCTTGTGCGACTTGCCGAAGGCGCAGCTGATGTCCGGGAACACGTAGAACGCGCCCTGCGGCTTCGGGCAGACGACGCCGGGGATGGCATTCATGGTGTCCACCACCAGGTCGCGCTTGGCCTGAAACTCGGCGCACTTGCTGGTGGGCACGTCCTGCGGGCCGGTGAGCGCGGCGATGGCAGCGGCCACGACCACTTCGGGCAGGTTGGTGATGTGGGTGGAGTTGAGCACCGTGAGCGCCTTGGCCACCACTTCCGGGCCGGCCATGAAGCCGACGCGCCAGCCGGGCATGCCGTAGGTCTTGCTCAGCGAGTCGACGAAGATGGTGCGCTCGCGCAGCTCCGGGCGGAACTGCACGAAGTTGTGGTAGCCCAGTCCGTCGAACACCATGGTGTTGTAGATGTCGTCGGTGATGACCCAGGTGTCCGGGTGCTTCGCCACCACGTCGGCCAGCGCCGCGATCTCGTCGCGGGTGTAGACCATGCCGGTCGGGTTGTTCGGGTTGTTGAACAGGAAGACCTTGGGCTTGGTCGCCAGCGCGGCGTCGAGCTGGGCCGGGGTGAGCTTGTAGTCCTGGCTGGCCGGGCACGGCAGCTCGAGGATCTTCGCGTTCAGCACCTCGGCGATGTCGGCGTAGGTGGTCCAGTAGGGCGTGGCATAGGCGATGGTGTCGCCTTCGTCCAGCAGCGCCTCGGCCAGGTTGTAGAGGATGTGCTTGGCGCCGATGCCGGTGGCGCAGTGCATGCGCGTATAACCGGTGAGGCCGAGCGCTTCGATGTGCTTGAGGAAGGCATCGAGCAGGGCGTCGGAGCCGCGGTTGCTGCCGTACTGGCCGCTGTCCTTGGCCAGCGCCTCGCGGGCGGCGGCGTAGACGTGTTCGCCGGGCAGGAAGTTGGGGACGCCAATGGAGAAACTGACGATGTCGCGGCCTTCGGCCTTGAGCTTCTTCGCCTTTTCGGCGACGGCCATGATGGCGCTGGGCTTGGCACGGCCCATGCGCTGAGCGAGCTGGGGCATCACTATCCTCGCGTGCTTGGTTGGCGGGATGGAAAACCGGTAAAGGATACCACGCCACCCTCCCCGGCCGGCCCGCCGGGGACTTGCCTGCGGGCCCGGATCAGGCACTCTGGCGGCAGGAGGAGCCCATGTCCGCAATGCGCCGCCACCGCCGGACAGCACCCGCCGCCGCCCTCGCGCTGGCCGCGCTGCTGGGCCTGTCCGCCGGCCATGCCGGCGCGGGCCCTGAACAGGTCGCCGCGGACGGGGACGGACGCCCCCTGCGGATCCAGGGCAGCGTCGTGGTGGTCGAGCCCGACATCGAACTGAGCGAGGTCACGGCCGGCGGCATGACCGAGCCGCGACGCGACTGGTCCGAGGCCGCGCGGCGCCGGTATCCGACGGCGGTGGCCGAACGGCTGGCCGCGGCCGGCGTGGGCCGCCGCCCCGATTTCGACGTGCCCGACGACCTGCCCGCCAGTTCACGGCTCGGCCAGGTGCTGCGCCTGAACGAGGCCGTCGCACTCAGCATCGCCTACCACGCCCGCCCCGGCAGCGAACTCGCCACCAAGGGCGACCGACTGGACTGGACGCTGGGCGGCGGCGTCTCGGAGCTGCGCGCGGCCACCGGCGCCGACTACGCACTTTTCACCTACGTGCGCGACAGCTATGCCAGCGACGGCCGCAAGGCGCTGCGGGTGCTGGGCCTGGTGGCCGGCGCGGCCTTCGGTGGC
The DNA here is from genome assembly GCF_000747075.1 of Arenimonas malthae CC-JY-1. Taxonomy (GTDB): domain Bacteria; phylum Pseudomonadota; class Gammaproteobacteria; order Xanthomonadales; family Xanthomonadaceae; genus Arenimonas; species Arenimonas malthae. The sequence continues at coordinate 29,172 of NZ_AVCH01000213.1, forward strand.
GTGGTGGACATCGGCGGCGGGCGCCAGGTGGGCGTGGCCACGCTGGTGGACCTGCGCAACGGGCGGGTGGTGTGGTTCAACCGCATCGCGCGGCAGACGGGCGACCTGCGCGACGAGGCCGGCGCACGCGCCACGGCCGGCGAACTGCTGCAGGGCCTGCCGCTGTGACCGCGGCCAGCCTGCCGCTATGGCTGGCCCTGGCGGCTGCCGGCGCGGCCGTGCCGCCCGCCGCACTGCCGGGCCACGTGCCGGAGCGCGGCAGCGTGGAAGACGAGCTGCGCTACGCCATGGACCGCGCCGAACGCGAACTGCGCGAACACCCGCTGCGCGTGCGCGACGCCGCGCTGGAAGCCTATGTCCACGACGTGGCTTGCCGCGTCGCCGGCGAGTATTGCGGCGAGTTGCGCGTTTACGTCATCGAGCAGCCCTGGTTCAACGCCTCGATGGCGCCCAACGGCATGCTGGTGGTGTGGACCGGCGCCCTGCTGCGCTGCCGGGACGAAGCCGAGCTGGCCATGGTGCTGGGGCATGAATTCGCGCATTTCCGGCAGCGCCATTCGCTGGTGCAGTGGCGCAAGGCCAAGCGCACCAGCGCGTTCCTCGGCACCTTCGGGCTGGTGGCCTGGGGCGCCGGTGCCGCGGCCGCGGGTCCGGCGGCCAGCCTGCTGGGCGCCGCCTCGATGTACGGGCATTCGCGGGAGGCCGAGCGCGAGGCCGACGCCATCGGCCTGGCCGCCGCCGTCGCCCAAGGGTATGAAGCAGCCGCGGCACCAAGGCTCTGGCAACGCATGAAGGCCGAGGAAGACGCCCGCCGGCACGGCAAGCCGCTGCCCGTCTTCGCCACCCACCCGCGCACGGCGGAGCGGCTGGCGGACGTCACCGCAGCCGCGGCGAGGCTGCCGGCCGGCGGCGAATCCGGCCGCGACCGCCACCAGGCCGCTGTGGCGCCCCACTTCGCCCGCTGGCTGCGTGGCGAACTGTCGAGGCGCATGTACGACAGTTCGGCACGGGTCATCGGCGACTTGCTCGCCGACGCGCCACCAGCCCGCCAGTCGCTGCTCTCCTACTACCTTTCCGAAGCGCACCGTCGCCGCGGCGGGCCCGGCGATGCGGCGCGCGCCGCGGAGCTGCTGGCGCGGTCACTGGCCCTGCCCGACCCGCCGGCCGAAGCCTGGCGCGACCATGGCCTGGCCCTGCGCGACGCCGGCCACCACGAGGAAGCCTCGGCGTCCCTGCGCCGCTACCTGGCACTGTCACCCGAAGCGGACGACGCCGAGTTCATCGCCAGCTACCTGGCAAGTCCGGAGCCCGGCCGATGACGCGCCTGCTCCTGTCTTTCGCCACCCTCCTGCTGCTGGCCGCCTGCGCCGGCGCCGGCGGCACGCTGCAGCCCGCCGGCCGGGTGCAGGTGTTCGACCTGCAGCTGGAAACCTCGCTCGACTGGGCCCGAATCAAGGGGGCTCGCCAGGAGCTTTGGACGGTGGACGGTACGCCGTTGAACCAGCTCAACATCGTCTCGCGGGTGAAACCGGGAGAGCACGTGTTCCAGGGCAGCAAGGCCACGAAGCGGCGCCCCGACGGCCCGTGGTTCCGCCCGGGCATGCGGCCGGACGAAATCCGCGACCTGGTGGCCGACGGCCTGGCCCTCTCGGGCTGGTCGGCCGTGCAGGCACAGGGCCTGCGGCCAGCCGACTTCGGCGGCGTGCCGGGCCTGCGCTTCGAGCTGAGCCTGGCCAACGGCCGTGGCTTGCGCTACCGCGGCCAGGCCGCGGCGGCGGAGCGCGACGGGCGCCTCACCCTTCTGGTGTGGCTGGCGCCCGAGGAGCATTACTACCCGCGCGACGCCGAAGCGGTGTCGCGCACGCTGGACAGGCTGCGTTTCCTGCCCTGAGCCTGGTCAGGCGTCGAGCACCTTGTTCCAGTCGGCCACGCGCGCGGCCTGGGCGGCCAGCAGCGGGGCGGTGTCGCCCTCGATGCGCACGCTTTCGATCTTGTCGCCGCCGCGCACCGCGTCCACGACCTGCTGGTCGCCGGCGCCGATGACTTCGCCGAACACGGTGTGCTTGCCGTCCAGCCACGGGGTGGCCACGTGGGTGATGAAGAACTGGCTGCCGTTGGTGCCCGGGCCTGCGTTGGCCATGGACAGCACGCCCGGCTTGTCGTGGCGCAGGTCGGCGCGGCACTCGTCCTCGAAGCGGTAGCCCGGGCCGCCCGTGCCGGTGCCCTTGGGGCAACCGCCCTGGATCATGAAGTCGGGGATCACGCGGTGGAAGCTCAGGCCATCGTAGAAGCCGCGCTGGGCCAGGTTGACGAAGCTGGCCACGGTGACCGGGGCCTTGTCGGCGTGCAGGCGGACGCGGATCGGCCCGCGGGAGGTGGTGAAGACAGCGGTCAGGGACATTTCAGGCTCCGGTAACGGGTGCCGGGCGGGTCCCGGCGGGCCGCCTAGGATGCCACAGCTGCCACCCCGGGGGCCGTCCGGGGCGCCGTTCGGTGATATACTGTCAGACTCATTTTCCTACGAGACAGCGCCCCCGGCGCCCATTCGCATGTCCATCGAAAAGCTCCGCAACATCGCCATCGTCGCCCACGTCGACCATGGCAAGACCACCCTGGTGGACCAGCTGCTCAAGCAGTCCAACACCCTGGGTGAACGCCAGCAGCTCGCCGAGCGCGCGATGGACAGCAACGACCTGGAAAAGGAACGCGGCATCACCATCCTTTCCAAGAACACGGCCATCCGCTGGACGTCGCCGGAAGGCGAGGAATACCGCATCAACATCGTCGACACGCCGGGCCACGCCGACTTCGGCGGCGAGGTCGAGCGCGTGCTGTCCATGGTGGACTCGGTGCTGATCCTGGTGGACGCGATGGACGGCCCGATGCCGCAGACCCGCTTCGTCACCCAGAAGGCGTTCGCGATGGGCTTCAAGCCGATCGTGGTGATCAACAAGGTCGACCGCCCGGGCGCGCGCCCTGACTGGGTGCTCAACCAGACCTTCGACCTGTTCGACCGCCTGGGCGCCACCGACGAGCAGCTCGATTTCACCGTGGTCTACGCCTCGGGCCTGAACGGCTACGCCGGCATGGACGAATCGGTTCGCTCGGGCGACATGACCGCGCTGTTCCAGACCATCGTGGACAAGGTCCCGCCGCCGCCGGTGGACATGGACGGCCCGTTCCAGATGCGCATCACCTCGCTCGACTACAACAACTACGTCGGCATCATCGGCGTCGGCCGCGTGCAGCGCGGCACCATCCGCACCAACCAGCCGGTCACCGTGGTGGCCCGCGACGGCAAGGTGCGCAACGCCAAGGTGCTGCAGGTGCTCGGCTTCATGGGCCTGGAGCGCCACGAGGTGAAGGAAGCGCGCGCCGGCGACATCATCGCCATTTCGGGCATCGAAGGCCTGGGCATCTCCGACACCGTCTGCGACGTCTCGGCCCCCGAGCAGCTGCCGGTGCTCACCGTCGACGAGCCCACGATCTCGATGACCTTCCAGGTCAACGACTCGCCCTTCGCCGGCAACAAGGACCGCAGCGGCGGCAAGTTCCTCACCTCGCGCCAGCTGCGCGACCGCCTAATGCGCGAGACCCAGCACAACGTGGCGCTGAAGGTCGAGGACACCGGCGACGCCGACAAGTTCAAGGTCAGCGGCCGCGGCGAACTGCACCTCTCGATCCTCATCGAAACCATGCGCCGCGAGGGCTACGAGCTGGCCGTATCGCGCCCCGAGGTGATCATCAAGGACATCGACGGCGTGAAGTCCGAGCCGTTCGAGTCGCTGGTGGTGGACCTCGAGGAGCAGTACCAGGGCGGCGTGATGCAGCGCCTGGGCGAGCGCCGCGCGCTCCTGCAGAACATGGAGCCGGACGGCAAGGGTCGCGTGCGCATGGACTTCATCATCCCGGCGCGTGGCCTGATCGGCTTCCAGACCGAATTCCGCACCATCACCGCCGGCACCGGCCTGCTCTTCCACGTCTTCGACCATTACGCGCCGAAGCAGGAAGGCGAGATCGGCCAGCGCCAGAACGGCGTGCTGATCTCCAACGGCACCGGCCCGTCGCCGGCCTATGCGCAGATCGCCATGCAGGAGCGCGGCCGCCTGATGATCGAGCCGGGCGAGGAAATCTACGAAGGCCAGATCGTCGGCATCCACGCCAAGGACAACGACCTCACCGTCAACGCCCTGCGCGGCAAGCAGCTGACCAACTTCCGCGCCTCGGGCACCGACAAGGACGAGGGCCTGATCCCGCCGGTGAAGTTCTCGCTCGAACAGGCGCTGGAGTTCATCGACGACGACGAGCTGGTCGAGATCACCCCGGTCGCCATCCGCCTGCGCAAGAAGTTCCGCACCGAAAACGACCGCAAGAAGGCCTCGCGCGCCGGCTGATCCCCGCCTGCGGACCTGCCACCGATGAGCCCCGAGCTCTGGTTGCTGACCGGGCTGGCCGGCTTCGCCGCCGGCCTGCTCGACAGCATCGTCGGCGGCGGCGGCCTGATCCTCACGCCCGCGATGCTCAACCTGCATCCGGGCCTGAACATCCTCCAGACCATCGCCACCCAGCGCACCAGTTCGCTGCTGGGCACCAGCGTCGCGGCCTGGAACTACTTCCGCCACCTCACGGTGGAGCGCCGCATCGTGCTGCCGGCGCTGCTGGCCGCGCTCGCCGCCTCGGCGGTGGGCGTTCAGTTCGCCAAGCGCATCGAACCCGACGTGCTCAAGCTCGTGGTGCTCTCCGTGTGCGTGGTGCTGGCGGTGTACACCGTGCTGCGCAAGGACCTGGGCACGCGCGAGCAGCGCCGTTTCGCGCCCCGCCGCGAGGCCGTGGCCGCGGCCCTGGTCGGCGCCGCCTGCGGCTTCTACAACGGCCTGATCGGCCCCGGCACGGGCACGTTGCTGGTGTTCGCCTTCGTCAGCGTGATCGGGCTGGACTTCCTGAAGTCCTCGGCGGTGTCGAAGTCCACCAACGTGGCCGCCGACCTGTCCTCGTGGGCGGTGCTGGCCGCGAGCGGCTTCGTGCAATGGGCGCTGGCGGTGCCGCTGATCGTCGGCAACATGCTGGGCAGCTACGTCGGCAGCCGGCTGGCCATCCGCCAGGGCGACCGCTTCATCCGGCTGCTGTTCCTGGGCGTGGTGCTGGCGCTGGTGGCCCGCATCGCCTGGGACCTGCTGCGCTAGGACCGCGCCGCGGGTCACGCCGTCGCAACGCGGGAGTTGTCTAGACTCCACGGGTTCGTCCCCGGAGCCCGCCATGCGTCCTGCCGCCCTGCCCCTGCTTTGCCTTGCCGCCGCGTTCGCCGCCTCGACCCCGGCATGCGCCGACACCCTCGTGGTGCTCAACAAGGCCGCCGACACCGCCACCCTGCTCGACCTGGCCAGCGGCCGCGAGCGCGCCACGGTCGCCGTGGGCGCCGGCCCGCACGAAGCCGCGGTCAGCCCGGACGGGCGCTGGGCCCTGGTGGCCAACTACGGCCGACCCGGCGCACCGGGCAACAGCCTGAGCCTGGTGGACGTGGCCGCCGCACGGGTGGTGGCCATGCACCGGCTGGGGCGCTACGACCGCCCGCATGGCATCGCCTGGCACGGCGATACCGCCTGGGTGACCGCCGAGGGCCAGCGGGCGCTGGTGGGCTGGTCGGCGCGCACCGGCGAACGCGTGGCGGTGCTTCCGACCGACCAGGCGGGTTCGCACATGGTCGCCCTGCACCCCGACGGCAGCCGCGCCTATGTTTCGAACCTGGGCGATGACTCGGTGACCGTGATCGACCTGGAAAAGGGCGAACGCCTGGGCGTCTGGAAGACCGGCGACGGCGCCGAGGGCATCGCCGTTTCGCCCGACGGCCGCGAGCTCTGGGTGGGCCACCGCGACGCAGGCGACGTCGCCGTGTTCGACGCCGCCAGCGGCAGGGAGCTGGCGCGCCTCCCGGCGGCCGGCTTCCCCATCCGCGTCACGATCACGCCCGACGGCTCGCGCGTGCTGGTGAGCTGCGCCGAAGCAGGCCTGGTGCGTGTTTATGACCGCGCCGCGCGCCGCCACCTGGCCGACATCCGCTTCGACCGCGAGGCCAAGGACGCCGAGGGCCGCCTGTTCGGCGACCGCTTCGGCAAGAGCCCGCTCCCCATTGGCATCGTGGTGCCGCCCGCCGGCAACCGCGCCTACGTGGCGCTGGCCAGCGCCGACGCCGTGGCCGAGGTGGACCTGGGCGACTACCGGGTGCGCCGCTGGCTGCCCACCGGCAAGGAGCCCGATGGCATGGCCTGGTCGCCGGTGGTCGTCAGCGACACCGCCAACGTCGTCGAACTCGACGTGGCGACCGCACGCGCCGCCTTCGAGGCCGGCACGCTGAGCGCCGAAGCGCTCGCCGCGGCCTACCTCGACCGCATCGCCGCCATCGACCGCGCCGGCCCGCGCCTGAACTCGGTGATCGAACTCAACCCGGCCGCCCTCGACGAAGCCCGTGCGCGCGACGCCGAGCGTGCCGCCGGCAAGGTGCGCGGCCCGCTGCACGGCATCCCGGTGCTGCTCAAGGACAACATCGACGTGGCCGGCCTGGTGAACTCGGCGGGTTCGCTGGCCCTGGCCAACCACCGCCCCAAGGACGACGCCTTCCTGGTGGCGCGGCTGCGCGACGCCGGCGCCGTGGTGCTGGGCAAGACCAACCTGAGCGAGTGGGCCAATTTCCGCTCCAGCCATTCCAGCTCCGGCTGGAGCTCTCGCGGCGGGCAGACACGCAATCCGTACGCGCTCGAGCGCAACCCCTGCGGCTCGAGCTCGGGCACCGGCGCGGCGATCGCCGCCAGCCTGGCCACCGTGGGCGTCGGCACCGAAACCGACGGCAGCATCCTGTGTCCGTCGGCAGTCAATGGCCTGGTCGGGCTGAAGCCGACGGTGGGGCTGGTGAGCCGCGACGGCATCATCCCGATCTCGGCGACGCAGGACACCGCCGGCCCGATGGCGCGCACGGTGGCCGATGCGGCCGCGCTGCTGCAGGTGCTGGTGGCGCATGACGCTGCCGATCCGGCGGCAGTCCAGCGCCCGCGCGTGGACTACCTGTCGGCGCTCGATGCCCAGGCCCTCGCCGGCAAGCGCATCGGCGTGCTGCGCCAGGCCATGGGCCGCCACCCCGCCGTGGACGCCGCCACGGAATCAGCGCTCGAGGTCCTGCGCAAAGCCGGCGCCGACGTCGTGGACGTGACCGTGCCCACCTGGGGCCAGTGGGGACAGGCCGAGTTCGAGGTACTGCTGCACGAGTTCAAGGCCGGCCTGGACGACTACCTGCGCGGGAGCGGCGCCCCCGTGGCTTCGCTCGAGGCGCTGATTGCCTGGAACGAGGCCAACGCCGCGGCTGCCATGCCCTTCTTCGGCCAGGACCTGCTGGTGCAGGCCCAGGCCAAGCCCGGCCTCGATGACAAGGCCTACGTCGAAGCGCGCGCCAAGGCCCGGCGCCTGGCCCGGGACGAAGGCCTGATGGCCGTGCTCGATGGCCAGAAGCTCGATGCGCTGGTGGCGCCCACCACCGGCCCGGCCTGGCCCACCGACCACGTGCTGGGCGACCATTTCGTCAGCGCCGGGTACGGCATGGCCGCGGTAGCCGGCACGCCCAGCCTCACGGTGCCGATGGGCGAAGCCAGCGAATTGCCGCTGGGCTTGGCTTTCCTGGGTCGTCCGCACTCGGAAGCGGAACTGCTGGCGCTGGGTTACGCCTTCGAGCAGGCCACGCGGGCCCGCCGCCCGCCCGGCTTCGCGCCGGGCGCCACGCCCTGAGGAATCAGGGCGTGATCGGGGCCGCCAGGCTGGTCTGCTTGCGCACGATCAGCATGGCGATCTCGAGCGACTGCTCGTAGTTGAGGCGCGGGTCCACGGTGGAGCGATAGGCGCGCGCCAGGTCGGTGTCGGTGAGTTCGCGCGCGCCGCCGGTGCACTCGGTGACGTTTTCGCCGGTGAGCTCCAGGTGCACGCCGCCCAGGCGGGTGCCGGCCGCGGCATGCAGGTCGAAGCTGGCCTCCACTTCGGCGCGGATGTTGTCGAAGCGGCGGGTCTTGTAGCCGTTGCTGGTGCTTTCGGTATTGCCGTGCATCGGGTCGCAGATCCACAGCACGCGGCGGCCTTCGCGCCGCACGGCGTCGAGCAGCGGCGGCAGTTTCTCGGCGACCTTGGCGGCACCCATGCGGTGGATGAAGCTCAGGCGGCCGGGCTCGTTCTCGGGGTTGAGCGCGTCGGCAAGCCGCAGCAGCTGGTCGGGCGTGACCGAGGGGCCGATCTTCACCGCCACCGGGTTGCGCAGGCCGCGGAAATACTCCACGTGCGCGCCATCAAGGGCGGCCGTGCGCATGCCGATCCACGGGAAGTGGGTGGACAGGTTGAACCAGCCCCACTGGCGCGGCACCTGGCGCGTGAGCGCTTCCTCGTAGGGCAGCAGCAGCGCTTCGTGCGAGGTGTAGAAGTCGGCGCGGTTGAGGTTGTGCAGCGCTTCGCCGGAAATGGTTTCCATGAAGCGCACGGCGTCGCCGACGGCGGCGACCATGCGTCGGTATTCGTCGGACAGCGGCGAATGGCCGACCCAGCCCAGGTCCCAGTACTCGGGGTGGTGCAGGTCGGCGAAACCGCCGTCGATCAGCGCGCGCACGAAGTTCATCGTCATCGCCGAGCGCGCGTGGCCCTTGATCATGCGGCGCGGGTCGGCCGTGCGGGCCTCGGCCGTGAACTCGGGCTGGTTGATGAAATCGCCGCGGTAGCTGGGCAGCGAGACGCCGTCCTTCTCCTCCATGTCGGCCGAGCGCGGCTTGGCGTATTGGCCGGCGAAACGGCCGACGCGCACTACCGGCAGGCGCAGGCCGTGCACGAGCACCAGGCTCATCTGCAGCAGCACCTTCAGGCGGTTCGAGACCAGGGCCGACTCGCAGTCGGCGAAGGACTCGGCGCAGTCGCCGCCCTGCAGCAGGAATCGCTTGCCTTCCTGGGCCTCGGCAAGCTGCTTCTTCAGCGCCAGGATTTCCCAGGAGGTGACCAGCGGAGGCAGCCGGCCGAGCTCACCGAGGACCTCGGCGAGCGCCTGGGCGTCCGGATACGTGGGCTGCTGGGCCGCGGCGAACGCCCGCCAGCTCGCCGGCGACCAGTCACCGGGAACGGAAACGGGGGTCAGGCTGCGGTCGGAGGCGTTCATCTCGGGGGTCCGTGGTGTCATCGCGGTGGGAAGTCGAAATCATCATGCCACAGGCGCCTCGCGGGCCCGTGCAGGCGACGCGACGACGCGGGGAGTCAGCGGCGGCGCCAGCCCGCCCAGAGCGCGCCCAGGCCCAGGCCGATGAACCAGGCCAGCGTCCAGGCAGGCATGGACAGGCCCAGGAGGGTCCAGTCCACCTTCGCGCACTCCCCGGAGCCGGCGAGCACGCTCGAGAGGGCCTTGAACGGGCCCATCGCCTCGACCATGTAGTCCAGGCCCATCGACGTGCACAGCGGCACTTCGCTGGCCGGCAGCGACTGCAGCCAGACATGGCGGCCGGCGACGCCCGCGCCCGCTGCGGCCGCAGCGAAGGCCAGCAGGCCGTACACGCCGCGACCGACCCGGCCCTTGGGCGAGTGCAGTCCACCGACGAGGAAGACGAAGCCCATCGCGGCGAAGGCCAGGCGCTGCAGGATGCACAGCGGGCAAGGCAGCATCAGCATGCCGAACTGCACGTACAGCGCGTAGGCCAGCAGCGACGCGCAGAGCAGGAACCCGGTGAGGAACTGGGCCCGGAAGGTCCAGGCGAAGGGATTGGCGGTCATGGGCGCGGCTTTCGTGTGCAGGGTCTAGCGTACAGGACAGCGGCGAGCAGGCGAAGTTTCCGTGCCGCGAAAAGCAAGACCCCGGCGCGGGCCGGGGTCTTGGGTACCACGTCGGTGCGCCGGGATTATTCGGCGGCTTCGGTGGCCGCCTGCGGGCGGTCGACGAGTTCGACGTAGGCCATCGGGGCATTGTCGCCCGGACGGAAACCACACTTGAGGATGCGCAGGTAACCGCCGGGGCGGGCCTGGTAACGCGGGCCGAGCTCGACGAAGAGCTTGCCCACCGCTTCCTTGTCGCGCAGGCGGGACATGGCCAGGCGGCGATTGGCGACGCCATCGGTCTTGCCGATGGTGATCAGCGGCTCGGCGACGCGGCGCAGTTCCTTGGCCTTCGGCAGGGTGGTGCGGATCAGTTCGTGCTTGATCAGGGACGCAGCCATGTTGCTGAACATCGCTTCGCGATGAGCGCTGGTACGGCTGAACTTGCGTCCGGATTTCTGGTGGCGCATGGTCGTGGTTCCTTAGTGAATTCCGGGGCTCAGCCCAGCATGCCCTGCTGCAGGCCGGCCGGCGGCCAGTTCTCCAGCTTCATCCCGAGCGAAAGACCGCGCTGGGCGAGGACTTCCTTGATCTCGGTGAGCGACTTCTTGCCCAGGTTCGGGGTCTTGAGCAGCTCGACCTCGGTACGCTGGATCAGGTCGCCGATGTAGTAGATGTTCTCGGCCTTGAGGCAGTTGGCCGAGCGCACGGTCAGCTCGAGGTCGTCGATCGGGCGCAGCAGCACCGGGTCGATGCCGGTCGCGGAGGCCTTGGCCGGGCCGCGCTCGCGCTGGGTGAAGTCGCCGAACACCGACAGCTGGTCGGTGAGGATGTCGGCGGCCGTGCGGATCGCGTCCTCGGCATCGATCGTGCCGTTGGTCTCGATTTCCAGCACCAGCTTGTCCAGGTCGGTGCGCTGCTCGACGCGGGCGGCCTCGACGGCGTAGGCGACGCGGCGGACCGGCGAGAAGGTGGCATCAAGCACCAGGCGACCGATCGCCCGGGACTCTTCGTCCGGGCGGCGGCGATCGGCGGCCGGCTGGTAGCCGAAACCGCGCTCGATCTTCAGGCGCATGTTCAGCGCCGTGTCCTTGGTGAGGGTGCAGATCACGTGGTCGGGATTGATGATCTCGACGTTGTGGTCAGTCTTGATGTCGCCGGCGGTGACGACGCCCGGGCCCTTCTTCTGCAGCGACAGCGTGGTGTGGTCCACGTTGTGCATGCGGATGGCGACGTCCTTGAGGTTCAGCAGGACCTCGAGCACGTCTTCCTGCAGGCCTTCGACGGTGGTGTACTCGTGGAGCACGCCGTCGATCTCGACCTCGGTGATGGCGAAGCCGGGGATCGACGACAGCAGGACGCGACGCAGGGCGTTGCCCAGCGTGTGGCCGTAGCCGCGCTCCAGCGGCTCGATGACCACCTTGGCGCGGTTGGAGCCGAGGCGTTCGATGTGCGGGCCGCGCGGGCGCAGCACCTGGGTGGCGGTAACCGTCATGGTCAAGGTGTCTCCTAAAGGATTACTTCGAGTACAGCTCGACGATCAGCGCTTCATTGATGTCCGAGGGCAGGTCGGCACGATCCGGGACGGCCTTGAAGACGCCGGCGAACTTCTTGGCGTCCACTTCGCACCAGCTCGGGACCAGGTCCATCTGCTGCGACAGGTTCACGGCTTCCTGGACGTTCAGGTGCTTCTGGGCACGCTCGGTCAGGGCGATGTTGTCGCCGGCCTTGACCTGGTACGACGGCAGGTTGACGGCCTTGCCGTTGACCAGCACGCCCTTGTGCGACACCAGCTGGCGCGCCTGCGGACGGGTGACGGCGAAGCCCATGCGGTACACCACGTTGTCGAGGCGCTGCTCAAGCATCTGCAGCAGGGTCTCGCCGGTGTTGCCCTTCTTGGTCGAAGCCTTCTTGTAGTAGTTGCGGAACTGGCGCTCCAGCAGGCCGTAGATGCGCTTGACCTTCTGCTTCTCGCGCAGCTGGGTGGCGTAGTCGGACAGCTTGCCGCGCTTGGCGACGGCGCCGTGCTGGCCGGGCTTCTGCTCCAGCTTGCACTTGGAATCAATCGCGCGCGCCGGCGACTTCAGGCTGAGGTCGGAGCCTTCGCGGCGGGCGAGCTTACAGGTGGGACCGATATAACGAGCCATTTATGTAGTCTCCAGTTCCCGTTAGACGCGGCGCTTCTTCGGCGGCCGGCACCCGTTGTGCGGGATCGGGGTGACGTCGATGATGTTGGTGATCTTGTAACCGCACGCGTTCAGCGAACGCACGGCCGACTCGCGGCCCGGGCCGGGGCCCTTGATGCGGACTTCCAGCGTCTTCACGCCGTACTCCAGCGCGACCTTGCCGGCCTTTTCGGCGGCGACCTGGGCGGCGAACGGGGTGGACTTGCGGGAACCGCGGAAACCCGCGCCGCCCGAAGTCGCCCACGAGAGCGCGTTGCCCTGGCGGTCGGTGATGGTGACGATGGTGTTGTTGAAGGAAGCGTGGACGTGGGCGATGCCGTCGGTGACGACCCGCTTGATCTTCTTCTTCGTCTTAACTGCCGGCTTGTTCATTGGGCCAGGTCCTTACTTCTTGATGGCTTTGCGCGGACCCTTGCGGGTACGGGCATTGGTGCGGGTACGCTGACCACGCATCGGCAGGCCACGACGATGACGCAGGCCGCGGTAGCAGCCCAGGTCCATCAGGCGCTTGATCGACATGCCCACTTCACGGCGCAGGTCGCCCTCGACCGTGTACTTGGCCACCTCGGCGCGGATGCGCTCGATTTCCGGCTCGGACAGGTCGCGGATCTTGGTGGCCGGAGCCACCCCAGCCGCCTCACAAACAAGCTTCGACCGGGTACGGCCGATGCCAAAGATACTCTGCAGGCCCACCCAGACATGCTTCTGGACAGGCAGGTTGACACCCGCAATGCGCGCCATCAGGCGTTCTCCAAAACTAAATTGAGCGCAGTGAATCGGAAAGTATACAGCAGCTTGGGGTTCTCTTGTAGCCCCCCGGGTCCTGGGACCCGGGAAACCCGGCATGGGGAGTGTGCCCATGCTCCGGCGACGAACTGGCGCCTGCCCTCCCCTTCCCGGGTCGGACGCCCCGCGCTACTCCAGCGCAGGGACGGGTGCCGGCTCATCCGCGCGCCAAGCTGCCGCGCGGACCGCCCATTGTGCGTGGTTCTCAGCTACGGGCGAGGCCGCCGCGGGAACCACCCTTCAAATTGGCCTTCTTCATCAGGCTCTCGTACTGATGGGACATCAGGTGAGCCTGGATCTGGGCGGTGAAATCCATCACCACCACGACCACGATCAGCAGCGAGGTGCCGCCGAAGTAGAACGGGACCGACCAGAACGACCGGATGACCTCGGGCAGCAAGCACACGAGCACCAGGTAGAGCGAGCCGATGAGGGTCAGCCGGGTCAGCACGCCGTCGATGTAATCGGCGGTGGCCTTGCCCGGCCGGATGCCCGGAACCAGGGCCCCCGACTTCTTGAGATTATCCGCCGTTTCCTGCGAATTGAAAACCAGGGCGGTGTAGAAGAACGCGAAGCCGATGATCATGGCGCCGTAGAGGAGCATGTGCAGCGGCTCGCTCGGGGCCAGGGCCTGGCTCAGGTTCTGCAGGAACAGGTTCAGCTGGTCCTTCCAGCCTTCGCCGGTCGGGCCGGAGCCCTGGCCGAACCACTGCACCATGGTGGCCGGGAACATGATCAGGCTGGAGGCGAAGATCGCCGGGATCACGCCCGCCATGTTCAGCTTGAGCGGCAGGTGCGAGCTCTGGTTCATGTAGGCCTGGCGGCCGCCCTGGCGACGGGCATAGTTCACCGTGATGCGGCGCTGGCCGCGCTCCATGAACACCACGAAGTAGGTGACGCCCAGCACCAGCGCGAGGATGGCGACCACCGCGAAGCCGCTGATCTCGCCGTTCGCGACCTGCTGGAAGGTGCCGATGATGGCACCCGGCAGGCTCGCCACGATGCCGGCGAAGATGATCAGCGAAATGCCGTTGCCGATGCCGCGCTCGGTGATCTGCTCACCCAGCCACATCAGGAAGATCGTGCCGGCGGTCAGGGAGACCACGGCGGTGAGGATGAAGCCCGGGCCCGGCGCGTAGACCACGCCACCCTGGCCCTGCAGCATCGAGGCGATGCTGCCCGCCTGCACGATCGCCAGGAACACCGCGCCGACGCGCGAGTACTGGGTCAGCTTGCGGCGGCCGCTCTCGCCTTCCTTCTTCATCTGCTTCCAGGGCTCGTAGATCTGGCCCATGAGCTGCACGATGATGGAAGCGGAGATGTACGGAATGACGTTCAGCGCGAACAGGCTGAAGCGGTTGAGGGCACCACCGGAGAACATGTTGAACATGTCCACGATGGTGCCTTCCTGCTGTTCCATCAGCCGCAGCATGGCTTCCGGATCGATGCCCGGCACCGGGATGTAGCTGCCGATGCGGTAGACGATCAGGGCCAGGATCACGAAGACCAGGCGCTGGCGGAGCTCGGTGAACTTGCCGAGCCCGCCGAGGGCAGCTGCTGCGGAAGAGGACTGGGCCAAGGCTTTACTCCGCGACGCTGCCGCCGGCAGCCTCGATGGCGGCCTTGGCACCGGCGGTGGCCAGCACGCCCTTGAGCACGAACTTCTTGCTCAGCTCGCCCTTCTTGACGATCTTGGCCTGCTTGGCGGTGGCCGGGACCAGCTTGGCCTCGCGCAGGGCGGCGAAGTCGATCTCGCCGGCCTCGAGCTTGTCCAGCTGGTACAGCAGCACTTCGGCCGTGTCGTTCTTCAGCTTCGAGCGGAAGCCGATCTTCGGCAGGCGGCGCTGCATGGGCATCTGGCCGCCTTCGAAGCCGGCCTTGATCTTGCCCTTGCCGGTGCGGGCAAAGGAACCCTTGTGGCCGCGGCCGGCGGTCTTGCCGAGGCCGGAGCCGATACCACGACCGACGCGGACGCGATCCTTGCGGGCGCCGTCGGCGGGCTTGAGAGAATTGAGCTTCATATGGGTTCTCCTCGGGGCGCTCAGGACTCGACGCGCACCAGGTAATGCACTTGGTTGATCAGGCCGCGCACGGACGGGGAGTCCTTGAGCTCGCGGACGTCATTGACCTTGTTCAGGCCCAGGGCGCGCACCGAAATGCGATGGCGCTCCTGGCAGCCGCGCAGGCCCTTGACCAGGCGGACTTTGACGGTCTTCTCAGCCATTGAGGATCTCCTCAAGCTTCTTGCCACGCTTGGCGGCGATGCGGGCCGGCGACTGGGTGGCAGCCAGGCCCTTCACGGTGGCGCGCACCAGGTTGATCGGGTTGCGGGAACCGACGGCCTTGGCCAGCACGTTCTTCACGCCCACGGCCTCGAGCACGGCGCGCATGGCGCCACCGGCGATCACGCCGGTACCCTCGGAAGCCGGCTGCATGTACACGCGGGCGGCACCATGGTTGGCCTTGACCGGGTGGAACAGGGTGCCATTGTCCAGGTCAACGGAGACCATCGCCTTGCGGGCGTACTCCATGGACTTCTGGATGGCCACCGGGACCTCGCGGGCCTTGCCGTAGCCGAAACCAACCTTGCCCGCGCCGTCGCCGACGACGGTCAGCGCGGTGAAGGTGAACTGACGACCGCCCTTGACGGTCTTGGACACGCGGTTCACGGCGACCAGCTTCTCGATGAAGCCGTCGTCGCTTTCGCCGCGATTGCGATCGCGCTCGTTGCTGCTCATGTGGATTCCTGAGGTTGCTTACGGCACTTGGCCGCTTATGGTTGTGGTTGGATCTTGGAACTCAAGCCCGTGGGCTTAGAACTGCAGGCCACCCTCGCGGGCGGCGTCGGCCAGGGCCTTGATGCGGCCATGGTAGCGGTAGCCCGAACGATCGAAGGCGACCTTGTCGATGCCCGCGGCCAGCGCCTTGGCGGCGATGGTGCGGCCGACCTTGGCGGCAGCCTCCATGTTCTTGCTGCCCTTGAGGCCTTCCTTGACGTCGGCCTGCACGGTGGAGGCGGAAGCCAGCACCTTGGAGCCATCGGCCGTGAACAGCTGGGCATAGATGTGCTGGCCCGAGCGCAGCACCGACAGGCGGGCGACACCGAGCTTGCGGATGTGCGCGCGGGTGGTCTTGGCGCGACGGAGACGGGCGGTGTTCTTTTCCATGGTCTTTTACCTTTGGGAAGCTGAAGTGCCCGATTAGGCCTTCTTGGCTTCCTTCATGATGATCTTTTCGCCGGAGTAGCGGATGCCCTTGCCCTTGTACGGCTCAGGCTTGCGGAAGGCGCGGATCTTGGCCGCGACCTCGCCCACCAGCTGCTTGTCGGCGCCGGTGACCAGGATCTCGGTCTGGGTCGGGGTGGCGAGCGTGATGCCTTCCGGCGCCACGAACACGACCGGGTGCGAGAAACCCAGGCTGAGGTTGAGGTCCTTGCCCTGCATGGCGGCGCGGTAACCGACGCCGACCAGCTCGAGCTTGCGGGTGAAACCCTCGGCAACGCCGGTGACCATGTTGGCCAGGATGGCGCGGGCGGTGCCGGCCATCGGGATGTTGGCGGCCTCGGCGGCGGACAGCTGCAGCACGCCGTTCTCGACCTTGAACTCGACGCCGGCCGGCTTGGCCAGGCTCAGCGAGCCCTTCGGGCCCTTGACGACGACCTGGTCGTTGGAAACGTTGAACTCGACGCCCTTCGGCAGGGAGATCGGCTTCTTGGCAACGCGGGACATGGGTCAGTCCTCCTTAGGCCACGAGGCAGATGACTTCGCCGCCCACGCCCGCAGCGCGGGCCTGGCGATCGGTCATCAGACCCTGGGAGGTGGAAATGATGGCGACGCCGAGGCCGGCGAGCACCTTCGGAAGGTCGCTCTTGCCCTTGTACTGGCGCAGGCCCGAACGGGAGACGCGCTCGAGGCGCTCGATCACCGGCTTGCCTTCGTAGTACTTCAGGGAGATCTCGAGCTTGGCCTTGGCGCCTTCGCCGTTCACGCGGAAGTCGCCGATGTAACCCTCGGACTTCAGCACGTTGGCGATGGCCAGCTTCATCTTGGAGGCAGGCATGGAAACCTGCGGCTTGCCGACGGCGAGCGCATTCTTGATGCGCACCAGCATGTCGGCAATGGGATCAGTCATGCTCATTTTTGCTTACCTTGTTCCTAGGTGTGGGAGCACCGATATCCGCAAGCCCCCCGGAGGGGGCCGGCGATTACCAGCTGGCCTTGCGCAGGCCCGGCACGTCGCCACGCATGGTGGCTTCGCGCAGCTTGTTGCGGCCGAGGCCGAACTTGCTGTACACGCCGCGCGAGCGGCCGGTCAGTTCGCAGCGGTTGCGGACGCGGCTCGGGCTCGAGTCGCGCGGCAGCTTCTGCAGCTTGGTGGCGGCATCCATCTTCTCCTCGTAGGAGGCGGTGGTGCTGCTGATGATCTTCTTCAGTTCCGCGCGCTTGGTGGCGTGCTTCGCGACAAGCTTCTTGCGCTTGACGTCGCGGTTCACCATCGAAGTCTTGGCCATCTGGGTAGTCCTCGGATCAGTTGCGGAACGGGAAGTTGAAGGCCTCGAGCAGCGCCTTGGCTTCCTCGTTGGTCTTCGCCGTCGTGGTGATGGCGATGTCCATGCCACGCATGGCGTCGACGGCGTCGAAATCGATCTCCGGGAAGATGATCTGTTCCTTGACGCCCATGTTGTAGTTGCCACGGCCGTCGAAGGAACGGCCCGACACGCCACGGAAGTCGCGCACGCGCGGCAGCGAGACGTTGATCAGGCGATCCAGGAACTCGTACATCTTGGCGCGGCGCAGGGTGACCTTGCAGCCGATCGGCCAGCCGTCACGGATCTTGAAGCTCGCCACCGAAACGCGGGCGTTGGTGGTGATGGGCTTCTGGCCGGCGATCTTGGTCATGTCGGCGACGGCATTTTCCAGGATCTTCTTGTTGCCCACGGCCTCGCCCACGCCCATGTTCAGCGTGATCTTGGTGATGCGGGGAACTTCCATCACGTTCTTGTAACCGAAGCGCTCGATGAGCTTCGGCAGAACCTCTTCCTTGTAAATCTTCTCAAGCCGGGTCATGGCATCATTCCTTAGGCGTCAACCGCCTCACCGCTCGAGCGGAACACACGCACTTTGCGTCCATCCTCGAGCACCTTGAAACCAATGCGCTCACCCTTGCCCGAGGCCTGGTTGAACAGCATCACGTTGGAAATGTGGAGCGGCGCCTCGCGCTCGACGATGCCGCCGGCGATGTTCGCCTGCGGATTCGGCTTGGTGTGGCGCTTGATGATGTTGACGTTCTGCACGACGACCTTGTCGCCCGCGACGCGAACAACCTCACCCTTCTTGCCCTTGTCGGCGCCGGCGATCACGATCACCTGGTCGCCCTTGCGAATACGGTTCATGTCTGTTCCTTCCCTCAGATCACTTCGGGAGCGAGCGACACGATCTTCATGAACTTCTCGGAACGAAGCTCACGGGTCACGGGCCCGAAGATGCGGGTGCCGATCGGCTCCTGCTTGTTGTTGAGCAGGACGGCGGCGTTGCCGTCGAAGCGGATCAGCGAGCCATCGGCACGGCGGACGCCCGAACGGGTGCGGACCACGACGGCGTCGTAGACCTCGCCCTTCTTGACCTTGCCACGCGGGATCGCGTCCTTGACGGTGACCTTGATGATGTCGCCAATGTGCGCGTAACGGCGCTTGGAGCCGCCGAGCACCTTGATGCACATCATTTCCTTGGCGCCGGAGTTGTCGGCGGCCTCGAGGTAGCTCTGTACCTGAATCATTTCCGGGCCTCCTTACTTACCGGCTCGCGTGATGACTTCCACCACGCGCCAGTTCTTGGTCTTGGAAAGCGGGCGGCACTCGGTGACGCGGACAACGTCGCCTTCGTTGCAGGCGTTGTCCTCGTCGTGCGCGTGCAGCTTGGTCGAGCGGCGGATGTACTTGCCGTACAGCGCATGCTTGACCTGGCGCTCGACGAGCACGGTGACGGTCTTGTTCATCTTGTTGCTGACGACGCGGCCTTCGACCGTGCGCAGCTGGTTGGCATTATCGCTCATAGCTCGCCCTTACTTCTTGTCGGTCAGCAGGGTCATCGTCTGCGCGATTTCGCGACGGACCCGCTTGATGTTGTGGGGCTGGCTCAGCTGGCCAGTCGCCTTCTGCATGCGCAGGGCGAACTGTTCCTTGTGCAGGTCCAGCAGATGGGCCTTCAGCTCGGCCGCCGACTTGTTACGCAGTTCCTTGAGTTCCATATCAGCGCACCGTCCGGGTCACGAAAGTGGTGGTGACCGAGAGCTTCGCGGCAGCCAGGCGGAAAGCCTCGCGAGCCGTCGCCTCGTCCACGCCCTCGATCTCGTAGATCATCCGACCAGGGGCGATCTGGGCCACCCAGTACTCGACGTTGCCCTTACCGGCGCCCATTCGCACTTCGATCGGCTTCTTGGTGATCGGCTTGTCCGGGAACACGCGGATCCACATCTTGCCGCCACGCTTGACGTAACGGCTGATCGAGCGGCGGGCCGCCTCGATCTGGCGCGCGGTCAGCTGGCCGTGCGAGGTGGCCTTGAGGCCGAACTCGCCGAAGCTGACGGCCGAGCCGTTCCAGCTCAGGCCGTCGTTGCGGCCCTTGAAGACCTTGCGGTACTTGGTTCGCTTGGGTTGCAGCATGGCGGATTACCTCGCTTCCTTCGCCGGACGGGACGGGCGCTCGGTGCGCTCTTCCACCTTCTCCTGGCCGACCTGGCTGAAGTCAAACACTTCGCCCTTGTAGATCCAGACCTTGACGCCAATGATGCCGTACGTGGTCGAGGCCTCGGCGAAACCGTAGTCGATGTCGGCGCGCAGGGTGTGCAGGGGCACGCGGCCCTCGCGGTACCACTCCGAACGCGCGATCTCGGCGCCGTTGAGGCGGCCGGCGACGTTGACCTTGATGCCCAGGGCGCCGAGGCGCATCGAGTTGCCCACGGCGCGCTTCATCGCGCGGCGGAACATGATGCGGCGCTCGAGCTGCTGCGCGATCGACTCGGCCACCAGCTGGGCGTCCAGCTCGGGCTTGCGGACCTCGGAGACATTGATGTGCGCCGGGACGCCCATGATGTCCGAGACTTCCTTGCGCAGCTTCTCGATGTCCTCGCCGCGCTTGCCGATCACCACGCCCGGGCGAGCCGAGTGGATGGTGACGCGGGCGCTCTTCGAGGGACGCTCGATCAGGATCTTGGAGATGCCAGCCTGCGCGAGCTTCTTGCGCAGCATCTCGCGGACCTTCAGGTCCGAGGTGAGGTACTGGGCGTAGTCGCGCTTGTTGGCGAACCACTTGGAATTCCAATCCTTGGCGATGCCCAGGCGGATTCCGGTCGGATGAACTTTGTGACCCATATTCGTCGTCCCTGCCTTACTTGCCCGAGCCCACAACCACAGTGATGTGGCTGGTGCGCTTGAGGATGCGGGTGCCGCGGCCCTTGGCGCGGGCCATGAAGCGCTTCAGGACGGGACCCTCGTCGACCATGATGGTCGAGACCTTGAGCTCGTCGATGTCAGCGCCGAGGTTGTTTTCGGCGTTCGAGATGGCGCTCCACAGGACCTTGCCGATCATGTGGGCGGCCTTCTTGTCGGAGAACTGCAGCAGCTCGTAGGCGCGGGAGGCCTGCATGCCACGGACCTGGTCGGCGACCAGGCGGGCCTTCTGCGGCGAAATCCGGGCGGTACGGAGAATGGCTTTGGCTTCCATAGTCATATCCCCTTACTTGCCCGACTTCTTGTCGCCGCCGTGACCCTTGAAGGTACGGGTCAGGGCGAACTCGCCGAGCTTGTGGCCAACCATGTTCTCGTTCACGAGGACCGGGATGTGCACCTTGCCATTGTGGATGGCAATGGTGAGCCCGACCATTTCCGGCGAGATCATGGAACGACGCGACCAGGTCTTGATCGGCTTCTTGCTGCTGCCCTGGGCGGCCTCCACCTTCTTGACGAGGTGGTGGTCGATGAAGGGACCTTTCTTAAGAGAACGTGCCATGGCCTATCAACCCCTACGATCGCGCACGATGAACTTCTGGGTGCGCTTGTTCTTGCGCGTCTTGTAACCCTTCGCCGGGGTACCCCACGGGGACACCGGGTGCGGGTTGCCCTGGCCAGCCTTGGCCTCACCACCGCCGTGCGGATGGTCGACCGGGTTCATGGCCGCGCCGCGCACGGTCGGCTTGACGCCGCGCCAGCGTGCCGCACCAGCCTTGCCCAGCTTCTCGAGGTTGTGCTCGACGTTGCCGACTTCGCCGATGGTGGCGCGGCAGTCGGCCGGCACCTTGCGCATCTCGCCGGAGCGGAGGCGCAGCGTGGCGTAGCCGCCGTCGCGGGAAATCAGCTGGGCACCGGCGCCAGCGGCGCGGGCCAGCTGGGCACCCTTGCCCGGCTTCATCTCGACGCAGTGCACGGTCGAACCAACCGGCATGTTGCGCAGCGGAAGGCTGTTGCCGGTCTTGATCGGCGCATCCTTGCCGGCGATCACCTGGTCGCCCTGGGCCAGGCCCTTGGGAGCGATGATGTAGCGGCGCTCGCCGTCGGCATAGCACAGCAGCGCGATGTGCGCAGTGCGGTTCGGATCGTACTCAAGGCGCTCGACACGGGCGGGGATGCCCTCCTTGTCGCGCTTGAAGTCGATGATGCGGTAATGCTGCTTGTGGCCACCGCCGATGTGGCGGGTGGTGATGCGACCGTAGTTGTTACGGCCACCGGTCTTGCTCTTCTTTTCGACCAGCGATTCCAGCGGGCCGCCCTTGTGCAGGCCGGCGGTGGAAACGCGCACCATGGCGCGGCGGCCAGGCGAGGTCGGCTTGAAAGTCTGTAGTGCCATGGGTTCCTACCTCAGGCCTTGGCCATCACGTCGATCGTCTGGCCATCGGCCAGGCGAACGTATGCTTTGCGCCAGTCGCCACGGCGGCCGGCACGGTTACGGAAGGCCTTGGCTTTGCCCTTCACGTTCACCACGTTGACCGCTTCGACCTTGACGTTGAACAGCGACTCGATGGCGGACTTGACGTCGGCCTTGGTCGCGGTCTGCGCCACTTCGAAGACGTACTGGTTGCTCTGTTCCTGCAGGCGCGCGGTCTTTTCAGACACGCGCGGGGCGCGGATCACGGAGAGGATGTTGATGTTCATGCCAGCCACTCCTCGACCTTCTTGACCGCTTCGGCGGTCATGATCACGTTCTCGGCACCGACCAGGGCGACCGGATCCAGGCCCTGGACGTCGCGGACCTGCACGTACGGCAGGTTGCGGGCGGCCAGGAACAGGGCTTCGGTGCCGTTCTCGGTGACGATCAGCGGACGGGCGACGCCCATCTCGTTCAACTTCGCAATCAGGGCCTTGGTCTTCGGCTCGGCGACATCAAAGCTGTCGACGACCTTCAGGCGGTCCTGGCGATTGAGCTCGGAGATGATCGCGCAGATGGCAGCGCGGTACATCTTGCGGTTGACCTTCTGCGCGAAGCTGCGCGGCTTGGCGGCAAACGACACGCCACCGCCCACGAAGATCGGGGCGCGGTAGTCGCCGTGACGCGCGCCGCCGCCCTTCTGCTTCTTGAACTTCTTGGTCGTGCCGGAGACTTCCGAGCGGGTCAGCTGGGCCTTGGTGCCTGCACGGCCGGCGTTGCGGAAAGCAACCACCACCTGATGCACCAGGTCCTCGCTGAATTCGCGGCCGAAGACGGCGTCGGAAACCGACAGCGCCTTACCGCTTCCAATGACGGCGAGTTCCATTATCTAACTCCTCAACCTTTGCTCGCGGGACGGACGACGACGTCGCCGCCCGGCGCACCGGGAACGGAACCCTTGACCGCGATCAGGCCGCGCTCGGCGTCGACCTTGACCACTTCCAGGTTCTGCATGCTCTGGCGCTCGGCGCCCATGTGGCCGGCCATCTTCTTGCCCGGGAAAACGCGACCCGGGGTCTGGCGCTGGCCGATGGAGCCCGGCGAACGATGCGACAGCGAGTTACCGTGGGTAGCGTCGCCCATCTTGAAGTTGTGGCGCTTGATGGTGCCCTGGAAGCCCTTGCCCTTGGTGATGCCGGCAACGTCAACCAGCTGGCCAACCTCGAAGATGTCGGCCTTGATCTCGCCGCCCACCTGGAAGTTACCCGCATCCTTGTCTTCGATGCGGAACTCCCAGAGGCCACGGCCGGCCTCGACCTTCGCCTTGGCGAAGTGGCCCGACAGCGGCTTGTTCACCAGCGCGGCGCGCTTGGTGCCGGCGGTGACCTGCACGGCGGTGTAGCCGTCGGTCTCGGTGGTCTTGATCTGGGTGATGCGGTTCGGGCTGGCCTCGATCACGGTCACGGGGATGGAGCGGCCATCCTCGGTGAACATGCGGCTCATGCCCGCCTTGCGGCCCACGATTCCAATATTTTTGGTCGTCATGGCGGTTGCCTCAGGTCAGCTTGATCTGGACATCGACGCCAGCCGCGAGCTCAAGCTTCATGAGCGCATCGACGGTCTTGTCATTGGGGTCAACGATATCCAGCACGCGCTTGTGGGTGCGGGTCTCGTACTGGTCGCGCGCGTCCTTGTCGACGTGCGGCGACACCAGCACGGTGTAGCGTTCGATCTTGGTCGGCAGCGGGATCGGGCCGCGCACCTGCGCGCCGGTCCGCTTGGCCGTCTCCACGATTTCGGAAGCCGAACGATCAATCAGACGATGATCGTAGGCCTTGAGCCGAATCCGGATCTTCTGGTCCGCCATGGCGATGTCCTTGTTACGGTAAAGAGCGTCGGAACCAGGGGCCTGGGGCCCTGCTTCCCGTGGAAAACAAACTCGGCGGACCAAGGAATGGTCCACCGAGCAAGAAAGTGTAGCTCGTGTTAACAAACCTGTCAAACAGGTCGGTTTCCACCAGCTTCGCCCGTCCTGGGCGCGAACACGAGGGGCGTCCTGCCCCTCATTTCGTATGTTGGCACCCCCTGGAGGGGTGCCGAGCCGCGCACTATACGCTTACTTGATGATCTTGGCAACCACGCCAGCGCCAACGGTGCGGCCACCCTCGCGGAT
>NZ_AVCH01000214.1 GCF_000747075.1 Arenimonas malthae CC-JY-1
GCGCCGGCGGGTGGTGTCGATGGCGCGGCCCGGGCCCACCTGCGCCGGCCACCAGCCGGGGTTCGCGGCGTCGCCCGCCACGTGGCGGCCGGCGGAGATGCCGCCGGCCACCACGGTCACGGGTGCGTCGGCCGGACCCTGCCATTCGCCGCGCAGCACCACGCGGCGCGGGCCGGCGTGGCGCATCGCCAGCGGCAGCTCGAACACGAAGCGGCGCGCCGGGCGCGCAGGCGTGGCAAAGGGGACCGGCGTTTCGGCCGGTTCGGCGTGGGGGGCGGTGCTGAGGCTCATCGTCGGCTCCTGGGTGGTCTGGCCCCAAGGAGTTCCGGCGGCGGAAAGGTGTCGTGCGCCCCCGCGGCGCGGGGAACGGTACGACCCATCTCTCGGCGGACACGAAGTCCCCGCAGGAATTGGCACCTTCATGCGCGATTGCTCGTGCATGGGTTGCCCCGGCGTCATTGGGCCTACCCCCTCAGCCGGTCTCGATGGGATTGCGGCGCCAAGCTTGCCCCTGCCGGCGACGGCTGTCAATCCCTTCATCCGCATGAAGCGATGGATGCCGGGCTCAGGTCCGGTATTTGGCCAGCAGGTCGGCCTCGGCCAGCGGGCGGTCGTAGAGGTAACCCTGGGCGTCGTCGCAACCCAGCGCGCGCAGGCGCTCGGCATCCTCGGCCTGCTCCACGCCCTCGGCCAGGGTGTTGAGCCGCAGGCTGCGCGCCAGCGCGATCACCGTGCGCACGATGCCCTCGGCGGGCCCGGGCACGCGCAGGTCGCGCACGAAGGACTGGTCGATCTTCAGGCGGTCCAGCGACAGCCTCCCCAGGTAGGCCAGCGACGAATAGCCGGTGCCGAAATCGTCGATGGCCACCCGCACGCCGCGCTCGCGCAGCGCGGCCAGCAGGCTGATGGTGGACTGCACGTCGGCCATCAGCATCGATTCGGTGATCTCGATCTCCAGCAGCGCCGGCGCCAGCCCCGACGACTCGAGTTCGGACAGCACCTGCGGCAGGAAATCGGCGCGGCGCAGCTGGCCGGTGGCGATGTTCACCGACACCGGCACGGGCGGCAGGCCGGCCGCGTGCATGCGCACCGCCGCCTGGCAGGATTCGCGCAGCATGAAGTCGCCGATGGCGGCGATCAGCCCGGCCTCTTCCGCCACCGGGATGAATTCACCCGGCGGCACCACGCCACGCTCGGGGTGCCGCCAGCGCACCAGCGCCTCCAGGCCCACCAGGCGTCCGTCGGCCAGCGCCACCTGCGGCTGGTAGACGGCGAACAGCTCGCGCCGCTGCAGGGCCAACCGCAGCTGCGATTCCAGGGTGAGCCGGCGCAGGCTGGCGCCGGGCTGGCGCGGCGAATACACCGCCAGCCGGCGCTCGCCTTCGCTGCGCGACAGGTTGAGCGCGGCGGTGGCCGACACCAGCAGCAGCTCGGCCTCGGTGCCATGCTCGGGCGACAGCGCCAGGCCGGCGCTAAGCCCCAGCACCAGCCGCTGGCCGGCGATTTCGAAGGGCTGCTGAAGGTCCAGCTGCAGCTTGTCCACCACGGCGCGCGCCTCGGCCTCGCCCGCGCCCGGCAAGGCCACGGCGAATTCGTCGCCGGACACGCGCGCCAGCGTGCTGCCCTCGCCGAACACCGCCGCCAGGCGCCCGGCGAGCATTTTCAGCACCTCGTCGCCGGTGCCGTAGCCGAGCGATTCGTTGACCTGCTTGAAGCGGTCGATGTTGAAGAGGAGCACGGCCAGCCGCGGCTGCGCCCCGGCCAGGCGCGCGGCGACGAATTCGCCGAAGCTGCGGCGGTTGGGCAGGCCGGTGAGCGGGTCGGTGCGGCTGAGTTCCTCGATGCGCGACTGCACCTGCTTTCGCTCGGAGATGTCGATGAACTGGCCCAGGTAGTTCACGCGCCCGCCCTCGTGGCGGATGCGGGTGATGGCCAGCCACTCGGGGTATACCTCGCCGCTCTTGCGGCGGTTCCAGACTTCGCCTTCCCAGCGCCCGCGCTGGGCGATCTCTTCCCACATGCGCTGGTAGAAGGCCTCGTCCTGGTGGCCCGAGGACAGCATGGACGGGGGCCGCCCCACGGCTTCTTCCGCGGTGTAGCCGGTGACGCGTTCGAAGGCGCGGTTGACGCTCAGGATCACGCCGTCGCCGTCGCAGATCAGGATGCCCTCGTGGCTGTTGGCGAAGGCGTCGGCGGCGATGCGCAGCTGTGCTTCGTCCCGGCGCTGCTGGGTCATGTCCAGGTGCACGCCGGCCAGGCGCAGCGGCTGGCCCTGCGTATCGCGCTCGAGCACCATGCCGCGCGAATGGATCCAGGCCCAGTGGCCCTCCGCGTGGCGCAGGCGCATGTCGATCTCGAAGTGCTTGATGGCCGGGTCGGCCAGGCGGGCGTAGGCGCGTTCGAGCAGCGGCGCGTCTTCGGGGTGCAGGCGCTCGCGCCAGGTCGTGGCCGCCTCGGCGTCGCGGTGCGGGTTCAGGCCCAGCATTTCGAACCAGCGTGCGTTCGCGCGCATTTCGCCGGTGCCCAGGTGGTTTTCCCAGGTGCCCAGCGCGGCGGCATTGAGCGCCACGGTAAGCCGGTGTTCGGCGTCGGCGGCCAGCTGTTCGCGTTCGCGCAGGATGATCCCGGCGCTGATGTCGGCGGCGGCGCTGGTGATGGCCACCAGGAAGTCGGTGTCGAAGCGGTGGGGTTCGCGATCGGCCAGGATCAGCACGCCCAGTTTCTGCCCCATCTCGACCAGCGGCACCACCACCGCCGCGCGCAGGCCGAGGGCGCCCATCTGCACCATGGTCGCGGTCGGCCTGGCCTCGCTGGCCAGGTCGTTGTGCACCTGGGTTTCGCCCGTGTGCAGGGCGCGCACCGTGGGACGGTCGGCGTCGGCCGGGTCGTCGAGGTCGGCGTCCGGGAAGCGGTTGCGTTCGGGATCGAAGCCCACCAGGGTGGCCTGCACCAGCGTGTGGCCGTCGGGCTGCAGGCGCATCAGGCCGGCCATCGTGTAGCCGCCTTCCTGCACCAGGATGCGGCAGATTTCCATGCCCAGCGCGCTGCGGTCGGTAAGGCGCTGCGCCGCCAGGCTGGCCTGGCTGACGGTGCGCAGCAGCCGCGCCTGCCGGCGCACCCGCGCCGAAGCCTGCTCGATCTCGCGCGCCACGTCGGCCAGCTCGTCGCCACCGCGCACGCCGGTGTCCAGCGGTTCGCCCTCGAACCACAGGCGGGCGGCGGCGGCCTGCAGCTTGCGGGTGCGCTCGGTCCAGGCGGCGCGCAGCAGCAGCCACAGCACCAGGGTGAACGCCAGCACCCCGGCGGCATTGCGCAGGAAGCGGCGCCCGGCTTCATGGCGGAGCCTGGCCGTCACCGGGCCGGCGTCGGCCTCCACCACCAGCATGGCGTAACGGGTGGGATCGACGCCCACCAGCACTTCCTGCGACAGCGCGATCGCCGGCGTGTTGCCTGCGAACAGCGCCCGGCCCGAATTGCCGGCAAAGGCGGCGGAGGCAAGCGCCCCGCGCACCGCCGCCGGGCGGGCCGCCAGCAGGCTGCCGAAGTCCTTGCCGACGTCGCGGCGATGCAGCGAGGACAGCACCTTGCCGTCGCCATCCACCACCCAGGCCGCGGCCACGCGCGGGTCCACCGCCAGCCCGCCCACCAGGCGCGCGGTGCCATGGCGGATGCCGAGCTCGGCCTGCGAATCGATGCGGCGAGCCTGCGCCCACAGCACGCGGCTGACGTCCTCGGCCACGTCCGCGCGCGCCGAATCGTCGATGCGTCCCAGGATGACGAACAGCTGCACCGCCAGTGCCGCCACCGACAGCACCAGCAGCATCGTCGGCAGCATCACGCGGGCGGGCCGGGCGGTGAGCGCGCGGACGATCACGGCGCCTCCCCTGCCGTGGCGCCGGACAGCGCGGCTTCCACGAACCGGGCGTCGACGATGGCCGGGGGCACCCGCAGGTCGGCGCCCAGCGGGCCTTCGCGCAGGATCGCGGCCAGGGCGTCGATGGACGACTGCATCGGCGAAGGCGAGCCGGCGAAGAAGCGGCGGCTTTCGCCCAGGTCGAAGAAGGCGATGCCCGACAGCGCGTGCCGGTAGCCGTCGTCGTCCACGCGGCCGTCGGCGGTGAGCAGGGCCAGCGGCAGCGCATCGGGCTTGCGGAACGCGGCGACGCTGCGGTCCCAGGCCTTCAGCAGGGCCACCACGTCGTCGCGGCGGGACTCGAGCACGTCGGTGCGCGCCACCAGCACGTCCAGCACCAGGCCGGGATGGCTGGCGGTGCTGAACAGGGGCACCGCGCCTTCGGCTTCCAGTTCGGACAGGAAGGGTTCGTAGACCACGGCGGCGGCGGCGTCGCCCTCGCGCCAGCGCCGGGCCAGGTAGGACGCCTGCACCTGCGACTTGCGGATGTCGAGCTGCGACAGCCCGCCTTCGGCCAGGGCGCGGTCGAGGATGAGCTGGCCGACCGCGGTGTCTTCCAACAGCACGCGCTGGCCGCGCAGCTGCGCCAGGCTTTCGATGCCGGGGCGCGCCACCAGCGCGTCGGCGCCGCGCGAATCCGACAACACCGCCAGGATGCGCAGGTCGACGCCGTCCGAGGCCAGGCGGATCGCCTCGTCCAGGGTGAAGCCGGCCAGGTCCACCATGCCTTCGCGCAGCAGCTGGGTGGATTCGGTGTTCGACACCGACTCCACCAGGCGCACGGACTCCGGCAGGTCGTTGGTTTCGCTGGCCAGCACCAGCGGTTCGTAGCCGATCCAGGGCCCCACCGCCACCCGCAGCGCCGGCGGCGGCGGCGGCGGCGCCAGCCAGGCCACCAGGGCCATCATCCCGGCCACGGCCAGCACCAGGGGCAGGCCCCAGACGACGGGTTCGAAGCGGGTGCTCAGCTCGCGCAGCGACATGTCGGTGGCTTTCCCCTTTGGCCCTACGGTAGCCGCTTGCCCGCCGGCCGCCAATCGGGGATTGACGCGGCGCGGGCCGCCTTGCGCATACTTCCGGAATGAACCGAATTTTCCGTTGCGCCCTCCCCGCCCTGGCCACGCTGCTGCTGGCTGCTGGCTGCGCCACCACCAGGCCCGCCCTGCCCGACCCGTCGTCCCGGCCCATGCCGCGGGTGTTCGGCGCCGAGGCGGCCGCCGTGCCCGAAGCCTTCCTGACGCCGGCGCGGCCCGAGGACGAAATCGATTCGGTCGCCACCTGGACCGCGCCCGACGGCGCCACCTGGCTCATCGCCACGGCCAAGGAAACCCACCGCCTGGTCGTGTACGACGCCGACACCGGCGAACACCGCCTCGATTTCGGCGGCCCGGGCGACGGCCCCGGCCGGTTCAACCGGCCCAACGGCATCGCCACCTTCGGCGACCTGCTGTTCGTGGTGGAACGCGACAACCACCGCGTGCAGGTGCTGCGCCTGCCCGACTTCAGGCCCGTGGCCCTGGTCGGCGCCGACGTGCTGCGCAGTCCCTATGGCCTGTGGCTGCGGGAGACCGCACCGGGCGAACTGGAAATGCTGGTCACCGACAGCTTCATGGCCGACTACCGCATCCAGCTGCTGCCGCCGATGGACGAACTCGACGAGCGCGTGAAGCGCTTCCTCATCGACGTGCAGGGCGACGCGCTGGAGGCCCGGCTGGCCGGCCAGTTCGGCGACACCACCGAGGAAGGCGCGCTGCGCATGGTGGAATCGATCGCCGGCGACCCGATGCACGACCGCCTGCTGATCGCCGAGGAAGACCTGCGCGTGGGCACCACCCTGCGCGTGTATGACCTGGCCGGCCGCTACACCGGCCGCAACCTGCCGCGCGAGCGCTTCAAGGCCCAGGCCGAGGGCGTGGCGCTGTGGGCCTGCCCCGACGGCAGTGGCTACTGGGTGACCACCGACCAGAACAGCGACCTGACCGTCTTCCACGTGTTCGACCGGCGCGAGCTGGGCTACCTGGGCAGCTTCACCGGCGAAAAGGTGGCGCTCACCGACGGCATCTGGCTGCACGCCGCCGCCACCCGGGCCTTCCCCTACGGCGCGCTCTACGCCGCCCACGACGACGAGGGCGTCGGCGCCTTCGACTGGCGCAACATCGCCACCGCGCTGGACCTGCGCCAGGACTGCCAGCCGGACTGAGCCGGGCCCGGCGGGTATAATCGCCGGCTTATGTCCGAACACCTGACCCAGACCCGCCGCCGCCGCACGTTCGCGATCATTTCGCACCCCGACGCCGGCAAGACGACCCTCACCGAGAAGCTGCTGCTGTTCGGCGGCGCCATCCAGATGGCCGGCTCGGTGAAGGGCCGCAAGGCCGCCCGCCACGCCACCTCCGACTGGATGGCGCTGGAAAAGGAACGTGGCATCTCGGTCACGTCCTCGGTGATGCAGTTCCCCTACGAGGGCCGCATCGTCAACCTGCTCGACACCCCGGGCCACGCCGACTTCGGCGAGGACACCTACCGCGTGCTCACCGCCGTGGACAGCGCCCTGATGGTGATCGACGTGGCCAAGGGCGTCGAGGAGCGCACCATCAAGCTGATGGAGGTCTGCCGCCTGCGCGACACGCCCATCATGACCTTCATCAACAAGCTCGACCGCGAGGGCAAGGAGCCCATCGAGCTGCTCGACGAAGTGGAGCGCGTGCTGGGCATCCAGTGCGCGCCCATCACCTGGCCGATCGGCATGGGCCAGCGCCTGAAGGGCGTGGTGCACCTGGTGAGCGGCGAAGTGCACCTGTACGAACAGGGCCGCAACTTCACCCGCCAGGACAGCACCATCTTCGCCTCGCTCGACGACCCGGGCCTGGCCGCGCGCATCGGCGGGCAGATGCTGGCCGACCTGCGCGACGAGCTGGAACTGGTGCAGGGCGCCTCGCACCCCTTCGACAAGCAGGCCTACCTGGACGGCCGCCAGACGCCGGTGTTCTTCGGCTCGGCGGTGAACAACTTCGGCGTGCAGCCGCTGCTCGACTTCTTCGTCGAACACGCGCCGTCGCCGCAGCCGCGCGCCACCACCCGCCGCGAGATCGCGCCGGAGGAGGAAACCTTCTCCGGCTTCGTCTTCAAGATCCAGGCCAACATGGACCCGCAGCACCGCGACCGCGTGGCCTTCCTGCGCGTGTGCTCGGGCAAGTACGAGGCGGGCATGAAGGCCTTCCACGTGCGCAGCGGCAAGGAAGTCAAGCTGGCGAACGCGCTCACCTTCATGGCCTCCGACCGCGAGATCGTGGAAACCGCCTACCCCGGCGACGTGATCGGCCTGCACAATCACGGCACCATTTCCATCGGCGACACCTTCACGGCGGGCGAGTCGCTGGGCTTCACCGGCATCCCGAACTTCGCGCCGGAACTGTTCCGCCGCGCCCGCCTGCGCGACCCGCTCAAGCTCAAGCAGCTGCAAAAGGGCCTGGCCCAGCTGTCCGAAGAAGGCGCCACCCAGTTCTTCCGCCCGCTGATGAGCAACGACCTGATCCTGGGCGCGGTGGGCGTGCTGCAGTTCGACGTGGTGGCCTACCGCCTGAAGGACGAATACGGCGTGGACGCCAGCTTCGAGCCGGTGTCGGTGGCCACGGCCCGCTGGGTCAAGGGCGGCACGCCGAAGAAGCTCGAGGAGTTCCGCGAGAAGAACGCCATGAACCTGGCCGTGGACGCCGCCGGCCAGCTGGTCTACCTGGCGCCCTCGCGCGTGAACCTGCAGCTCACCCAGGAGCGCTGGCCCGACTTCGAATTCGCGGCCACCCGCGAGCACGCCCAGGCGCTGTCGGTCGAATAAGCCCCGCCGGGACCGGCCCACTGAGAAAAAAACAATTGGACAGCCGGTTCCTGAACCGGCACCCTCCCGGTTGGCGTTTCGGGGGGAACGTCATTCTGGTGGCGTCTTGCCGCCATGCGTTGCGTCGTCATCCCCCCGGCGATTCTTTCCACAGGGGATGACCATGATGCGTTTTCTGATGTCCGTACTGCTGCTGCTCGGCGCCACCCAGGCCGCCGCCCAGCCTTATGCCTACGTGCCCAACGCGGGCTCCAACGACGTGTCGGTGATCGATGCGGCGACCAACACGGTCATCGCGACGGTCCCGGTGGGTACGCAGCCCTGGGGCGTGGCGGTGACGCCGGACAGCTCCCGGGCCTACATCGCCAACCTGGTCACCAACAACGTCTCGGTGATCGACACCGGCACCAACACCGTCATCGCCACGGTGGCCGTGGGCGTCCAGCCCTATGCCGTCACCGTGAGCCCGGACGGTGCCGAGGCCTGGGTCATGAATGCCGGCTCGGGCAGCGTCTCCGTGATCGACACGACCACCAACACGGTCGTCGACACCATCGCCGGCTTCAACTTCCCGATCTTCAGCGACTTCCTGCCGGATGGTTCCCGCGCGCTCATCGCCAACCGCGGCACGGCCGAAGTGCTGGCCGTCGACACCACCACCCGCACCGTCGTGCAGACCTATGCGGTGGGCGCCAACCCGATCACCGTGGCCGTCGCCCCGGACGGCGGCAAGGCCTATGTCGCCCATGACATCGGCGCCGCGGTCAGCGCGATCGACCTGGGCACCAGCACCGTCGGCACCGTGCCCGGCACCACGAATACGGCCGCCGTGGCTTTCCTGCCCGACAGCTCGCGCGCCTACGCGACGAACTATGCCTCGGGCGAGGTTTATGCCATCGATGCAGCCACCGATACGCTGGCCGCCACGATCCTCGGCATGTCCAGCCCCCTGGGCGCCGCCGTCACCCCGAGCGGGGCTTTCCTGTACGTGGCCGACCGCAACACCAACAGCGTGGCCGTGATCGACACGCTGACCAACACCATCGCCCTGACGATCCCGGTGGGCTCGCAGCCCTACTCGATCGGCGAGTTCTTCGCCCCGACTGGCTATGTCTCCCCGGGCGTGGCGCTGGATGCCTCGCCGGCCGCGCCGCGCATCTACGCCCAGGAAATCGTCGCCTCGCCGGGCAGCCCGGTGACGCTGGTGAACAACGGTTCGCTCAACCTGTCCTCGCCGCTCGGCTACAGCTTCTCGGTCGGCGAAGTGCGCTACGCGCGTTTCGAGTGCGACAACGGCCTGCGCTTCGGCAATGACTCAGTCGCCACCTACACCGGTGCCGGCGATGCCCTGCTCGGCAGCATCAACGGCCTCGGCGGCAGCGCCATGTACTTCTCCATCACCGCCAACGACAACGGCGTGGTCGGCACCGACCGCCTCATCATCGAAGGCTCGCGCCAGATCACCGGCACCACCGACGTGAACTGCACCTACAGCCTGTACGACTTCCCGTCGCAGGCCCAGGCCGGCGGCGCCAACGGCCGCGTGGCCACGGTGTCGGGCCCCTACCTGCGCTTCGTCCCCAGCTACGCGCTGGTGGTGAATTCGGAAGGCAACCCGGTGGCGGATGTCGAGTCGGACGACCCGTCCTACAGCGAGTTCGTGCTCGGCGCCCCGACCTTCGACATCCTGCTCGGCCAGGTCGGTGGCTTCAGCTACGGCACCGCCAACCAGGTCAACGGCGTGGTGCAGCCGCGCGCGCCCTCGGGCCTGCCGGTCACGCTGGCCGACCTGATGGACGCCGACACCGCGCTGGTGTTCTCGGGCAACTTCGACAGCGCCTCGGACGTGTTCTTCAGCCCGAACGCGGATTGCTCGGTGAACGTGCAGTCGGCCGACGGCTTCGACGACGTGGAAGCCGTGTTCACCATCGGCAGCAATGCCGCCATGGACCACTTCCTGTGCTTTGCCACCAACGGCGTGGCGATTCCGGCCAGCGAGTACACCGTGGCCCTGGACGCCGTGTCGGCCGACCCGGCCCTGTGGAACGTCACCGGTCGCGGCCCGCTGGACCTGGGCGTGATCACCCGCAACGGCACCGAGCTGCAGGCCCCGCTGGCGCAGGTCCCGGCCAACTACCTGTCGCGCCTGGTGCTTACCAACACCGGCTCGCAGGATCGTCCGTACGAGGTCGCGGTGTTCGGCGAGGCCGGCAACGTCATCTCCACCGCCAACCTCACCGGTTCCGTGCCGGCGGGCGGCACCAAGGTGGTCGACCTGACCAGCGTGCTGACCGGCTTCACCGCCGCTCCGCGCGCCACGCTCAATGTCACCATCTCGGGCCCGAACGGCCAGATCCAGGGCCTGTACCAGATCGTCAACCCGGACTCGGGCACGATCAGCAACCACGTGATGGTGCGGCCGGGCCTGAACTGAGCCCGGCGGGGAGCGGTCGCGGCTGAAGCCGCTCCTACAAAGGCTGTGAAGGGAGGGCCTGCGGAAGCGGGCCCTTTCCTTTTGGGGTGGACTCGGGCGGTCGGGGCGGGCAACCTGCGGTCCCGGCCCCTGATTCCCTGATGCCCATGCGCCCTTTCCGACCGAGCCTCGTCTTTTCCGCCACCCTCCTGGCCACGTCCGCCGTGCAGGCGGTGGACCTGGACGCCGCGCCGGCCGCGCCGCGCACCTACGCGGCCGAAATCATCGCCACGCCGGACGCGCCGGTGGAACTGGCCAACCCGGGCGGCGTGCTCGACCTGTCCACCCCGCTGGCCTACAACTTCTCGGTGGGCGAAGTGCGGCACGTGCGCATCCAGTGCCCGGGCATGCGCTTCGGCGACGACGCCGTGGTCAGCTACCTCGGCGGCGGCCTCGCCGGCGTGGGCGCGGTGAACGGCCTGGGCACCGACGCCATCCATTTCTCCATCACCGCCGGCGACAACGCCGTGCTCGCCGCCGACCGCCTGCTGGTCACCGGCACCCGCGCCATCACCAGCACCAACGACGTCACCTGCAGCTACGGCCTGTACGACCAGCCCTCGCAGGCGACCGGCGGCGGCATCGTGGGGCGCGTCGTGTCCCGCTCCGGGGCCTACCTGGCGTTCGCGCCCAGCTACCTGCTGCGGGTGGACAGCCAGGGCCAGGCCACGGCCGACGTCGAGGCCCTGTACCCGCCGGCCTTCAGCGCCTTCGTCACCGCCGCGCCCACCTTCAACCGCGACCTGGCCCAGCTGGGCGGCTTCAGCCACGGCACCCGCCAGTCGCTCACCGGCGGCCTGCAGCCGCTGACCGCCGCCGGCACGCCCATCACCCTGGCCGACCTGCTGGCGCCGGCCACCGCCCTGGTGTTCGAGGGCGATTTCAGCCGGGCCGCCGATGTGTACCTGAGCGCACTGGCCGACTGCTCGGTGCCGGGCCAGGCCGCGGACGGCTTCGACGAACAGCGAGCCGTGTTCACGGTGGGCGCCAACGAAGTGCTGGGGCAGTTCCTGTGCTACCTCTCCGGCGACGAACCGGTCGAGGCGGGCCACTACACCGTGTCGCTCGAGGCCGTGCCGGCCAACCCGGCCACCTACCAGGTGTCCGGCCGCGGCCCGCTGGCCCTGGGCCGCATCACCCGCAACGGCACCGAGCTGCAGGCCCCCCTGGCCGAGGTGCCGGCGCATTTCACCAGCCGCATGGTGATCACCAATACCGGCCCCCAGGGGTTCGCCTTCCGCATCGAGGTACTGGGCGAAACCGGCAATGTCATCTCCACCGGGGTGGCCTCGGGCGTGGTGCAGGCCCGCAGCACCCGGGTGCTGGACCTGCGGGACGTGCTGACCGGCTTCACGGCCGAGCCCCGGGCGGCCCTGAAGCTCACCGTCGCGGCCCCGGATTCCGTGGTCCGGGCCCTGTACCAGGTGGTCAACCCGGACGCCGGGGCCATCAGCAACCACGTGATGGTGCGGCCGGGCAGCAACTGAGCCCCCCCCTACCAGGGAGTTATGGCACCCGGCCGGGCGGAGGCATAGACTCCGCCCAAGCGCGGCCGCGCCTGGGTCGGGTGCCCTGCCCTCCCCGCCGGCCTGCGTTGTCTTCCACCCAGGGGAAAAAACATGAAGATCGGATACACCACCCAGGCTTCGCTGCTGCTGGCGGCGGGCCTCCTGTTCTCCGGCGATGCCGCCGCGCAGAGCTACATGCCGGCGGGCGTGCAGGCGAACGTGCCTGAAGCCACCGTCCTCGCCGGCGGCTGGACCGTCTGCAGCACCAACACCTTCGCCACCGCCGGCGTGCCGATGGCCACGATCCTGGCGGCATGCTCGGAAGAGAACATCATGCTGGCCTGCCGTCCGGTGGGCGATCCGAACTTCACGCTGGTGGCCGCGGCGCCGCGCGCCGACGTGTTCTTCGAAACCGGCAACCCGGTCACCAACCCGGGCGGCTACAACGTCCCGCACGATGCCAATGGCGTGGGCTGGTATTACAACGACAGCTGGTCCTACGGCTTCGCGCCGCAGGGCGAGCCGCTGTCGCGCAACTCCTGCGACACGAACGGCAGCCAGGGCAACCTGCGCATGTGCGTGCACACCGACGCGGGCGCGCTGCATCCGGTCGGCGGCTACCGCTGCGGCAACACTACGCTCAACTTCAACGCCGGCTGGGAGCACGTGATCCTGCAGGCCACCCCGATGGTCACCCTGACCGTCCCGGGCAGCAGCGCCCCGCGCCTGATCGCCGAAGAGCTGATCATCCCGCCGAACCGCACGGTCACCAACACCGGCAACCTCGATATCGAAACC
>NZ_AVCH01000215.1 GCF_000747075.1 Arenimonas malthae CC-JY-1
CCCCGCGCGCCCCGCGCCCGCCGCCACGGCCGCTGTGCCGTCGCCGGCCGTCGCCGCCTCGTCCGCACCGCCGCGCCCCAACGCCCCGGCCACCCCCGTGGTTCCCAAGCTGGTCAGCGCCCCGCAGCCGCGTTACCCGCTGATGGCGCTGCGCCGCAAGCTCGAGGGCGAAGTACTGCTCGAGCTGAGCATCCGGCCCGACGGCAGCGTGGGCAACGCCCGCGTGGTGTCCGCCACGCCGCCCGGCCTGTTCGACGATGCCGCGGTGGCCGCCGCCAGTCGCTGGCGTTTCGAGCAGGGCGCCTCGGTGGTGACCACCCGCCAGGTCCTGCGCTTCCGCCTGCCGCGCGAGGGGGTGCAGCCGGCCGGTTGACACGCAAATGCGAATCATTATCATCAAGGTCGACCCACCCAGGAGCCGGCCATGGCCTTTCCCCCGTCGAACCTTCCGCCCCTTCCCGCCAGCGTCCACCGCACGCCGGTGCCGCCGGGCCTCGAACTCGACAGCCGCGAACTGATGCGCGGCACGCGCGAGGTGCTGATCCGCCACGGCGGCCAGGTGTACCGGCTGCGGCACACGCGCAACGACAAGCTCATCCTGGTCAAGTGACCGGCGCGCGGCGGGCATAATGGGGCCCCGAACCACGGAGCCCGCCCGCGCATGAGCCTGCTGGAAACCGTCGAGCGCCAGACCGGCCCCGAGCCGCGCTGGAGCGTCCTCTGGCTGCACGGCCTCGGCGCCGATGGCCACGATTTCGCGCCCATCGTCCCCGAACTGCTGCGCCCCGGCTGGCCCGAACTGCGCTTCGTGTTCCCGCACGCGCCGGTGCGCCGCGTCACGCTCAACAACGGCGTGCCCATGCGCGCCTGGTACGACCTGCGCAACCTCGAACTCGACCAGCGCGCCGACGAAACCGGCGTGCGCGAATCCATCGCCCAGGTCGACGCCCTCATCGCCCGCGAGGCCGAGCGCGGCATCCCGCCGGAGCGCGTGCTGCTGGCCGGGTTCTCGCAGGGCGGCGCCATCGCGCTGGCCGCGGGCGTGCGCCGCGAGGCGCCGGTGGCCGGCATCATCGGCCTGTCCACCTACCTGCCGCTGGGCTCCTCCACCGCCGCCGAGGCCACGCCGGGCGGCCTGGCGACGCCCATCTTCATGGCCCACGGCCAGCTCGACCCGGTGGTGCAGGAGGCCTACGGCGTGCACAGCCGCGACCTGCTGCAGCGCCTGGGCGCCCGGGTGGACTGGCGCGTCTACGCCATGCCGCACAGCGTCTGCGCCGAGGAGATCCGCGACCTGGGCGACTGGATGCAGCAGCGGTTCCTGGCCGGCTGAGCCCGGGGCGCGGCTGGGGCATACTTCACGCATGAAGCTCCTGATCGTCGACGACGAACCGCTTGCCCGCCAGCGCCTCGCCGCGCTGGTGGCCGAGATCGGCGGGCACGTCGTCGCCGGGGAGGCCGCCAACGGCCGGGAGGCGGTCGAACAGGCCGAGGCGCTGGGCGTGGACGTGGTGCTGCTCGACATCGCCATGCCGGTGATGGACGGCCTGGAGGCCGCGCACCACCTGGCCAGCCTGCGATCGCCGCCGGCGGTTGTGTTCTGCACCGCCTTCGACCAGCACGCGCTGGCCGCCTTCGAGGCCGCCGCGGTCGATTACCTGGTCAAGCCCGTGCGCCGCGAGCGGCTGGTGGAGGCGCTCGAACGCGCGCGCCGCCACCGCGCCGCCCAGCAGCTGCCCGTGCTGCCGGGCAGCGAACGCCGCCGCACCCACCTCAGCGCGCGCCTGCGCGGCAGCCTGCGCCTGATCCCGGTCGACGAGATCCGCTACCTGCAGGCCGAGGAAAAATACGTCGTCGTGCACCACGCCCGCGGCGAGGACCTGATCGAGGAATCGCTCAAGTCGCTCGAGCTCGAGTTCGGCGACCGCTTCGTCCGCATCCACCGCAACTGCCTGGTCGCCAGCGACGAATTCGCCGAACTCCGGCGCGCCGCCGACGGCCAGGTGCACGCCCTCCTGCGCCACGACGGCGCCGCGCTCGAAGTCAGCCGGCGTTGCCTGCCGGCGCTGCGCGAGCGCCTGAAACACCTCTAGGGGAACACCATGGAAAAGATCCGGCTGGCCACGCGCGAGAGCGCCCTCGCCCTGTGGCAGACCGAACACGTCG
This sequence comes from Arenimonas malthae CC-JY-1, assembly GCF_000747075.1. GTDB lineage: Bacteria > Pseudomonadota > Gammaproteobacteria > Xanthomonadales > Xanthomonadaceae > Arenimonas > Arenimonas malthae. The sequence goes on from NZ_AVCH01000215.1 coordinate 2,167, forward strand.
CCGCCCGCCTGCGCGAGGCGCACCCCGGGCTCGAGGTCGAACTGGTGCCCATGACCACGCGCGGCGACCAGGTGCTGGACCAGCCGCTGGCCGAGATCGGCGGCAAGGGCCTGTTCCTGAAGGAGCTCGAGGTGGCCATGCTCGAAGGCCGCGCCGACGCCGCCGTGCATTCGCTCAAGGACGTGCCGATGGAGCTCGAGGGCCCGTTCGAACTGGCCGCGGTGCTCGAGCGCGCCGATCCGTTCGACGCCTTCGTGTCCAACCAGTTCGCATCGCTGGAAGAGCTGCCCTTCGGCGCGCGCGTGGGCACCTCGTCGCTGCGCCGGCAGGCGCTGCTGCGCGCGCACCGCCCCGACCTGAAGCTGCTCGACCTGCGCGGCAACGTGAACACGCGCCTGGCCAAGCTCGACGCCGGCGACTACGACGCCATCGTGCTGGCCTGCGCCGGGCTCGAGCGCCTGGGCCTGGGCGCGCGCATCCGCGAACGCCTGCAGGCGCCGCGTTTCATCCCGGCCGCGGCCCAGGGCGCGGTGGCGGTGGAATGCCGCCAGGGCGATGCCGCCACGCTGGCACTGTTCGCGCCGCTCGACCACGAATCCACGCGCCTGTGCACCCGCGCCGAGCGCGCCATGACGCGCCTGCTCGGCGGCAGCTGCCGCGTGCCCATCGCCGCCTATGCCACGCTGAAAGGCGACCGGCTTTCGCTCGAAGGCCTGGTGGGCGACGCCAAGACCGGCCAGACGGTGCGCGGCTACGCCAGCGGCCCGGTGGCGGAGCCCGAAAAGCTCGGCGAACAGGTCGCCGACATGCTCGTCGCCCGCGGCGCCGACGCCCTCCTGCCCTGAGCCGCGACGCCCTTCTGTAGGAGCGGCTTCAGCCGCGACGCCTTTCGCGGAAAGCCTCGCGGCTGAAGCCGCTACTACAAAAGCGTCCGGGCAGCTCAGTAGTACAGCATCACCAGGTGCTTCGCCTCAGCGAAGAACAGCCAGCGCTCCACCAGCGCGCCCAGCAGCGACGAAAGCACCGCCAGCACCAGGGCCGGCGTCGCCGCGGCCGGCACGGCCCAGGCCAGCAGGCAGGCCAGCACCGGCACGGCGGCGAACAGCAGCAACGCGATGATCCGCAGCTTGCGCGAATGCTTTCGCGCCAGCACGAAGCCCATTTCGGTGGTGAGGTAGTTCGCTTCGGTGTGCGGCCGCTCGAACACCGTGGCCACGCGCCCGGCCGGCAGCCCCAGCGCCGACGCGCGCGACACTGGCAGCGGCGCGCGGTCGATGCCGCGCCAGTACACGAGCTTCATCACCGCCAGCCCCAGCGCCAGCCCACCCGCCACCGCCAGCAGCGGCGCGATCGCCAGCCCACCCGACAGCCGCTGGCCCAGCAGCATCAGCAGCAGCCCGGTCAGCAGCGCGAACACCAGGTACACCGGCAGCACCAGCGGGTGCCGCCACGCGGGCACCGGCTTGAGCGAGGCGTAGATCATGGCCGTGCAGGCCACCGTGGCCAGCGCCAGCATCGCCGCCGCCAGGATCACCCAGCGCGCGCCGTCGTCCAGGCCCGCGCCGGTGCTTTCACCGCGCAGCGGCGCCGAGAGCCACCAGGCCAGCAGGCCCACCGGCAGGTACACGAGCACCGCCAGCACGCCTTCGCGCGACAGCCAGGAGCTGCGCCACTGCGACAGTGCGCGCCAGGCCCGCTGCGGCTGGCCCAGGTGCCCCAGCGAGCTCAGCAGGCCCGCGGTGAACAGCGCGGTGGCGGTGCCGATCAGCCCCAGGAACAGCACCGGCGCCACGCCCAGCAGCGCGCCGCCGCGGTCGAAGCCCAGCAGCAGCATGGTCCAGGCCAGCAGGCCGTAACCCGCGCCGGAAAGCGTGGTGAAGAACAGGACGGAAAAAGCCGGATGCATGTCAGCGGCTCAGGGCGCGGTCGAGCCAGCGCAGCAGCGGGTTGAGTTGCGAAGCGTCCAGCGTTTCCGCCGGCGCGGGGACCGTGGCCCCGTCCGGCGGGCCGGCGCGGCGCGGGCGCGGCGGCAGGTAGCGATTCACCGGCGCGTAGCCGAGCTCGGGCATCAGCGGCACGCCGCCGCGTTCGGCCACCAGCTGCGACACGGCGGACTCCGGGTCGCCCAGGTCGCCGAAGTGGCGCGCCTTGGTCGGGCAGGCCTGCACGCAGGCCGGCTGGCGCGAGGCCTCGGGAATGGTTTCGTTGTAGATGCGGTCCACGCACAGCGTGCATTTCTTCATCACGCCCTCGACCGCGCTGTACTCGCGCGCGCCGTAGGGGCAGGCCCAGCTGCAGAGCTTGCAGCCGATGCACTTGTCCTCGTCCACCAGCACGATGCCGTCTTCGGCGCGCTTGTAGCTGGCGCCGGTGGGGCAGACGGTGACGCAGGCCGGCGTTTCGCAGTGCAGGCAGCTGCGCGGGAAGTGCAGGGTGCTCGCCGGCTGGTCGGCGCTGGCCGCCACCTCGTAGGAATGCACGCGGTTGAACCACACGCCGCTGGGGTCCTTGGCGTAGGGCCGCTCGTCGGTGAGCGGGCCGGAGATGCCGCCCGCGTTCCATTCCTTGCACGACACCGCGCAGGCATGGCAGCCCACGCAGGTGTCGAGGTCGATCACCAGCCCCAGTTTCCGGGCCGTCGGCTTGGGAAGGTCGGTCATGTCAGAAGGGGAAGTACTTCGGGATCAGCCATACGGCCAGGGCCCAGAACAGCAGGTTGAGCGGGATGCCCATCTTCATGAAGTCGGTGAACCGGTAGTTGCCGGCGTTGTAGACCATGGTGTTGGTCTGGTAGCCCACCGGCGTGGCGAAGCTGGTGGACGCGGCGAACAGCACCGCCACCAGGAAAGGCGTGGGGCTGACGCCCAGCGACACGGCCGTGGAATAGGCGATGGGCGTGATGAGCACCGCGGCGGCGTTGTTGCTCATCAGCTCGGTCAGCAGCGCCGTCACCAGGTACACCGCGGCCAGCACGGCCAGCGGGCCGAAGCTGCCGACCCAGTCCACCGAGAAATCGGCGATGCCCTGCGCCAGCCCCGACTTCTGCATGGCGATGCCCAGCGGCAGCACGCCGGCCAGCAGCACGATGACCCGCCAGTCCACGGCCTGGTAGGCCTGGTCGTTGCCCATGCAGCGCGTGGCCACCAGGGCGATGCCGCCGAGGATGGACGAGGCGACGATGGGCAGCCAGCCCAGCGCCGCCACGGCGATCGCCGCGGCCATGATGGCGATCGCCAGCAGCGCCTTGCTGCGCGGCTTGTCCGCCTCGCCCCGCTCGTTGAGCACCACCAGGTTGTTGTTGGTGCGCAGCACGTCGAGTTCGGCGCGGGTGCACATGAGCAGCAGCACGTCGCCCACGTTGAGGCTGACGTCCTTGATCTTCTCGCGCAGCACCTCGCCGCGCCGGTGCAGCGCCAGCACGGTGGCGTTGTAGGCCCACTGGAAGTCCAGCTCGGCCAGGCTGCGGCCGACCAGGCGCGCGCCGGGCGCCACCATGGCTTCCACCAGCACCTGGGCCTGCTCGCCGTCTTCGCCCGTGAACTGGCTGTCCTGCAGCTTGAACTCAGGCTCGAGCTCCAGCCGGGCCTCGTCCTTGAGCGCCTTGAGCTGTTCCCAGTTGCCGCGCACCAGCAACACGTCGCCCTCGCGCAGTTCCTCGGCGCGCGGCGACCAGTGCTTCTGCTCGCCGCGCATCAGCTCGAGCACGTAGACCGAACGCTTTTCGGCAAGCTGCGCCTGCGCCACCGACTTGCCGATCAGCGGCGAGCCCGGCATCACGCGCAGCTCGGTGATGTACTTGCCCAGTTCGTAGGCCTCGGTCAGCGGCGCAGGCGGGTGGTGCGGCAGCAGCCAGCGCCGGAACAGCAGCAGGTAGGCGAAGCCGACCAGCATGGTGACCAGGCCCAGCGGCGCGAAATCGAACAGGCCGAAACCCGGGTGGCCCAGGTCCTTGGCCAGCGAGTTCACCAGCAGGTTGGTCGACGTGCCGATCAGCGTGCACACGCCGCCCATCTGCGCGGCGTAGGACAGCGGGATCAGCACCTGCGAGGGCGAGCTGCGGTTCGCCGCGGTGGCCGCCAGCACCAGCGGCAGGAACACCGCCACCGCCGCCGTGTTGTTGACGAAGGCCGAGATCGGGCCCACCACGAACATGATCAGCAGCAGGAACAGCCACGGCCGCTTCACCCGCCCGAACAGGCGGCCGATGGACGAGAGCGCGCCGGTGTGGGCCAGGCCGGCGCTGAGCACGAACATGGCCGCCACCGTGATGGTGGCTTCGCTGGAGAACCCCGACAGCGCCTCGGCCGGCGTCACCAGGCCCAGCACCAGCAGGCTGGCCAGCACCAGCATGGCCACCACGTCCACCGGCAGCTTCTCGGTCACGAACAGCGCCACCGCGCCCACCAGCACGGCCAGGGTCAGCAGGGCTTCCATGGTCATGGCCCGGCCCTCCGGAAGCCGGCGCCGTAGCGCAGCGGCGTGGTGTCGGGGTTGTCGCCCAGCGGCGCGAACTGCGGGTGGCTTTCTTCGCCGGCGCCGGCCTTGCGCAGCGACACCCGCAGGTCGAACCACGCGGCCTGGCCGGTCACCGGGTCGGCGTTGGCGTAATCGCCGCCGGGCAGCTGGTCGGAAATCAGGTGGTTGAGCAGGAAACCCCGGGTGGCCTCGGGCGCGTCGGCGGCCAGCTTCCAGGCGCCGCGGCGCTTGCCGATGGCGTTCCAGGTCCAGACCGTGTCGGGCTGCACGTTGCCGGCCAGGCGGCAGGGCACGGTGATGCGGCCGTGGTGCGAATCCACGTGCACCCAGTCGTCGTCGGCCAGGCCATGGCGCGCCGCGGTTTCCGGGTGCAGGTACAGGTAGTTGCGCGCGGCGATCTGCCGCAGCCAGGCGTTCTGCGAACCCCAGGCGTGGTACATGAAGGGCGGGCGCTGGGTGACGGCGCTGAGCGGGAAACGGCCGGGCTCGAGCCGCGCGCCCTCGAAGGGCTCGTACCACATCGGCAGCGGGTCGAAATACGTGGCCACGCGGTCGCGCTCGGCTTCGGGCGGCAGCACCGGGCCATGTCCCTGCGCGGCCAGGCGGAATTTCTGCAGTGTCTCCGAATACAGCTGCAGCACCACCGGCTCGGCCCTGGCGATGAAGCCCATGGACTGCGACCACGCAAGGTAATCGCGGTTGGCCATCTTGAAGTAGCGGCCGGCGGCCGGAACGTCGGCGCTCCAGAAGCCGCCGTTCTCGCGGTAGCGCTCCAGCTGCGCCGGGTTGGGCGCGCCCTTGCCGTGCTGGCTGCCGTCGCCGCGCCAGCCGGCCAGCAGGCCCACGCCGGGCGCGCGTTCGTGGCGGACGATGTAGTCGGCGTAGTCGCGGTAGCGCGGCGTGCCGTCGTCGTCCACCAGCGCCGGCAGGCCGATGCGCGCGCCCAGGTCGAGCAGCACGCTCTGGAAGCCGCGCACGTCGCGGCCTTCGCGCTGGGTGGCCGGGTCGAGCACCGGGTGGCGGAGGGCGTCGGCGGCGCGTTCGGCGTCGGAGATCGGGCGGTCGAGCAGGGAAATGGCGTCGAAGCGCTCGAGGTAGGTGGTGTCGGGCAGCACCAGGTCGGCGTAGGCCACCATCTCGCTCGAATACGCGTCGGAGTAAATGATGCGCGGGATGCGGTACTGGCCGTCGTCGCCCTTGTCGGTGAGCCAGTGCATGGTCTCGGCGGTGTTCATGGCCGAGTTCCAGCTCATGTTGGCCATGAACAGCATCAGCACGTCCACCGGCTTGGGGTCGGCGGCCCAGGCGTTGCGGATGACGGTGTGCAGCATGCCGTGCACGGCCAGCGGGTAGCGCCAGGAATAGGCGTGGTCGAGCCGGCGCGGCTGGCCATCGGCGTCCACCAGCAGGTCTTCGGGGCCGTGCACGAAGCCCAGCGGCGCGGCGTCGAGCGCGCCGTCGGCCTGGCGTGACTTGCCGGGCCGGTTCGCGGGTGGAATGGGGCGCGGGAACGGTGGCTGGTAGCGGAAGCTGCCCGGCGTATCCACCGCGCCCAGCAGCAGCTGCAGCAGGTGCAGCGCGCGGCAGGTGTGGAAGCCGTTGCTGTGCGCGCTGATGCCGCGCATGGCGTGGAAGGCCACCGGGCGGCCGACCATGCGCTCGTGGCGGCGGCCGTGCATGTCGGTCCAGGGCTGTTCGATGACCACGGGGTCGTCGAAGGCCGCTGCGGCGATTTCCGCGGCGATGCGCCGGATCGTGGCGGCCGGCACGCCGCAGCGCTCCGCCACGGCCTCGGGTGCGTACTGCGGGTCCAGGTAACGCCGGGCGACCAGATGGAAGGCCGGGCGAACGCGGCGGCCGTCGGGCAGCGTGTACTCGCCCACCACAGCCGGATTCAGCCCCGTTCCTTCCGCGGGCGCCGCTCCTACGGAAGCCAGATCCCGGTTCCAGCAGAGGGGCCGGCCCTCGGCGTCGCGCGCGAACAGGCCGTCATCGGCCCCTCCCGGGTTGTCGACCACCAGCCAGTGCGCGTTGGTGAAGTTCACCAGGTAATCGAGGTCGATCCGGTCGGCCTTGAGCAATTCATGGATGAGCGCGAAGGCGAACAGCCCGTCGGTGCCGGGGCGGATGCCGATCCACTCGTCGGCGATGGCGCCATAGCCGCTGCGCACCGGGTTCACGGCCACCACCTTGGCGCCGCGGCCCTTGAGCTGGCCCAGGCCCAGCTTGATGGGGTTGGAGTCGTGGTCTTCGGCGACGCCCCAGAGCACCAGGTACTTCGTGTGCTCCCAGTCGGGCTCGCCGAATTCCCAGAAGCTGCCGCCCAGCGTGTACAGCCCGCCGGCGGCCATGTTCACCGAGCAGAAGCCGCCGTGCGCGGCGTAGTTGATGGTGCCGTACTGCTGCGCCCACCAGCCGGTGAGGGCCTGGCTCTGGTCGCGGCCGGTGAAGAAGGCCAGGCGGTCGGGGTCGCGTTCGCGGGCCTCGCTCAGCCAGCCGGCGGCCAGGGCCAGGGCTTCGTCCCATTCGATCTCGCGGAATTTGTTCTCGCCGCGTTCGCCCACCCGCAGCAGCGGTTTGTCCAGCCGCGCGGGGGAATAGTGCTGCAGGATGCCGGCCGAGCCCTTGGCGCAGAGCACGCCGCGGTTCACCGGGTGCGCCGGGTTGCCTTCGATGTAGCGCACGCGGTCGCCGCGCAGGTGCACGTTGATGCCGCAGCGGCAGGCGCACATGTAGCAGGTCGTCTGCCGGACCTGGTCGCCCACGGGTTGTTGCAGGTCGAGGTCGGGCTCGCGCATGGCGGGCATTGTGCCAGTGGCGGGGCAGGGGCAGGAACTGCCATCCTAGGCATCTCGAACGCGACAGCCGGAACGCCCCCAGCCATGGACCGCTACGAGCGCATCCTCGCCCTCCACAGGAGCCTCAAGACCGCCCGCTACCCGGTGCCGATCCGGCGCCTGATGGAAGAGCTGGCGTGTTCGCGCGCCACGCTCTACCGCGACATCGCCTTCCTGCGCGACGCGCTCGGCGCGCCGATCGAAAGCGAAGGCGAGGGCAGCATCCGCTACGACGAAAAGGAGGCCGAGCGCTTCGAGCTGCCCGGCCTGTGGCTCAATTCCGACGAACTGCACGCGCTGCTGGCCGCGCACCAGCTGCTCGACCGCACCGGCCAGGGCGTGCTTTCCAGCGCGCTGGCGCCGCTCAAGGGCCGCATCGAAACCCTGCTGGCGCAGCAGGCCGGCGGCAAGCGCTGGCCGGTGGAGCGCGTGCGCGTGATCGCGTCCGGCGTGCGCCGGCGCGACGAACTGGCCTTCCGGCTGGTGGCCAGCGCGGTGCTCGACCGTCGCCAGCTGGAATTCGACTACCTGGCGCGCTCCACCAACGAGCGCACCCACCGCAAGGTGTCGCCGCAGCGGCTCACGCACTACAAGGACAACTGGTACCTCGACGCCTGGGACCACGAGCGCGAGGCGCTGCGCAGCTTCTCGGTGGACCGCGTGCAGCATGCGCGCATCCTGGACGCCGCCGCCCGCGACCTGCCCGACGAAGAGCTCAACCAGCACCTGGCCTCGAGCTACGGCATCTTCTCGGGCGCGCCCAAGGGCACGGCCACCATTGTTTTCTCGGCGAAGGCCGCGCGCTGGGTGGCCGACGAGCACTGGCACTCGAAGCAGGAAGGCCGCTTCCTGCCCGACGGCCGCTACGAACTGCGCCTGCCCTACAGCAATGCCAAGGAGCTGCTGATGGACGTGCTGCGCTACGGCGCCGACGCCGAGGTGGTGGAGCCGGCCGCGCTGCGCGCCCAGGCGCGCACCATGCTGCAGCTGGCGCTGTCGGCGTATGAACGCTGAGGGCGCCGGCCGCGGCCGCCCGCACGGCCGCCGGGTGGCGCTGGTGCTGGGCGCCGGCGGCGCGCGCGGCATCGCGCACGTGGGCGTGATCCAGGCGATCGAGGCGCGCGGTTACCAGATCGCCGGCATCGCCGGGGCCTCGATGGGGTCGCTGGTGGGCGGCATCTACGCCGCGGGCCGGCTGAAGGAATACACCGAATGGGCCTGCGCGCTGGAGCGCGGCGACGTGCTGCGGCTGCTGGACTTCGTCTACGGCTACCCGGGCCTGATCCGCGGCGAGCGGGTGATCGCGGCGCTGCGCGAGCTGGTGGGCGACCATTTGATCGAAGACCTGCCGATTCCCTACACCGCCGTGGCCACCGACCTGGCCAGCCAGCGCGAGGTGTGGCTGACGCGCGGCAAGCTGTTCGACGCCATCCGCGCTTCCATCGCCATCCCGATGATCTTCACGCCGGCGATCTTCGAGGGCCGCGAACTGGTGGACGGCGGCCTGCTGGCGCCGGTGCCCATCGCCGCCACGCGGCAGATGCGGGTGGACCGGGTGATCGCGGTGGACGTGAACGGGCCGGTGCCCTGGACCAACCCGCACCTGGAGCCGCGGGCCGAGGAAGTGGTGGCCGGCCATGCCGCGGAAGACGAGGTCGGGGACGCGAGCGACGGCCCGGAGAGCCTGGGCGAGCGCATGGCGTCGATCTGGGGATCGATCGCGTCCTCGGTGTCGCCGGGGCGCGCCGGGAAGGTGAAGAGCCGCGGCGTGATGGACCTGATGTCGCGTTCGCTCGACACGATGCAGGCGCACATGGCGCGCGTGCAGCTGGCGCAGGATCCGCCCGACCTGCTGATCCAGCTCTCCCGCGAGGCCGCCACCTTCTACGAATTCTGGCGCGCCGGGGAACTGGTCGAAAAAGGCCGCCAAGCCGCCGAAAAGGCCCTGGACGCCGCCGGGCTGTAGTCCTTACTGGAAGCCCGGCTGGCCCACCTGCGCCGGGAACTGCGGCACCCGCTGCAAGGTTTCCGGATCGTAGCCCCAGGCGGCGAACTTGGCTCGCAGCTGCTGGTAGAGGGCCTCGTCCATGGCCTGCTCGCGCGCGAAGATCCAGGCCAGCTTGCGCCCCGGGTGGCCGATCAGCGCCCAGGAATAATCCGGCGCCACTTCCATCACCAGCAGGTCGGCCTTCACCAGGCCGCCGAAGAAGGCGATGCGCCACTGCGCGTTGTTCGTGTCCGGCACCACGGTGGCCACGCCGGCCATCGTCTTCTCGGGTTTGTCGAAGGCCTTGCGGTAGGCATAGGTGTTGGCGATGCGGCCATCCTCGCGCAGGGCGTAGATGTCGGCCGTGGCCACTTTCCCGCGTTCGGCGAAGTAGGGCACGTTGGCGATCACCCACCAGCGGCCCATGTAGCGCTCCAGGTCCACGGTGGCGGTGCTGGTCAGCGGCGGCATGGTGCTTCCTCCGGTGCTGGCGCAGGCGGCCAGCAGCATCAGCAAGGGCAGGAGCAGGAAGAGGCGGCGCATGGGCGGCTCCCGGGTGGCAAGGCCCCAGCCTGCGCCGGACCGGCTGAAGGTGGCGTCAAGCCGGCGTCTCGGTCCGTGAGACGGGGCCCGCGGAAGCTGTGTCCACGCCCACCGCAGGACACGCCCATGCCCCGTCCCCGCAACGAAGCCCCGTCCACCGTCGACCCCGCGCTTGCGCGCGCCCTGTGGCAGGCGCTGGGCCTGGCCCTGCTGGTCGTGGTCCTGCCGGTCCTGGCCTTCGGGCAGGCGCCGCTGGGGCCGGCGGCGTCGTTCTGGCTGCCGGCGCTGCCGGCCTTGGCCCTGCTCACGCTGCATCGCCGGTTCCTGGCGTCGGCGTGGCGTGCGCACCTCGTCCGCGCCACGCCACGCCGCCGCCAGCGTTTTGCCGCGCGCGCGGCCCGGCCCGCTAGTCGCGCACGCCCAGGCGCTTTCGCTCGAGCCGCCTGAGGAACTCGGACATGATGCGCAGGTACAGGTCTTCGCCCAGGTAGGCGTCCTCGACGCCGGCGTCGATGCTGGGATTGTCGTTCACCTCGATCACCACCGTGCGGTCGCCGGCCACCTTCAGGTCCACGCCATACAGGCCGTTGCCGATGGCGTTGCTGGCGCGCAGGGCCAGCCGCACCACTTCCGAGGGCGCCTCGCGCACGGGCAGGGTCTTGAAGCCGCCCGAGCGCACCGCGCCCTTGCCGGCGCCGCCCTTGGGCGCGTGGTCGTAGATCTGCCAGTGCCCGCGCGACATGAAGTACTGGCAGGCATACAGCGGCTCGCCGTCGAGCACGCCGATGCGCCAGTCGAATTCGGTGTACAGGTATTCCTGCGCCAGCAGCAGCGCGGTGTGCTGGAACAGCTGCTCGGCCGCGGCCTTGAGCTGCTCCGGCGTCTCCACCTTGTGGATGCCGCGCGAGAAGCTGCCGTCCGGGATCTTCAGCACGATCGGCAGTCCCAGCAGGTCGGGCAGGGCCTCGAGCTTGCGGGCATCGTCGCGGAACACGATCTCGGTGCGCGGGGTCGCCAGCTTGCGGCTGCGCAGGCGGTCGTGCAGGTAGATCTTGTTGGTGCAGCGCAGGATCGACACCGGGTCGTCGATCACCACCATGTCCTCGCGCTCGGCGCGGTGGGCGAAGCGGTAGGTGTGGTTGTTGATGGCCGTGGTCTCGCGGATGAACAGCGCGTCGTACTCGGCCAGCCGCGCGAAATCGCGCTTGCCCACCGGGTCCACCTCGATGTCCAGCGCCTTGCCCGCCTCGATGAACTGCTTGAGCGCCTTCCGGTTCGAAGGCGGCATCTGCTCGTCCGGGTCCTGCAGCATGGCCAGGTCGTAGCGGTACTTGCGGCGCGCGCGCGGCTTGCGCCAGAGCTTCTTGCTGAAGGCGTCCAGGGCCTCGGCGAAGGCGTCCTCCTGGTCGTCGGTGAGCGTGTGCAGGCTGGCCGGCTTGATGGCCGCGATCTGCCACACCCGCTGGCGCTCGAACTCGATGCGCAGCACCGGGCAGGGGAAGGTTTCGAACACCTGCTGGGCCAGGTCCTCCAGCGGCGCGTAGTGCGTGCGGCCGAAATACACCAGCAGGCCGAAATCGCTGGCGTCGCGCGAACCTTCCGGCAGGAACTTGCCCAGCTGCGCGTTCAGGTCCTCGATGTCCACGCCGTACAGCGAACGCCGGCGCAGGTCGTTGATGGTGCGCACGCTGGGGATCACCTTGTGCCCGCGCGCCTCGGCCAGCAGCGACACGTAGTAGCCGGTGCCCATGTACTTGTAGCTGCGGCACAGGTTGATCACCTGCGTGCGCTCGCCCTCGGCGCCGACGTCGCCGCGCAGGTAGTCGGCCGCCGCCACGACGTTGTCCGAAGGGTAATAGGAGCCCCAGTCCGAGGGCTTCTCAACGACGATGACGAGGCGGCTCATGGCGGCAGGGCGGGGGCGACGGCGGAAGCATGAGCCTTCGCCCCGCGCTTGGATAGACTGCCGCCATGACCGCCGAACCCCGCCTGCGCGCCGCCCGCGCCGCCGACCTGCCCGCCCTGCTGGCCCTGGAGGCGCGATTCCCGGGCGACCGGCTCTCGGCGCGCCAGTTCCGCCACCACCTGGCCAACCCCCGGGCCCGGCTGCGGGTGGTGGTGGGCGGGGGCGGGCTGCTGGGCTACCACCTGCTGCTGCTGCGCCGCGGCAGCGCCTGGGCCCGGCTGTATTCGATCGCGGTGGACCCGGCGGCCCGCGGCCGCGGCCTG
>NZ_AVCH01000216.1 GCF_000747075.1 Arenimonas malthae CC-JY-1
GCCGAGTTCGCCTGCGCCGGCCAGGACGACGGCGCGCTGTGGCTGGGCGACGGCGCCCGCGCCTTCGCCCGCTTCGAAGTGGCCGACCCGCTGCGCCCGGATGCGCGCGAAGCCGTGGCCGCGCTGCGTGAGCTCGGCCTGGCGCCGCGCCTGCTCAGCGGCGACGGCCAGGCCACGGTGGCTTCCGTGGCCGCGGAAGTGGGCATCACCGATTTCCATGCGCGGCAGTCGCCCGAAGACAAACTCGCCGCCGTGCGCGCGCTGCAGGCCGCCGGCCACCGCGTGCTGGCCGTGGGCGACGGCATCAACGACGCGCCGGTGCTGGCCGGCGCCGATGTGTCCGTGGCCATGGCCGCCGGCGCGCCGCTGGCGCATCGTTCGGCAGGGCTGGTGCTGGCCGGCAGCGCGCTGATGCGCCTGCCCGAATCGGTGGCGCTGGCGCGCCGCTGCCGCCGCATCATCCACCAGAACCTGGGCTGGGCCCTGGCCTACAATCTGCTGGCCCTGCCGTTCGCGGCGCTGGGCTGGGTGACGCCGGGGCTGGCCGCGCTGGGCATGGCGGCGTCGTCGCTGGTGGTCACCGCCAACGCGCTGCGCCTGGGGCGCGCGCCACGAGGCAATGAATGAACATCCTGCTGGCCCTGATCCCCATTTCCCTGCTGCTGCTCGGCGCCGCCATCTGGGCCTTCCTGTGGGCCGTGCGCGGCGGCCAGTTCGACGACCTCGACACGCCCGCGCTCGACATGCTGCGCGACGAAGACCGCCCCGCCCCGCCGCGCCCGCCCGCGCCGCCCGCGCGCCCCGACGGCGACTGATGCCGGTCGACCTGCTCACCCTCGGCGCCGCCCTGCTCACCGGCCTGCTCGGCGGCGTGCACTGCGTGGCCATGTGCGGCGGCATCGCCACGGGCCTGGCCGCCACGTCGGCGAAGCAGGGCCTGGGCAATGCCTTCGCGCTCAACGGCGGCCGCGTGCTGGGTTACACGCTGGCCGGCGCGCTGGTGGGTGGCTTCGGGGGCGGCCTGCTGCTGCTCGCGCGCTCCGACGGCCTGGCCACCGCGCTGCGCGTGGCCATGGGCGCGGTGCTGCTGGTGGTGGCCGTGCGCCTGCTGTGGCCGCACCGCCTGGGTTTTCTTTCCCGCGGCGGCGCCGGCCTGTGGAAGTTGCTGCGCCCGCTGCAGGCGAAGCTGCCCGCGGCGGGCCCGCTGCGCCCCTGGGCCACCGGCATGCTCTGGGGCTGGCTGCCCTGCGGCCTGTCCACCACGGTGCTGGCCGCCGCCTGGCTGGAAGCGAGCGCGCTGCACGGCGCGCTCATCATGGCCGCCTTCGGCCTGGGCACGATGGCCACGATGGTGCCGGTGACCTGGAGCGGCGCGCGCCTCGGCGGCCTGCTCGCGAAACGCGCCTGGCGCGTGGGCGCCGCGTCGCTGGTGGCGCTGGCGGGCATCGTCACCATGGCAGGCCCGTGGTTAGCCGGGCAGCCGGCGATCCATGCGGTGCTTGAGGCGATGGGGTGTCGGTCGGTCTAGGGGGGGGCTACCGCCATCGGCAAGAAGCGAGCATCAAGGCGGAGCAGACAGTACCTCCAAACGGGCCACGCAGGCAGCTACTGGAAGCAAATCCCTCAGCCCTCATTCGGAATACTGAATCTTCTGACTTCGTGACCAGTCACAGGGTATAGGGTATTAAGAAGTGCATTTAGTTCTGGCGTTATGCTGGCTGAATCAATGCGAGCATAGTTGGTCTCGTACCTACTCAGCTCGTAATTGAACAGATATGTGAATAGCACAGCGCTCCCGAAGCGTGTGTCAGAAAGTGCTTCGGCTGTAGCAGCCCGTGTATCCGCAAGCTTGCTGAGTCCGCCGTGATAGGCAAGATTTGTGATGTCGATTGCGAGCGCTACTTCAGATCTATTGCTGGCGGACTGCGCTTTCTTATTGATGGCAGATTGGATCTTGTAATCGAGGTCAAGTTTGCCGTTCGCACTAGCCAAGCGAGCGCTCGTGCATTCGATTCCTAGCTTGCTGTCCAGAATAAGGAAGTCCGGCGCTTCTGACTTTCGGAACGAGACACCAGAACGAATCAGACTCGCAGCTATATAGGCTTCGAAGCGTGCCCCAAAGTAAGACGCAGCACTTCCTGCGCGTCGAAATTCTCGTCTGAAATGAAGGAGCAATTCGTTATCCGCTTGCTCAATCTCCTTCAGGTGCTTGGCAAGGTATGAGAGCCGGAGCAGTTCCATCTCGCACTCATCCCTGCACCCGTCATTCCAGAGCGGAATCAGTGAGGCGACTTGCTTGCCGATGTGGGTTCCGTTCGCAGCATGGCCAGGTACAAACCGAATTGTGAGCAGTCGGCTTAGTTCAAGGGTAACGCCTGACAGGCGAATCATGAAATCAATCATTCGGATGATTTCCGATGAGACGTTTAGGCGGACACCAACATCTGGCCAAAAGCATCACCGGTGCTCGGCGCCGGAGCTAGCATGTCATGGTGGTTATGAAGAATCGGCTGAGCGCGGCGATCAACCACTCCGACGAACCCCCTGAAACCAGCCCAAGGTGAGGCCAGGGCCCCAACTCTCACTGCAGTTCGCAAGAGACCATGCCTTCTCGCCTCGGATGTCGGCCCTGCTTCGAAAGCTGACCTAGCGCCTTGGTCGGAACCTTCCAGTAACGAAACCAAAATTGCCAAGCGAAGTCTTACTCCGTGCCCCGGAAATTCCCAGCACCAACGTCAGATTCTTTCGATAACGAGGGTCCAGTGGGTGCGCTGCAATCCCGTGGCCGCGTCCAGGACCATCTGCGGAAGCACCGACACCACCTTCCAGCCCTTCTTGTAGATCTCGGGAATGGTGGTGTCATTGCCGGCCGCCAGGCACTCGAACAGGGTGTCGTTGGACAGTGCCTGCAAATGATCCGACGGAGGCTGGATGGCCTTTGCGATGCACACTTCGCCATCGGCGGCCGAAACCCCCATCGGGGCGGCAAGCAGGACGGCAAGGATCAACTTCTTCATGGGCCTTACTCCTCGGTGGTGACGGCAGGTTGTTGTGCGGGGAGGCACGCTTCGGCTGGCGACCCATCGCTGGGCCCAGCCTGCACCTTACCGAAGGCAACGCAGCCCGGGAGTCACCCCAGCCATCGGCGGAGTCCGAGAATTTTTCTCCGCCCCTGATGGGGCAACCCGCTAGTTCGCGCCACCCGTCGAAATGGCGTCTTCGATCCACCCGGCGTAATTCCCCAACCTCACGCCGTAACTGACTTCGCCGTACGTCCCCGGCCTGACTTCGGTGCCCACCACCTGGCCGCGCTTCCACGCGGCGATGCCGGCCAGCTGCCACTCGCCGTCCACTTTGACGAGCATCGGGCCGCCGCTGTCGCCGCTGCCGGTGCTGGCTTCCAGGCGGTGGGCGTTCGGCGGCGCGTCGAAGCGGTAGGCGATCCAGCGGCCCTCCGACACGGTGACGTGGTTGTAGCCCTGTCGCAGGTCGGTGCGTCTCGGGCCGTGCAAGGTGTGGCCCGTGACGCCGTTACCGGTGGCGCCGCGGCCGATGAGGCGCACTTCCTTGCCCAGGGCATCGCCGCGGAAGACGCGCACCGGCGGAACGTCCGTCACCGGCTCGGCCAGCTGCACCAGCGCGAGGTCGTCGGACGTGGCCATGAATTCGAAGAAGGCTTCCCAGTCGCCCGTCTTGAGCGCGACGTCCACCATGGCCTGCGGCGGCGTCTTGAAACCCGGGTGGATCACCACCTTTCGCACGGCGCGGGGCGTGCCGCCCACCACCACCTCGTCCAGCGCGTGCTGCCAGCTCACCGCATGGGCGGCCGTCACCACCCAGCGTGGGTGGATGAGCACGCCGTGGCCTTCGCCGGGCAGGTCGGCGAGCGCCGGGAAGGCCGACGCGTCCATCCGGTATTCGCGGTCCGGCACGTCGTCGCGGATGACGACGGCACGCGCGTCGAAGGAAAGCAGCAGCGACGCGATGAGAATGCCGCGCATCGCTGCCACGGCCTAGCGCTGCGCCCTGCCCTTCGGCGCCGGCGCCTGGGCCGGCGCATGCACCAGTGCATCCAGCCGCTCGCGGTCGATGATCTTCAGCTGCCGGCCGCGCACGGCGATGATGCCGTCGTCCTGCAGCTTGGTCAGGGTGCGGCTCACGGTTTCGATCACCAGGCCCAGGTAGCTGGCGATGTCCTCGCGGCTCATCGGCAGCGTGAACATCTCGCCCGGCAGGCCCAGCAGCTTGTAGCGCTCGGACAGGCCGTGCAGGAACAGCGCCACGCGCTCGTGCGCCTGCTTGCGGCCCAGCATTTCCAGGTGGCTCTGGTCGCGGTTGATGCCCTGGCCGATGATGCGCAGCAGCTGGTGCTGCAGGCCCGGGATCTGCCGGCAGATGGATTCGAGCTGCGACAGCGGGATCTCGCACACCGTGGCCTGGGTCAGCGCCTCGGCTTCGCAGGCGTGGCGGCCCTGGCCCATGGCGTCCAGGCCCATCAGCTCGCCCGGCAGGTGGAAACCCACCACCTGCTGTTCGCCCTCGGCATCGATGGCCACGGTCTTGAACGCACCCTCGCGCGCCACGTACAGCGAGCCCAGCGGCTGGCCGGCGCGGAACAGCGTGTCGCCGCGCGCCAGCGGCCGGCGCGAGCGCACGATGTCGTCGAGCTGCTGCAGGTCGCTGCTGCCGATGCCCGCGGGCAGGCACAGCACGTGCAGCGAACACTGCGCGCAGCTGTGCCGCAGCCTTTCGAGGTCGAGCACGTCGGCGGCCACGGTCACTCCTGCCCTGCCGTCCAGCGCTTGAGCCAGGCGTTGACGGTCTCGTGCCAGAGCACGCTGTTGTTGGGCTTGAGGATCCAGTGGTTTTCGTCCGGGTAGACCAGCAGCTGGCTTTCGATGCCCTGGCGCTGCGCGGCGCTGAACGCCGCCAGGCCCTGCTCCACCAGCACGCGGTAGTCGAGCTGGCCGTGGATGACCAGCATCGGCGCCTTCCACTTGGCCACGTGGTTGCGCGGGTTGAAGCGCTCGTAGTTCTGCGGCACCTGCACCGGCGTGCCGCCGTTCTCCCACTCGGAGAACCACAACTCTTCGGTGTTGAAGCCCATCATGTGGGTGTCGAACACGCCGGCGTGGTTGACCAGGCACTTGAAGCCGTCCGGCCAGTTGCCGGCGATCCAGGCCACCATGTAGCCGCCGTAGCTGCCGCCCAGCGCGCAGGCGCGGTCGCCGTCGAGGAAGGAGTACTTCTCCTGCGCCGCGGCCCAGCCCTTCTGCAGGTCTTCCAGCGGCTTGCCGCCCCAGTCCTGCGAGATGGAATCGGTGAAGGCCTGGCCGTAGCCGGTGGAGCCGTGGAAGTCGATCATCACCACCGCGAAGCCGGCGCCGGCGTAGGTCTGCGGGTTCCAGCGGTAGTGGAAGTTGTTGCCGAAGCTGCCCTGCGGGCCGCCATGGATCAGGAAGGCCACCGGGTACTGCTTGCCTTCCTCGTAGTTGGCCGGCTTCACGACGTAGCCGTACACGGTTTCGTCGTTCCAGCCCTTGAAGCTGAACTGCTCGTAGTCGCCGAAGGCCAGGCCGGCCAGGCGCTCTTCGTTGTTGCGCGTCACCTGGCGGGCGGCGCTGCCGTCGGCGCGGGCGACGAAGGCCTGGGCCGGCGAGGTGAGGTTCTCGTGCGTGTAGGCCAGGGTGTCTCCGCGCAGGTCGAAGCCGCCGACGGTGCCGCCGGCCACCACCTTGGCCACGTTGCCGCTGGCGATGTCCACCTTGAACAGCGGGTGCGTGCCCACGTCGTAGGCCGTGGTGTAGATGGCCTTGCCGTCGGCGGAGAGCACGATGCCGTCGGCCGAGCGGTCCCAGCCCGGGGCGATCTCGCGCGCCTTGCCGCTGCGCAGGTCCATGGCCATCAGGGCCAAGCGGTCGGCTTCGAAGCCCGGGCGCTTCATGGCGCGGTAGTAGAGCGTCTTGCCGTCGGCGCTGAACACCGGGCCGGCGTCCATGGCCGGATTGGCGGCGGTCAGGTTCTGCGGCGCGCGGCGGGCATTCACCCAGGCGCGGTAGAGGTCGAAGTTGGTGGACCAGGCCTCGGTGCGGCCGGCGATGCGCACGCTGAACACCAGCGACTGGCCGTCCGGCGCCCAGGCGTAATCGTGGGCGTCGCCGAAGGGCTTGGAGGGCACGTCGCCGTCGATGCCGGCGCTCACGCGCACGGGTTCGCCGGCGGCCTTGCCGTCGTCGCCGAAGCGCGCCACGAACAGCTGGTTGCGGCGACCGTCGGCCCAGGTGTCCCAGTGGCGCACGAACAGCTTGTCGTGCAGGCGGCCGGTGGCCTTGCTGGCGGCCTGGGCGTCCAGGCGCTCCTTGGTGCAGGCCAAGGTGCCGCAGTCGGTGAAGACTTCGAAGCTCAGCGCCACCGCGTCGCCCTTGGGCGAGAGCTGGTAGCTGCCCACGTCGACCGGGAAATCGGTGAGCTGCACCGGCTCGGCGGCGCCGACGGCCTGCTTCCACAGCTGCATCGAGCCCGACTTGGCCGACAGGAAGTACACCTCGCGGCCGTCGGCCGAGAAGGCCGGGCTGTTCACGTTCATGCCTTCCGGGGTAAAGCGCACCGGCGGGGCGGCGTCGCGCGCGAACAGGTCTTCGATCCACAGGCCGGTGCTGGCCTTGTCGGCGGCGAAATCGACCTGGCGCACGGCCACCACCAGGCGGCGGCCGTCGGGCGACAGGGTGGGCGAGTTCACGCGCTCGAGCGTGACCAGTTCGCGGGCGTCGAAGGGCTTGGCGGCGTGGGCGGCCGGGGCCAGCAGCACGGGCACCAGCAGGGCGGTCAGCAGGGGTCGCAGGATCATGGACGGAAACCTCGGGGATACCCGCCCATGGTAGGCCCGACGCCCCGGGGGTTAAAAGCCCCGGGACGTGAAGGCTGGCTATACTCGGCCGTCCCTGAACGGAGCGTTCCCGTGAATCCAGCCGCACCCGTCGCCAGCACCGGCGAACTCCTTGGCCACCCCAAGGGCCTGTACGTCTGCTTCCTGACCGAAATGTGGGAGCGTTTCGCCTTCTACGGCATGAAGGCGCTGCTGTTCCTGTACCTGACCCAGCACCACAAGTTCTCCGACGCCAATGGCTACCTGCTGCTGGGTACCTACGCCGGCCTGGCCTACGCCCTGCCCCTGCTGGGCGGCCTGCTGGCCGACCGCTACCTGGGCATGCGCAAGGCGGTGGTGTTCGGCGGCCTGCTGCTGGTGTTCGGCCAGCTGGGCATGGCCTACACCGGCGAGGCGGCCAGCGGCATCCAGGGCCAGGGCGTGGTGGACGGGTTCGCGGTGCAGGTGATGTATTTCGCGCTGGCGCTGATCGGCGTGGGCGTGGGTTTCCTCAAGCCCAACATCTCCACCATCGTCGGCCGCCTGTACGCCGACACCGACCCGCGCCGCGATTCGGCCTTCACCATCTTCTACATGGGCATCAACGTCGGCGCGACGCTGTCGTCGCTGGTGGTGGGCTACGTGGGCATCCAGTACGGCTGGGGCTATGGCTTCGGGCTGGCGGGCGTGATGATGGCCCTGGGCCTGGTGCAGTTCATCGTCGGCCGCAAGCACCTGCTGGGCCAGGCCGAGCCGGCCGACCCGGAGGCGCTGAAGGCGCCGCTGTTCGCCGGCCTGTCGCGCGAGTGGCTCATCTACCTCGGCAGCCTGGTGCTGACCGTGGTGGTCTGGCAGGTGCTGCAGACCCGCATCAACTTCGCCCCGCTCACGGCGCTGGCCGGCGGCCACGAAGTCACGCTTACCGAAGTGGTGGCGCTGGTGTTGGGCCTGGGCCTGGGCGTGTGGTTCATCCGCCTGCTGCTGACCGACCTGAGCCGCGTCGAGAAGGGCCGCATGGTGGTGCTGATGGCGCTGATCGTGATCAGCGCGCTGTTCTGGGGCTTGTACGAGCAGAGCTACGGCCCCTGGGTGGCCATGGCCGAGCGCACCATGGACCTGACCACTTTCGGCATTACCTGGAACGCGGCGCAGACCACCGCCTTCGGCGCGATCTTCGTCATCCTGTTCTCGCTGCCCTTCGCCTGGCTGTGGCCCAAGCTCGACAAGCGCGGCCTCAACCCCAGCTACCCGGCCAAGTTCGGCTGGGGCCTGGTGTTCTGCGGCCTGGCCTTCGGCGTGCTGGCCTTCTCCACCGGCACGGCGGGCGAAAACGGCCTGGTGAGCGTGTGGTGGATGATCCTGGCCTACGCGGTGCTGGTGGCCGGCGAGATGGTGCTCTCGCCCATCGGCCTGTCGGCCGTGACCACGCTGTCGATCAAGCGCGCCGTGGGCCTGATGATGGGCGCCTGGTTCCTGTTCTCGGCCTTCGGCGAAATCATCGCCGGCCGCATGGGCACCTGGGCCGCCATCGAGCCGGAAGCCGACGGCAGCATCAGCACCGCCAAGGCGCTGGCCGTCTACGGCGACGTGTTCACCGACATGATGTGGATCGGCCTGGCCGCGGGCCTGCTGATGTTCGTGCTCACGCCGGTGCTCAAGCGCCTGATGAAGGAATAAGGCTTGCGATCCCGGTAAGAAAAACGGCGCCCCGCGGGGCGCCGTTTTTGTTGGTGCGGCCTGGCGAACCGGTCAGTTCGCGGCGACCCGCTGGCCGGGGCCGATGTGCTTCTCGAAGAAGGCCAGCATCTTCGAGTACAGGTTCACGCGGTTCTCGACGCCGTAGAAGCCGTGCATTTCGCCGGACTGGATGATCATGTCCTCCGGGCGGTTGCCGGCGCGCTCGAGGGCCTCGAACATGGCCTCGGTGTGTTCCGGCGGGCAGCGGCGGTCGCGGGCGCCGGCGGCCAGCATCACCGGCAGCTTGATCTGGTCGGCGTAGGTGATCGGCGACATGGCGTCCTGCTCCCCGCGGGTGGCGCCGAAGGCGCGGTCGAGGTAGCGGCGGCCGTCGGCGCTTTCGCCGGTGTCGCTGAGCTTGTACTGCAGCTGGGCGTCGTACATGCCCACGTAGCCCACCGCGCACTTGTACAGCCCCTGCTCGCGCGCCGGCGCCATCAGGGCCGCGTAGCCGCCGAAGCTGCCGCCGTAGATGCAGATGCGCTCGCCGTCGGCGATGCCTTCGCTGATCGCCCAGCGGGTGGCGTCGATGACGTCGTTCATGATGCCGGTGCGCCACTGGCCGTAGGCCATGTCCTCGAAGGCCTTGCCGAAGCCGCCCGAGCCGCGGAAGTTCACCTGCAGCGTGGCGTAGCCGCGGCTGGCGAAGAGCTGCGTCTCCGGGTTGTAGCCCCAGCTGTCGCGCGGGCCCATCGGGCCGCCGTGCGGGTTCACGATGAGCGGCAGGTTCTTGCCGTCCGAGCCCTTCGGGATGGTGAGGTAGCCGTAGAGCGTCATGCCCTCGCGGTTCTTGAACGAGAACGCGCGCATGGTGGCCGACTGCGCCGGGTCCACCCACTCGCGGCTCTTCATCAGGAAGCGGGCCTTGCCGCTGTCGCGGTCGAACAGGTAGAGCTCGCCGGGGTTCTTGTCGCTGAACACCGTGACGATCACCTTCCTGCCGTCGCGGGTGGCGCTGGAGAAGTTCACCATCTGGCCGGGGAAGGCCGCGGCCAGCGAGGCGTAGAGCTCGGCATCGGGATGCGCTTCGTCCACCAGGTGGACCTTGGGCACGCCGGCGGCCGTGATGACGGCCAGCGCCTTGTCATCGCTGGGCGAAATGACGACACCCTCGACCTCGGAAACCGCGTCCTGGAACAGCTTGCGGAACTCGCCGGTGGCGCGGTCGATGGTGCCGAAGGCCGGCGGTGCCTTGCGGTCGCTCTCGTAGGCGTAGATGGTGCCGTCCTTGGCCGTCCAGCTTACGCCCAGCTGCTTGCCGCTGCTGCCGGCCGCCACCAGGCTCCACTTGCCGTCCTCGCCGAGGCGGTAGAGGTCGCTGTTGGGGTCGTACTTGCCCTGCTCGTCGCGGGCGCGGCCGCAGATGGCGAAACGCGCCTGCTTCTTCTCGTCGATCTGCAGGCTGCAGTTTTCCTTGGGCGCGCGCGCCAGCACCTTGCGGGTGCCGCTGACGGTGTCCACCTGCACCAGCTCGGTGCCGGCGCCGTCGGCCGAACGCGCGTAGTTGGCGATCATCAGCACGTTGCGCGGGTCGTCCTCGAGCGGGTCGAGCAGGCTGAAGAACTCGTTGCCCACGTTCTTGCCGCGCTGGCTGGCGCCGCGGTTGCCGTAGAAGATGATCGGGCGCGGCTGGCTGCCGTCGGCGTTCACCGCGTACCACTCGCCGGTGCCGGCCGGGGCTTCGAAGCTGCCCACCTTGCGGGTGGCCGTGAAGATCAGGCGGTCGTCACCGACCCAGCGGTAGCCCGCCACCGACTTCTCGTCCGGAAGGATGTTCACCTTCATCAGGCTCAGGTCGGACAGGCGCAGCACGGTGAGCACGTCCTGGCCGCCGCGGTCCACGCCGATGGCCAGGTATTCGCCGTTGGGCGAAATGCGGGCGCTGCTGTAGGTGGCGTGGCGCATGAAGTGTTCGACCGGCGGCGGTTCCGCGGCCGAGGCGACGACGCTGGCGGCAAGGCCGAGCGTGGCAAGAGCAAGTTTCATCCGTTTCCCCTGGACTTCCTGGTTTGGAAGCCCCCGACGATATGGGCCGCGCGGCTAGCGCGCAAGCGCGTCCAGGGCTTCGGCCAGGCCGTCCTGCCAGTCACCGATGTGAAGGCCGAAGTCGCGCCGGAACGCGGTGGTGTCGAGCCGCGAATAGGCCGGGCGCCGGGCGCGGGTGGGGAATTCGCCGCTGGTGATGGGCTCGAGCACCGGCGCCGCGGGCAGCAGGCCACGCGCCACCGCCTGGCGGAAGATTTCGGCGGCGAAACCGTGCCAGCTGCACTCGCCCTCGGCCGCCAGGTGCCAGGTGCCGCTGAGGCCGGGCGCCGCCCGCAGGGCCGCGGCCACGCCACCGGCGATGCGGGCGGCACTGGTGGGCGTGCCGCGCTGGTCGTCCACCACCCGCAGGTGGCCGCGTTCGCGCGCCAGCCGCAGCATGGTGAGCAGGAAGTTGTGGCCGCGCGGGCCGTACACCCAGCACAGGCGGAAGATCTTGTGCGCCGCGCCGCTGGCGCGCACGGCCTGTTCGCCGGCGAGCTTGCTGGCGCCGTACACGCCCAGCGGGCCGGTCGGGTCGTCCTCGCGCCAGGGGCGGGTTTGACTGCCGTCGAAGACGTAGTCGGTGGAGAAGTGCACCAGGCCGATGCCGGCGTCCGCGCAGGCCCTCGCCAGGGCCGCGGGGGCCTCGGCGTTCACCCGGAAGGCCAGCGCCGGCTCGTCCTCGGCGCGGTCCACGGCGGTATAGGCCCCGGCGTTCACCACCAGGCCGGGCGCGAGGCGCGACACCAGCGCCGGCAGCGTGCCGGGCTCGGAAAGGTCCGCCGTTTCGCAGGCCGTGCCGTCGGGCAGTTGGCCGCTGCGCGTGGTGGCCACCACCTCGCCCAGCGGCGCCAGCGCGCTGCGCAGCTCGTGGCCCACCTGGCCGTTCGCGCCGAGCAGCAGGATTTTCATGCGGCGTAGACGGGCAGCCGCTCGGCCGGGATGTCGGCCAGGAAGGGCGCGTTGGCGTCCTTGGCCGACAGCGAGGGCGCGCCCACGGGCCAGTCGATGGCCAGGTCGGCGTCGTCCCAACGCAGCGCGGCGTCGGCCTGCGGGTCGTAGGTGGCCGTGCACAGGTAGTTGAAGGTGGCGTGTTCGCTCAGCACCACGAAGCCGTGCGCGAAACCTTCCGGGATCCAGAACTGGCGCTTGTTTTCGGCGCTGATGACCACCGCGGTCCAGCGGCCGAAGGTGGGCGAGCCGCGGCGGATGTCCACCGCCACGTCCCAGACCTCGCCCTCGAGCACCGACACGAACTTGCCCTGGGGCTTGGGCCACTGATAGTGCAAGCCGCGCAGCACGCCGCGCGAGGAGCGCGAGACATTGCCCTGCACGAACCGCGGCTGCAGGCCGATGGCGGCGAGCTTGTCGTGGTTGAACGATTCGTAGAAGTATCCGCGCTCGTCGCCGAAAACCCGTGGCTCGAACACCAGGCAGCCCGGCAGGCCGGTTTCCACCACCTTCACGGCACGATGCCCCGCGACATCAGCGACAGCAGGTACTGGCCGTAGCCGTTCTTGGCAAGCGGCTCGGCCAGGGCGCGCAGCTGCGCGTCGCTGATCCAGCGGTTCTGCCAGGCGATCTCTTCCGGGCAGCACACCCGCAGGCCCTGGCGCGCCTCGATGGTCTCGATGAAGTTCGAGGCCTCCAGCAGCGACTGGTGCGTGCCGGTGTCGAGCCAGGCATAGCCGCGGCCCAGCTGCTCCAGGTGCAGCGCGTCTTCCTGCAGGTAGCAGCGGTTGAGGTCGGTGATCTCCAGCTCGCCGCGCGCCGAGGGCATGAGCGAAGCCGCGAACTCCGGCGCCCGGCCGTCGTAGAAATACAGGCCCGTGACCGCGTAGTTCGACTTCGGCTTGGCCGGCTTCTCTTCCAGCCCCACCACCTTGCCGGCGGCGTCGAACTCGGCCACGCCGTAGCGCTCCGGGTCGGACACCCAGTAGCCGAACACGGTGGCGCCGTGCTCGCGCTGGTTCGCGCGCTGCAGGCGCTCGGTCAGGCCGGTGCCGTGGAAGATGTTGTCGCCCAGCACCAGGCAGCTCGGGTGCCCCGCCAGGAAGTCCTTGCCGATCAGGAAGGCCTGCGCCAGGCCGTCCGGGCTGGGCTGCACGGCGTATTCAATCTGCATGCCCCACTGGCGGCCGTCGCCCAGCAGGCGCTGGAACAGTGCCTGCTCGTGCGGGGTGTTGATGATCAGCACTTCGCGGATGCCCGCCAGCATCAGCACGCTGAGCGGGTAGTAGATCATCGGCTTGTCGTACACCGGCAGCAGCTGTTTGCTGATCGACTGCGTGATCGGGTACAGCCGGGTGCCGGAACCGCCGGCGAGGATGATGCCCTTGCGTGCCATCTCAGGCCTCCTGGCCAATGCGTTCGAGCCGGTAGCTGCCGTCGAGCACCCGCTTCACCCAGGCCTCGTGGGCCAGGTACCAGTCCACCGTGGCGGCCATGCCCTGCTCGAAACTGACCGTCGGCCGCCAGCCCAGCTCGTTTTGCAGCTTGCTGGCGTCGATGGCATAGCGGCGGTCGTGGCCGGGGCGGTCCTTCACGAAGGTGATCTGCGACTCGCGCGGCAGGCCGTCGGCGCGCGGGCGGCGGGCGTCGAGCAGGGCGCAAAGGGTCTTCACCACTTCGATGTTCTGGCGCTCGGCGTCGCCGCCGACGTTGTAGGTCTCGCCCACCCGGCCGGCTTCGAGCACGCGCCGGATGGCGGCGCAATGGTCCTTCACGTACAGCCAGTCGCGCACGTTGCGGCCGTCGCCGTACACCGGCAGCGGTTCGCCCGCGAGCGCCTTGAGGATGACCAGCGGGATGAGCTTTTCGGGGAACTGGAACGGCCCGTAGTTGTTCGAGCAGTTCGTGGTCAGCACCGGCAGGCCGTAGGTGTGGTGGTAGGCCCGCACCAGGTGGTCGGACGCGGCCTTCGAGGCCGAGTACGGCGAATTCGGCGCGTAGGGCGTTTCCTCGGTGAACTTGCCCTCGTCGCCCAGCGAGCCGTACACCTCGTCGGTGGACACGTGCAGGAAGCGGAACGCCGCCTGCCCGGCCGCGTCCAGGCCCTTGAAATGGGCGCGCGCGGCCTCGAGCAGCTGGAAGGTGCCCACCACGTTGGTCTGCACGAAGGCCGCGGGGCCGTCGATGCTGCGGTCCACGTGGCTTTCGGCCGCGAAGTTCACGATGGCCTGCGGGCGGTGTTCGGCCAGCAGGCGGGCCACCAGGGCGTGGTCGCCGATGTCGCCGTGCACGAAGACGTGGTTGGGGTTGCCCTCGAGCGCCGACAGCGTGTCGCGGTTGCCCGCGTAGGTCAGTGCGTCGAGGTTCACCACCCGGACGCCCGAAGCCACCGCGTCGAGCACGAAATTGCCGCCGATGAAGCCGGCGCCGCCGGTGACAAGCCAGGTTTGCATCATTGCTCCCGGGCGCCCGGGCGGGCGCCGCCGTGGTTCAGGGGTTCAGGGCGCGCGGGCCTCAGAACGGGATGTCGTCGTCCGGGAACGGGTCGTCGTTGCGCGACGGGGGCGCCGAACCGCCGCCGGAGCGGCC
>NZ_AVCH01000217.1 GCF_000747075.1 Arenimonas malthae CC-JY-1
CGTTGATGTCGGCCATCGGGCCGCCACCGGAGGAGTTGGATGAAAAGGCCATGGCCGTGACTCCTGGTTGGTCGGGTTCGACTTAGCGCTTGGCCGCGGTGTCGCCGACGCGCGAACCGGTGGCGAAGAAGTCGTGCAGGTCGTGCGCGAAGGTGTCGAACTTGGCGTAGGTGTTGCGGTTCGAGCGGTTGAAGGCGTTGTAGGCCAGCACCGCCGGGATCGCGACGAACAGACCGAAGGCGGTCATGATCAGGGCCTCGCCCACCGGGCCGGCGACGGCGTCGATGGAAGCCTGGCCGGTGGCGCCGATGCGGATCAGGGCGCCGTAGATGCCCCACACGGTGCCGAGCAGGCCGACGAACGGAGCGGTCGCACCGACGGTGGCTAGCCAGGTCATGCCGTTCTCGAGCTTGGCGCTCTCGCGGGTGACGGCCTGGCGCAGGGCGCGGTCGATGAACTCCGAGCGGTTCAGGGCGTCGACCAGGCGGCTGCCTTCATGGCGCTGGTGGTGGGCAGCGGCCTGGGCGCAGTCGAGGGCGATCTTGGAGAACGGCTCGTTGGCCGGCTGCTCTTCCATGAAGCGGATGGCGTCCTGCGCGTTCGGGGTTTCCCAGAAGGTGCGGACCACGGTGTCGGCGCGCTTGGAGATGACGGTGTTCTTGATGGCGTTGACGATCGTGTACCACCACGAACCGAACGACATCACGACCAGCATCAGGAAGACGACCCAGGAAACCATGAACTCGCCCGGGGCGGCCACCATTTCCTTCCAGAGGTGGGAGAAACCCATCTGGTTCAGGGCTTCGGCGTTGTTGGCGGCGCCACCAGCGGCGGCGGCGGCAGTGAGGAGGATGTCCTGCAGCATAAGAGGTGCCTTTCTATAGGTGATTGATCGTTACGGGGGTACTGCTGGATTTAGCGCGGAGGCGTGAACTTCACGGGCACCAGGACGGCGCCGCCGACCTTCTGGCCGTTGCGCATGCCCGGGTTGAACTTCCAGCGACGCGCGGCATCCATGGCCGAACGGTCGAGGTTGCGGTTGCGGCTGGAGCGCTCGATGGCCACGTCGAGCACGTTGCCGGCGGCGTCGATGGTGACGCGCAGGACAACCGTGCCGCCGACGCCATCGCGGGCTTCCTTGGCGGGGTAACGCGGCTGGTACAGCGCACGGCCCGAGATGTCTTCGGACGGGGCGAAGTCAGCCGGCGGAGCCGGCGGCGCGGGCGGGGCCGGCGGCGGGGCTTCGATGTCGATCGGGCTCGGGTCGTCGAACACGACCGGCGGCTCTTCCGGCGGCGGCGGGATCGGCGTCGGCTTCGGCTGCTCGATGATCTTCTGGACCACCTTGGGCGGTTCCGGCGGCGGCGGCGGCGGCGGCGGGGGCGGCGGCGGCGGCTCGATGAACGAGACCGTGGTCACTTCGTCCTCGGCCTTGTTGACGTCCGGTGCGTTCACCGGGGCCAACATCAACATGAAGGCGATCGCATGCAGCGCGATCGCGAACGCGTTGCCGCCAATGCGTGCCCAGCTGATGCCCTGGGGCGGGTTGTCGTACTTGTAGTTCTTGTCCGTCATGCGGGTGGCGGCTCGAGCTCTAGTTCGGTCGGCGTCAGGTGCCGTGGCCCGCCGGGGAGCGGCGGGAACTTGTTAGCTTATACCACGGGGAACCGGTTTACCAACCGTTCAACGGGAAATCTGGGCCAGGGCTTTCTGGGCCTGGTCGCGGGTCGCCGGGTCCTTGGCGGCTTCTCGGTAGGCCACCTTGGCCGCCTCGAAATTGTCCATGTAGTACTCGGAGCGGGCGATGACCATCCAGGCCTCGCCGGGCTTCTTCAGGCCCTTGGACAGGGCCTGCTGGGCCGCCGCCTTGGCCTCCTGGTTGCGGTCCTCGTTGGTGAGGATCTGCGACAGGGCCAGCGCGGTCTCGCCATCGGACGCCAGCGGGGCGGCCTTCTGGTAGGCGGCGATGGCCGCGTCCACCTGGTCGCTGAAGTACAGCGACTGGGCGAGGAAGGTATAGGTCTTGGCGTCGGCCTTCAGGATGCCCTTGTCGAGGCCTTCCTGGATCACCTTGGCGGCGTCCGCCTCCTTGCCGTCCATGTTGAGGTAGATGGCGTAGAGGATCTCGTAGTCCTTCTGCTCGGTGAGCATGCCGCGGCTGCGCGCGTCGTCGAGCAGCGCGGCGGCCTTGTCGGTCATGTCGGTCTGGGCGTACAGGGACGCCAGGTTGAGCAGGGTGCGCTTGTCGTCCGGGCTCTGCTTCTGCAGCTGCTCGGCCAGGGCCACGGCCTCGGCGTCGCGGCCGGTTTCGTTGTAGGCGGCCATCAGCATCTGCAGCCAGTTGCTCTCCGGGGCGCCGTCGGTCTTGAGCTCGATGGCGCGCTTGATGGCGTCGATGGCGAGGTCGTACTGGCCGGCGTTGTAGTGGATGCCGCCCTTGAGGCCGTAGACGTCCGGATCCTTGCTCTTGGTCTCGGCGATCATGCGGTCGATCATGGCCACGGCCTCGGGGATCTTGTCCTCCTGGGCATAGACCGACGCCAGCGTGTGCATGGTGGCGTAGTGGTTGTTGTTCGGCAGCGCGTTTTCCTCGAGCGCGCGCTCGAGATAGGAAATGGCGCGGCCGTAGTCGTCGACGCCCAGCGCGGCGTTGCCGGCGATCATCAGCGCGACGCCGCGGTCGTAGGGCTTGGCGCGATCGCTGGCGAGCACTTCCTCGGCGATCTTGATGGCGCCTTCCATGTCCTCGCCCTCGTTGTAGAGGTCGAACATCTTCTGGATCTGCTTGCCCAGGCGCGGGCTGTTCTCCGCCTTCGGCGACTCGCGGGTCGCGTCGGGGTAGTCGATCTTGGGCTCTTCCGCTTTTTCGCGGCGCGCGGCGTCCGCCGTGCCGACCGAGAGCGAGGCCGCCAGGAACACGACCGCCGCCAGCTTCATGGAGTGCAGAACCTTCATGGAAAACTCCTTAGCCGCCGCGAACGTCCGCGGCTGTTGGCCGGATAGGGTAACGGGGAATAGAGCAAGCACTCAAGCCGTGTCTTGTCCGGTTGGACCGCCGGCTTCCGTGTAGCAATCCCCTTTGGCCCGAAGGATGCCCGAGGCGGGGCGTGCTTCGCCTTAAAACCGCGTTAAGGTGAACAGGCCGTTCAGCCAGTAGTGGGAAAGTTCGCTGTCGCAAAAGCGACACGTTCGGCCGGGTCCTTCGACAGCTCGCCGCGGTTGCGCAGCGCCTCGACCTTGTGGAGGCGATGCTCGAGGCCGTTGCCGTTCGCCATCTGGATGGCCAGGCCCGGGCGCGCGTTGAGCTCGAGGATCAGCGGGCCGCGGTCGCGGTCGAGCACGAAGTCGACGCCCACGTAACCCAGTCCCGAAAGTTCGTAGCAGCGCGAGGCCATCTCGAGCAGTTCGCGCCAGTGCGGGATGGCGAGGCCGACGATGCTGTGCTCGGTGTCCGGATGCTCGCGGATGATCTCGGTGCCCCAGACGCCGCGCTTGGTCTTGCCAGTGGGGATGTCGATGCCCACGCCGATGGCGCCCTGGTGCAGGTTGGCCTTGCCGTCGGACATGCGCGTGGGCAGGCGGATCATGGCCATCACCGGGTAGCCCAGGAAAACGATGATGCGGATGTCGGGCACGCCCTTGTAGCTGACGTTGTCGAAGATCGGGTCGAACTGCACGCAGTATTCGACGATCAGGTGGTCGGGCTGGCCGCCAAGGGAAAACAACCCGGACAACCCGTTCGACAGGTGGTGCTCGAATTCATCGCGCGACATCAGCGAGCCGCTGGCGCGCCGGTACTTGTCGCCGCGCCGGCCCGTGATGACCAGGATGCCGTCGCCGCCGGAGCCGTGCGCCGGCTTCACCACGAAGCTGTCGCGGCCCTCGAGCTTCTTGTGCAGCTCGGCGATCTCGTGTTCCTCGCGCACCACGGCGTAGAGGTCGGGCACCGGCAGGCCGGCCTTGATGGCCAGCTTCTTGGTGAGCAGCTTGTCGTCCACGCGCGGGTAGAACTTGCGCGGGTTGTGCATCAGCACGTAGTGCGCGTTGCGCTGGCCGATGCCCACCAGGCCGATCTGGCGCAGGCGCTTGGCGACCTTGAACGGGTTGAAAAAGGCCATCGGTCAGGCCTTCGCCTCGGGGGCGGGTTTTTCCGGCGGCGGCACGATCGGGTCGGGCTCGCGCGCCAGCGCGCGGAAGCGCAGCAGCTCGTTGAGGCGGTAACCGGAGTAGCGGCCCAGCAGCAGCGCCAGTGCGAACAGCACCAGCAGCACTTCGGGGTAGACGAACACCAGGTGTTCCAGCGGCGGCCAGCTCATCACGATGTAGGCCAGCGCGGCCACGACGAGCGTGCCCACGCCTTCGCGCAGGGCGGTGCCGGCGCCGCGTTCGTCCCAGGCCACGGACATGCGCTCGATCGTCATGGCCATGATGACCATCGGGAACAGCGCCACCGACAGGCCTACTTCGATGCCCAGGCGGTTCGACAGCACGCTCACCGCGGCCATCAGCAGCACCACCAGGATGAGGATGGCGGTCAGGCGCGGCACCAGCAGCAGGCGCAGGCGCTCGAGGTAGAAGCGCACCAGGAGGCCGAAGCCCACCACCAGCACGAACAGCACCACGCCGGCGACCAGCGCCGTCTCGCGGAAGGCCAGCGCGATCAGCACCGGCATGAAGGTGCCGTAGGTCTTCACGCCGACCAGGTTGCGCAGCAGCAGCATGATGAAGGCGCCGATCGGCACCATCAGCAGCACGCGGTAGGTTTCCTGCGCCTGCAGCGGCAGGCTGAGCAGCGAGTAGCGCACCAGGTTGGCGTCCTGCACCTCGAGGCGGCGTTCGGCGGTGGCCATGGCGTCGGCGAGGTTGCCCTTCACCGTGAACATCAGCGCGGTCGGCGGATTGCCGTCGATGGTGAGCAGCGGCTTGCCGCTGGTGCTCCACAGGAACAGGTCGGACGGCGTGCCTTCGGCGTTCGTGCGCGGATCGAGCATGGTCCAGGCCAGGCCGTCGTGCACGATCAGCCAGGTCTGCATGCGCGCCTCGAGGTTGGCGTCGGCGTTGGCCTCGCCCTCGGCCAGGCGGATGCCGTACACCACGCGCGCCGGGATGTTGCGCGAGGCGAGCAGCTGCACGATGAACTCGCTGCGCGCGACGTCGTCCTCGCCGTACTTCTCGGCCAGCAGCTGCACTTCCTCGCTGCGGTCGGACTGGTTCAGGCGGCGCAGCAGTTCGCGCGAGAACGTGACGGTATTGGACGACCGTTCGCGCACCTGGTCGAGCAGGGTCTGCGCGGCGGTCGCATAGGGCTCGTCGAGCTCGGCCGGCGGGGCGATCTCGGGTTCGATGGCGAGGGCGGCCGGTTCGCGCTGTTCGGCGCGCACGATGGTGGCGCGGTAGTAGAGGTCCTGCTCGCCGACGGCGCGGCGGATGGCCCACTGCACCTCGCGGCCGCTGTCACCTTTCTCCTCGAGTTTCGAGTAGTTGCGTGCAACGAAGCGTTCTTCCAGTACCGTCCAGCCCGGCGTGTCGGCCGGCAGCTGCAACGTGACGGTGTTCGCACCTTTGCGCGGTTGGTATTCGACGTGCGCCTGCACGGTCCACACCTGGACCTGGGCGTCGGGCTGCACCGGGAACTCCAGCACCTTCCACTTGTAGTACATCGCCGAAACGGCGGCGGCGATGATCGCCAGGGCCAACAGGTAAAGGTGTCGCTTGCTCATAGGGTTCCCGGGGATACGCGGCTCCGACCCGAAACCGCGAAGGCCGACAGTGTAACCCCGCCCCTAGGCGACCGAATACGTGACCAGGAGCAGGGCCATGGCGTTGGCCACGGCATGCGCCGCGACCGCCGCGGCAAGGCGCCCGGTGCGCAGGTAGACGCCGCCGAAGACCAGGCCCAGGGCGAGGTAGAGCGCGATGGTGGCGAGCCTTGGCAGCAGCGGACCGTCGGCCACCAGCTCGTGGGCGAGGGCGAACAGGCCGGCGGTGCACCACAGTCCGAGACTGGGCCGGCCGGCCAGCGCGAAGCGGCGCAACAGCACGCCGCGGAAGAACAGCTCCTCGGCCACCGGGGCCAGGCCGACGATCAGCAGCACGGCCAGCCAGGGCTTCTGCGCCAGCAGCGCCATCAGCGGCTCGGCGTTGCTGGGGTCGAGCGGCAGCCCGAGCTGGGTCGCGACCCAGGGCAGGGCCTGCGCGAACAGGCCGGCGAAGGTGGCCATCACCAGGGATTCGCGCCAGGGAAGCGGGCTGCCCACCGGTCCGCCCCGGGGCCGGCGCCAGGGCCACAAAGCCAGCCCCGCCAGGGCGGTGGCCAGCAGCGCCGCGGCGATGAACAGCGGGCTGTGCGTGCCGTCCGGCGCGGAAATGCGTTCGCCGGCGCCCAGCAGCACCGCAACCGCGACGACCGTGAGCAGCACGGTCAGCACGAGGTAAAGCGCGACGTCGAGCGCGAAATGCCCGAGCAGCCAGGCGGTGGTGCGCGGCGGCGCCGGCACCGCGGGCAGCGGCGCCGGCGCGGGCTCAGACGTCGAGGTTGGCGACACGCAGCGCGTTGTCTTCGATGAAGACGCGGCGCGGTTCGACCACGTCGCCCATCAGCGTCGAGAAGATCTGGTCGGCGGCGACCGCGTCCTCGATGCGCACCTTCAGCAGGCGGCGCGTCTCGGGGTTCACCGTAGTCTCCCACAGCTGTTCCGGGTTCATTTCGCCCAGGCCCTTGAAGCGCTGGATCATGCGGCCCTTCTTGGCTTCCTCGAGCAGCCATTCCTGCGCCTGCAGGAAGCGCGTGACCGGCTGGCTCTTGCCGCCGCGCGCCACGCTGGCGCCGTCCTGCAGCAGGTCCTGCAGGGCGGTGGCCACTTCGTTGACCTGGCGCAGTTCGCCGCCCAGCAGCTGCGCCGCGGCAAGCACCTGGGTGGAGGCGAGGCCGTGGTGCTGCTTGGCGATGACGAGCGCGGCCGGCTGGCCTTCGTCGTTGCCGGCCTGCACCGAGAAGCCGTAACGCGCGCGGCCGAGGCCGGTGGCGTTGAGGCGGCGCTCGAGCTCGGCGCACCAGCCGTCGAGCGCGCCGGGCGTGGCGAACTGCTCGGCCGACACCGGCGGCATTTCCAGCATGGCCTCGAGCACCGGCGGGTCGATGCGGTGCGCGAAGCGCGAGATGGTTTCGCGCGCGGCGACGTAGTCGAGCAGCAGCTTCTCGAGCTGCGCGCCCGACACCGGCGGGGCCGCGTCGGACGGGCGCAGTTCAGCGCCTTCGACCGCGTTGTTCACCAGGTAGGCGTTGAGCGCGCCGTCGTCCTTGAGGTAGAGCTCGTTCTTGCCCTGCTTGATCTTGTACAGCGGCGGCAGGCCGATGTAGACGTGGCCGCGCTCGATGAGCTCGGGCATCTGCCGGTAGAAGAACGTGAGCAGCAGCGTGCGGATGTGCGAGCCGTCGACGTCGGCGTCGGTCATGATGATGATGCGGTGGTAGCGCAGCTTGTCCGGGTTGTACTCGTCCTTGCCGATGCCGGTGCCAAGCGCGGTGATCAGCGTGCCGACTTCCGCGGACGACAGCATGCGGTCGAAGCGCGCGCGTTCCACGTTGAGGATCTTGCCCTTGAGCGGCAGGATCGCCTGGGTCTTGCGGTTGCGGCCCTGCTTCGCCGAGCCGCCGGCCGAGTCACCCTCGACGATGAAGAGTTCGCTCAGCGCCGGGTCTTTTTCCTGGCAGTCGGCGAGCTTGCCGGGCAGGCCGGCGATGTCGAGCGCACCCTTGCGGCGGGTGAGGTCGCGGGCCTTGCGCGCGGCTTCGCGGGCGCGGGCGGCGTCGACGATCTTGCCGGCGATGGCGCGGGCCTCGTTCGGGCGCTCCTGCAGGAACTCCTCGAGCTTCTGGCCGATGACGGCTTCCACCGCCGGGCGCACTTCGGAGCTGACCAGCTTTTCCTTGGTCTGCGAGCTGAAGCTCGGGTCGGGCACCTTCACCGACAGCACGGCGATCATGCCTTCGCGCATGTCGTCGCCGGACAGCGAGATCTTGGCCTGCTTGGCGATGCCGTTCTGCTCGATGTAGTTGCTGAGCGTGCGGGTCAGCGCGGCGCGGAAACCGATCAGGTGGGTGCCGCCGTCCTTCTGCGGGATGTTGTTGGTGAAGCAGAACATCGTTTCCTGGTAGGCGTCGGTCCACTGCACGGCGATGTCGACGACGATGCCGTCCTTTTCACCCGTGGCGGAGATAACCGATTGATGCAGCGGGGTTTTTAGCGCCGCCAGGTGTTCCACGAAGCTGCGGATGCCGCCCTCGTACTCGAAAACGTCGCGCTTGCCCTCGCCCCGCTCGTCCACCAGCTCGATGCGCACGCCGGAATTGAGGAAGCTCAGTTCGCGCAGGCGCTTGGCCAGGATGTCGTAGTGGAACTCGACGTCGGTGAAGATCTCGGCGCTGGGCAGGAAACGCAGCTGGGTGCCGCGGCGGTTGGAGGGGCCGACGGTCTTGAGCGGGTAGACCGGCTCGCCCAGGGCGTATTCCTGCTGGTGGTGGTGGCCGTCGCGCCAGATGTCGAGCCAAAGGCTGGACGAGAGCGCGTTCACCACCGACACGCCGACGCCGTGCAGGCCGCCGGAAACCTTGTAGCTGTTGTCGTCGAACTTGCCGCCCGCGTGCAGCACGGTGAGGATCACCTCGGCCGCCGACACGCCCTCTTCCTTGTGGATGTCCACCGGGATGCCGCGGCCGTTGTCCTGCACCGAGCAGGAGCCGTCGGCATGCAGGGTGACGATGACCTGGTCGCAGTGGCCGGCCAGGGCTTCGTCGATGGCGTTGTCCACCACCTCGAACACCATGTGGTGCAGGCCGGTGCCGTCATGCACGTCGCCGATGTACATGCCCGGCCGCTTGCGGACGGCCTCGAGGCCGCGCAGCACGGTGATCTTGCTGGAATCGTAGGTGGTGTTGGCGGGGGTCTGCGGCGGGGCGGGGATATCGGTCATCGGAGGCGTGTTCTCTGGGTCCACGGCGGCGCCCCGGCGCCCCGGCGGGGCGGCACAGCACGCCTATAAATAATGTGTCCGAGTATACCGCTAAGGCCCTTCACGTGGGCGGGGCGGTCACCGGGGGCGGCAGGGGTGTGGGGTAGCGGGGAACGGGTCCGACGCCGCAGCGGCCCGCCGCGGGGCCAGGAACGGCCATGGGGCCTCACCCTGTGCGGAGCTGTCCGCGTTCCACGTGGAACGTCGCGGCCGGAAGCAGTTCGCCGGTGAGGATGGCCGGGGCTTCGGTGGCCGTCAGCAGCACCTGGGCGCCCGAGGCCAGGACCGAACCCAAGGCCTGGCGCAGGTGGGCCTGGTCCAGCTCCGAGGCCAGGTCGTCCAAGCAGACCAGCGGCCACTCCCCGCGGTCGGCGGCAAAGGACCGGGCCTGGGCCAGCACGCAGGCGAGGGCGGTGAGCTTTTCCTGACCCCGGGAGAGGGCTTCCCGCCCGGGCAGGCCGAGGTAATCCACCCGCCAGTCGGCCCGGTGCGGACCGACGCTGGTGTAGCCCTGGACGAGGTCGCGTTCGCGGGCCAGCAACAGGGCATCGGCCAGCGGGTGCTCCGCCCGGCGCCAGCCCGGCAGGAACTGCAGGCCGGCCCGGCCCAGCTCGGGCAGGAACTCCCCCGCGGTCCCGGCCAGGACGGGCTCCAGCCGGGCCAGGTAGTCGGCCCGCAGGCTGCTGAGCTGTTCGCCGGCGCTGGCCAGCTCCTGGTCCCAGGGGTCCAGGGCGCCGGGCGACGGCCCCCGCTTGAGCAGGGCGTTGCGCTGCTTCAGGGCCCGGGCGTAGCGCCGCCAGACCGGAAGGAACTCCGGTTCCACGTGGAACAGCGCCCAATCCAGGAACCGACGGCGGTGCTCCGACCCCCCGGCGATCAGTTCGTGGCTGCCGGGCTCGAAGCTGACCACGGCCAGCTCGGCGCAGAGTTCGGTAAGGCTGGGCGCGGGGGCGCCGTCGAGCCGGGCTTCCCAGTCGCCGCCGGTGTGGCGCAGGCCGGCGCGGCGGGCCCGGCCCTGGCCGTCCTGCCACTCGGCGTAGACCGACAAGGCCGGCTGGCCGCTGCGGATCAGGCCGTCGCGCACCCGGCCCCGGAAGGAGCGGCCGTAGCCCAGCAGGTGCACGGCCTCCATCAGGCTGGTCTTGCCCGCGCCATTGCCGCCCGTCACCAGGTTCAGGCCGGGCACCGGGCGGAATTCCACGTCGGCCAGGCAGCGCAGGTTCTGGATGTCGAGCCGGGTCAGGCGCACGTGGAACTCCGGGCCGGCGGGTTTCGCCGGCCTTCAAAACGGCACCGCCCGGCACAGGCCGGGCGGTGGGGCAACGCGGACGCCGTTCCGGTCACAGCCGCAGCGGCATCACCACGTGGCGGCTGCGTTCGTGGCTGGCCTCGCGCACCAGGGCCGACGAGTTGGCGTCGCGCAGGTTGATGATGACCGTGTCCTCGCGCAGGGCGCTCAGGGCGTCCAGCAGGTAGGTCACGTTGAAGCCGATGCTCAGGCCGTCGACCTTGGTGTCGGCCTCGATCTCTTCCTGGGCCTCTTCCTGCTCGGGGTTGTGCGCCACGATGCGCAGCTGGCCCGGGCTGATCTCCAGCTTCACGCCGCGGTACTTCTCGTTCGACAGGATGGCGGCGCGCTGCAGCGCGGCCCGCAGGCCTTCGCGGTCGAGCTTCACTTCCTTGTCGGCGCCGATGGGGATCACCGCGTCGTAGTCCGGGAAGCGACCGTCGATGAGCTTGGAGGTGAAGGTCACGTCCTCGCGGCGCATGCGCAGGTGGTTGCGGCCCACTTCCAGCTCGACCTCGCGGTCGCCGCCTTCGAGCAGGCGCTGCAGCTCCAGCACGCCCTTGCGCGGCAGGATGATCTGCTTGCGGGTCTGGGCACCGGCGGGCAGGGGCGCCTCGCACAGGGCCAGGCGATGGCCGTCGGTGGCCACGCAGCGCAGGCTGTCTTCGCGCAGGTCCAGCAGCAGGCCGTTGAGGTAATAACGCACGTCTTGCTGGGCCATGGCGAACGCGGTGCGCTCGATCAGCTCCTTCAACGCGGCTTCCGGCACGCGGATGCGCTCGACCAGGTCGAGGTCCTCGACGGCCGGGAAGTCGTTGCCGGGCAGGGTGGCCAGGGTGAACCGGCTGCGGCCGGCCTGCACGGTCACCTTGTCGCCGGACTGGCTGAGGGTGACCTTGCTGCCGTCGGGCAGGGCCCGGACGATCTCGAAGAGCTTGCGGGCGGGGATGGTGGTTTCACCCGGCTGGGCGTCGTCGACGTCCGTGCGGGCGACCATCTCGACCTCGAGGTCGGTGCCGGTCATGGACAGCTTGTTGCCTTCGACCGTGACCAGCAGGTTGGCGAGCACCGGCAGCGTCTGCCGGCGTTCGACCACGTTCACGACCTGCTGCAGGGGTTTGAGCAGAACTTCTCGCGTCAGGCTGAAACGCATGCGGGTCCCCAAGCTCCAAAGAGTGGATAAATCAAAAACTGGTGGCGGTGGAGGCGGAAAAAACGCCGGATAACTATCGTAACTTTTTGATTCTTAACGTTTTATCGCGAGTCACAAGCCTGTGCGTCGGGCCCGGGACTGGCTGTGGAAAGCTGTGGATAGATTTTCGCCCTGAAAACGCTCCCCAACTTGTCCACAGGTGGTGCAGAAACAGGTTCCACGCTCACTCGCTCAGTTTGCGCAGCAGCTTGTCCCAGTCCTCGCGCAGCTTGCCGTCGATCTCGCGCAGTTCGCGCACGACCTTGCAGGCGTGCATGACGGTGGTGTGGTCCCTTCCCCCGAATGCGTCGCCGATTTCCGGCAGGCTGTGCTCGGTCAGTTCCTTGCTCAGGGCCATCGCCATCTGCCGCGGACGGGCCAGGGAGCGCGTCCGCCGCTTCGACAAAAGGTCCGCCATGCGCAGCTGGTAGTAGTCTGCCACGGTCTTCTGGATATTGCTGATCGACACCACCTGCTGCTGCGCGCGCAGCAGGTCGCGCAGGGTTTCCTGGGCGAATTCGGCGGTGATGGGGCGCGCCATGAAGTTGGAGCGGGCCGCCAGGGTGTTCAGGGCGCCCTCGAGGTCGCGCACGTTCGAGCGCATGCGCTTGGCGATCAGGTAGGCCACGTCCTCGGGCAGCTTCACCGAACGCTCGGCCGCCTTGGCGGTGAGGATGGCGGCGCGGGTTTCGAAGTCGGGCGGCTCGATCGCCACGCTCAGGCCCCAGGTGAGGCGGGTCTTGAGGCGCGTCTCGAGGTTCTCCACCTCGCGCGGGTAGCGGTCGCAGGTGAGGATGATCTGCTGCTTGCCGTCGAACAGCGCGTTGAAGGTGTGGAAGAACTCCTCCTGCGTGGTGTTCTTGCCGGCGAAGAACTGGATGTCGTCGATCAGCAGCGCGTCCACCTGCTGGAACTGGCGCTTGAACTGGTCCATCGACTTTTCCTGCAGCGACTTCATCATGGCGCTGAAGAACTGCTCGGAGCGCAGGTACATCACGCGCATGCCCGGGCTGTTCTGGCGCATGAGGTTGCCGGCCGCGTACATCAGGTGGGTCTTGCCCAGGCCCGAGCCGCCGTACAGCAGCAGCGGGTTGTAGGCCTTGCCCGGGTTCTGCGCCACCTGCAGGGCCGCGGCGCGGCCGAGCTGGTTGCTGCGGCCTTCGACGAAGTTCTCGAAGGTGTAGTGCGGGTCGAGGTTGCCGTTGAACTCGGGGCCGGCCGGGCTGCGGCCGGCACTGGCCGCCGGGGCCGCGCTGGCCCGGGCCGGCGCGGCGCGGTTGAGCGAGCCCACCGCCAGGGCCACCGCCGCCGGGCTGCCGGCGAAGTGGGCCACCAGCTCGCGGATCCGGGCCAGGTAGTGCTCGCGCACCTGGTCCACCACGAATTCATTGGGGGCGTACAGCGTCAGGCCGTCGGGGTGGCTCTCCACCTGCAGCGGCCGCAGCCAGGTGTGTACCTCTTCGGCCGGCAGTTCGGCTTCCAGTCGTTCCAGGCAACGCGGCCAGGCAGCATCCATGTTCAAGCGAAATTCCGGGGGCCAGCGCCGGGGGGGCGCTGTGGATAAGTGATCGGGGTCGTGCAGTCTAGCGCCGCGGGGCCGTGGCCGCCACGCGGATTTGGCTTGACTCGGGTTTCGGCAAACCGCTATAGTCCGCAGTCTTTTCCGCCCAAAACTCTAACCGGGGTGCCACCATGGCCACCAAGCGCACGTACCAGCCCAGCAACCTCAAGCGCAAGCGCGACCACGGGTTCCGCGCCCGCATGAAGACCGCCGACGGCCGCAAGGTCCTCTCGCGTCGTCGTGCCAAGGGTCGCGCCCGCCTCGCGGTCTGACGCGTTGCCGCCGGTTTGCCGGCGGCACCCGAACGGGTCGTGAGCCTCTCCCCGCCCGTTCCGCCGAGCGATTTCCCGCCCAGCGCGCGCCTGCGCGTTTCCGCCGAATTCCAGGCGGTGTTCAAGGCGGGACGCCGGCTCTCCAGCCCCCAGTTGCGGTTGTTCGCCCACGTCCGGGCCGAGGCCAATGCGCCACGGCTCGGCGTTGCCGTGTCCAAGAAGGTCGACAAACGCGCCGTCGGCCGCAACCGCATCAAGCGCCTCGCCCGTGAAACCTTCCGGCGCGAGCGCCACCAGCTGCCGCCCGGCGATTACGTGCTGATCGCCCAGCCCGGCGCCTCCGCCCTGTCTTCCGGCGAACTGCGCGCCCAGTGGCTGCAGCTGCTGGAACGGGCGCGGTCGTTGAAGCCCACGCCCCCTGCCGGCACAATGCCGGACTCCCCGGTGGCGCGCGAGCGCCCCGCCTCAGAATCCTGACCGAGACCCCGAGCCGGCCCCGGCTTCGCGCTGGCGCCCGCCTCCTGCCCATGAACCAGACCCGCTCCTTCCTGCTGATCGCCTGGCTTGCCGTCGCCTTCCTGCTGTTCCTTGAATGGAACAAGGGCCCCGTGCAGGCCCCGGCCGCCCCGGCGCCGGTCGCCGCCCTGCCGGATCCGTCGGCGGCGATCCCGGACGCCGCCGCGCTGCCCGACGCCTCGGCCGTGCCG
>NZ_AVCH01000218.1 GCF_000747075.1 Arenimonas malthae CC-JY-1
GGCGGCGGTCGTCGGCGCGGGCTCGGGCGGCTGCAGCTTGCCGGCGCTCTGCAGCTCGGCCAGGGTCGGGCCGGCGCCGGCATCTTCCTCCGCGGCTTCGCCGGCGGGACGGCGGCGCAGGCCCTTCAGGCGCGGCTGCAGCACCAGGCCGGCCGCCACCACCAGGCACAGGCCGGAGAGCAGGAATTCGGTCATCGCGCTGGAGGCGCCGTCGGACACAGGCGCGGCGGACACCACGCGCAGCTGCGTGCCCGGCAGCTTCACCGCGCCGAACTCGGCGCCGTTGGCCAGCGCGGCGTCGCCACGCTCGACCACGCTGTGGCGGCCCTGGCGCAGGGCCAGGTAGGTCTTGTCCGTCAGGGCGGCCGCTTCGATCGGCGCGGTCAGGGTTTCCAGCGGCAGGCGCACGTAGGCCAGCGTGAGCACGCGGCCGTCGGCCAGCACGGGAGCGGCCAGGGCCAGGCGCGGGCCGCCGGCGTCCATCACTACGGCGGCGCGGGTGGCGTTGTCCTGCAGAGCCAGTTCGAGCACGCCGAGCTTGCCGTAGCCGAAGGCCTTCGGGTCGGCATAGCCGGTTTCCAGGCCGGGGTCATGCCATTCCACCGCCTCGACGCCGCTCCAGCCGTCGGTGATGAGCTTGCTGGCCGCCTCGGTATCGTCGCGCTGCAGCGCGGTGGCGAGCGCGATCTTCACGCGCCGGGATTCGAGCTGTTCCACCGCCGACTGCAGCGCCGCGGTGGCCTGCGTGCCCACGCTGGCGCGCAGGCTGTCGCTGCCGGCCTGCAGCTGGCCGGAGGCCGTGGCCTGCCAGCCGTTCCAGCCGAACCAGGCCGCCGCCAGCAGCGCCAGGGCGGCAAGCGCCCAGGCCGGCTTGATGGAATTGATCGCGAGCTTCTTCATGCTTCCCCCTGGTTACGGCGCGGCCCGGGCCACCCCGTTCAACGCACGCCGGTGTGGCCGAAGCCACCTTCGCCGCGCGCGCTGCGTTCGAATTCGTCCACCTGCCGGAACACCGCCCGTGCCACGGGCAGGAACACCAGCTGGGCAACGCGATCCCCCGGCGTGATGGTGATGGCAAACCGTCCGCGATTCCAGAGGCTCACCATCAGCGGGCCCTGGTAGTCGGCGTCGATCAGGCCCACCAGGTTGCCCATCACCAGGCCCTGCTTGTGGCCCAGGCCCGAGCGCGGAAGGATGACCGCGCACAGCCCCGGGTTACCGATGTGGATTGCGATGCCGGTGGGCACCAGCTGCGCCTCGCCGGGCGCCAGCTCGATCGGCTGGTCGAGCATGGCGCGCAGGTCCATGCCGGCCGACAGCGCGGTGGCGTATTCGGGCAGCGGGAATTCGCTGCCCAGGCGCGGGTCCAGGCGCTTGAGTTCGATCTCGGCGGTCATTCCATGGCCTCCAGGCGGTCGGCAAGCAGTTGCAGCAGTTCGCGGGCGACCCGGGTCTTCGGGCCGTGGGCGATGTCGTGGCGGCCGTCGCGCCAGAACACGCTGAGCGCGTTGTCGTCGCCCTCGAAGCCGTGCCCGGCGCGGGAGACGTCGTTGGCGGCGATCAGGTCCAGGCCCTTGCGGTGCAGCTTGTCGCGGGCATAGGCCTCCAGGTCCTGGGTTTCGGCCGCGAAGCCCACCACCAGGCGCGGGCGCGCGGCGTGTGCGGCCACGTCGGCCAGGATGTCGGCGGTGCGCACCAGGGTGATGGCCAGGCTGTCGCCGGATTTCTTGAGCTTCTGCGGCAGCGTTTCGGCCGGCGCGTAATCGGCCACGGCGGCGGCGCCGATGTAGGCGTCCATGCCGGGCAGCGCGGCCAGCACGGCCTCGCGCATCTGCGCGGCGCGGCGCACGTCCACCCGGGTGACGCCCGGCGGCGTGGGCAGCGACACCGGGCCCGCGACCAGCGTGACCTCGGCGCCCATCCGGCGCGCGGCGTCGGCGACGGCGAAACCCATCTTCCCGGAGCTGCGGTTGCCGATGAAACGCACCGGGTCGATGTCTTCGAAGGTGGGGCCGGCGCTGACCAGGAGGCGACGCCCGGACAGCCGTGGCGGCAGCAGGCTGGCTTCGACGGCGGCGACGATCTGGCCGGGTTCGAGCAGGCGGCCGGCGCCGACTTCGCCACAGGCCTGGTCGCCGCTGGCGGGGCCGAGGATTTCGACGCCGCGCGCCTGCAGCGTGGCCACGTTGGCCTGGGTGGCGGGGTGGGCCCACATCACCCGGTTCATCGCCGGCGCCACCAGCAGCGGGGCTTCGGTGGCCAGGCACAGGGTGCTGAGCAGGTCGTTGGCGCGGCCCTGGGCCAGGCGGGCGAGGGTGTTGGCGCTGGCCGGCGCCACCAGCACGCGGGTGGCCCAGCGCGCGAGTTCGATGTGCCCCATCGCCGCCTCGGCCGCCTCGTCCCACAGCGAACTGCGCACCGGGTGGCCGGACAGGGCCTGGAAGGTGGTGGAGCCGACGAAATGCAGCGCGGCGGCAGTCATCACCACCCGTACTTCGGCGCCGGCGTCGCGCAGACGGCGGACCAGTTCGGCCGCCTTGTAGGCGGCGATGCCACCGCTGACGCCCAGCAGGATGCGTTGGCCCTTCAGACCGGTCACCGGGTTTCCTTACCTTCGTGAACGCGCCTAGCTTACCCGATGGACCCGCGCCTCCCGACGCCGCCTGGCGCTCGCGCGGCGCAGCCTGTCGGCATGCACCTGCGCGACTGGCCCGAATCCGAACGCCCCCGCGAAAAGCTGCTGGCGCATGGCGCCGGCACCCTGTCCGACGCGGAACTGCTGGCCGTGCTGCTGGGCACCGGCCAGCGCGGCCTGCACGCCG
>NZ_AVCH01000219.1 GCF_000747075.1 Arenimonas malthae CC-JY-1
TGGAGCTGGGCCGCCGGCTGCTGGCGGAAGCCGGCGGGCTGCGTGGCCTGCTCGACCGGCCGGCGCCCGCGCTGGCCTCCCTCCCCGGCCTGGGCCCGGTGCGCGGCTGCCGGCTGGTGGCGGCGCTGGAACTCGGCAGCCGGCACTTGGCCCAGGCCCTGGCCCGCGGCGAGGCGCTGACCGACCCAGGCCTGGCCGGCGAGTACCTCACCCGCCGTCTGCGCGCCCTGCCCTACGAAGTCTTCGCCTGCCTTTTCCTGGACACGCGGCACCGGGTGATCGCCTTCGAGGAGCTGTTCCGCGGCACCCTCGACGGCGCCGAAGTGCACCCGCGCGAAGTGGTGCAGCGCTGCCTGGCGCACCACGCCGCGGCGGTCATCCTGGGCCACAACCATCCCAGCGGCTGCACCGAGCCCAGCGTCGCCGACCGCGCCGTCACCGCGCGCCTGAAGCAGGCCCTGGCCCTGGTCGAGGTGCGCCTGCTCGACCACTTCATCGTCGGCGAGGGGCCGGCCTGCTCCCTGGCCCGCCTGGGGGCCCTGTGACACTGGCTGGACCCGCCGCCGGCGTACGTATACTCGGGCAGCGCTTGGGCGCCGCAGCCAGGAGACGGCGTGATCCTCGGGTATTCCAACCTCTATCCGGCCGACGCCATCGAGCAGGCCCTGCCCGGCCCGGCCGCCGCGCGCGAACTGCTGGCGCAGCGCCGCCCGGACATCCCGGGCCGGCTCGAAACCATGGCCGCCCGCGCCGCCGCCGACCCGGCCGACACCGCCCGCCACCTCGAGGCCGCGCTGCTCGGCCTGTGCCGGCTGGGGCTGCGCCACGGCGGCTTCGGCGACGACCCGCACGCCTACCACAACGAAGACCACGTGCTGGAGCTGGCCGAACGCCGCCTCGGCCGCGTGATGGACACGCTGGGGCATGCCGCCCTGCCGCCCGGCGACTGGCTGGCCCTGCTGCTGTTCGCCGCCTGCCACGACCTGCGCCAGCGCGAAACCTTCGACGTGCCTGGCCCGGTCGGCGGCAACGAGGCCGCCAGCATCGCCGAGACCTTCCGCATCCTCGCCGCCTGCGGCTTCGACCCGGGCCGCGACCGCGCCACCTTCGTGGCGATGGAGCTGATGATCGCCGGCAGCACCTTCGACGCCCGGCCGCTGCCGCACACCGACGGCGAGGACCTGGCCACCGCCGCCGGCGGCTCCCTGGCCCGCGGCCTGGGCCTGTGGCTGGACGGCGAACGCCCGGACTGGGCCGCCGACCCCGACGTGCGCCGCGGCGAGCGCCTGGGCCGGCTGGCCGCCGACCTCGACACCGCCAACGTCGGCGAATCCTTCGACCTGCTGGCCGACAGCGCCCTGCGCCTGTGCCGGGAGCGCGAGCGGCGTGCCGGCCGTGCCCTGGACCGGGCCGGCAGCGGCCCCACCTGCCTGGGCTTCCTCAGCCGGGGCCAGCAGCTGTACTTCTTCGACCTGCACCGCTTCAGTTCGCGCGAAGGCGAGCGGGTGTTCGGGCCCACCAAACTGGCCAACGGGCCCGGCGTGCGGCGGGTATCGCAGCAGCTGCTGGCGCGCTTCGAGCACGAACCGCCGGCCAGTGGCCAGGCGGTGCTGGACGTCTTTTCGGCCCTTTGCGCGGCCGAGGCCGGCTGAGCCCCGGCGGGAAACGGGC
Organism: Arenimonas malthae CC-JY-1; assembly: GCF_000747075.1. Classification (GTDB taxonomy): domain Bacteria; phylum Pseudomonadota; class Gammaproteobacteria; order Xanthomonadales; family Xanthomonadaceae; genus Arenimonas; species Arenimonas malthae. The sequence goes on from NZ_AVCH01000219.1 coordinate 1,672, forward strand.
AAAAAAAAGGCCGCCATGGGGGCGGCCCTTGCCCCGGCACCCGGCGCGAGCGCCTGTCCGAAAGAGGGGGAGAGAGCACGATGTCTGGCGTGCTGCGGGCATTTTCGGCGGGACCAGTGACAGCCCGGTGACAGCGCCCGGCCCCGGCCGCGATACAATGCCCGGTTCATCCCCGTGGAAACCGACCCGTGAAAGACCACCTTCGCGAACTCGTGGCGCAGGCCCTGCTCGACCTGAGGCGGCATGGCCGCCTGGGCCAGGACGTGCCCACCCCCGCCTTCGTGGTCGAGCGCACCAAGTCGCGCGAGCATGGCGATTACGCCAGCAACGTGGCCCTGCTGCTGGCCAAGCCGGCCGGCCTGAAGCCGCGCGAACTGGCCGAGCTGCTGGTCGATTCGCTGCCCGCCTCCCAGCACGTGGAGAAGGTGAGCATCGCCGGCCCCGGCTTCATCAACTTCACGCTGGCGCGCGGCTGCCGCCTGGGCACCATCCGCCGCGTGTTCGAGCTGGGCAACGACTATGGCCGCGTGCCGCAGGGCAGCCGCGAGGCGGTGACGGTGGAATTCGTCTCGGCCAACCCGAACGGGCCGCTGCACGTGGGCCACGGCCGCGGCGCGGCCTACGGCGCCTCGGTGGCCAACCTGCTCGACGCGGTCGGCCACAAGGTGCAGCGCGAGTACTACGTCAACGACGCCGGCCGGCAGATGGACATCCTGGCCGTGTCGGTGTGGCTGCGTTACCACGAGCTCGGCGGCGTCAACGTGCGCTTCCCGGACAACGGCTACAAGGGCGAATACGTGGTGGACATCGCCCGCGGCCTGCGCGCCAAGGCCGGTGATTCGCTGCGCCGCACCGCCATCGAGATCACCGACGGCCTGCCCGCCGACGAAGGCCAGGGCGGCGACAAGGAAGCGCATGTCGACGCGCTGATCGCCCGCGCCAAGCAGCTGCTCGGCGAGGCCGGCTACCGCAGCGTGTTCGATGCCGGCCTGGCCTGGTGCCTGGGCGACATCCGCGACGACCTGGCCGGCTTCGGCGTGGTGCACGACAACTTCTTCTCCGAGCGTTCGCTCATGACCGACGGCTACGTCGAGCGCGCCATCCGCACGCTCGAAGCCAACGGCCACCTGTACGAACTCGAAGGCGCGCTGTGGTTCCGCGCCACCAGCTTCGGCGACGACAAGGACCGCGTGGTGCGCCGCGAGAACGGCGTCACCACCTACTTCGCCTCCGACCTCGGCTACCTGCTGAGCAAGTTCGAGCGCGGCTTCGAGCGCGCCATCTACATCTTCGGCGCCGACCACCACGGCTACATCGCCCGCCTCAAGGCCGCGGCGCAGGGCCTGGGCCTGGACCCGTCGCGCATCGAGATCCAGCTGGTGCAGTTCGCCATCCTGTTCCGCGGCGGCGAGCGCGTGCAGATGTCCACCCGCGCCGGCAGCTTCGTCACCCTGCGCGAGCTGCGCGAGGAAGTGGGCACCGACGCGGCACGCTTCTTCTACGTGATGCGCGGCAACGACCAGCACCTCGATTTCGACCTCGACCTGGCCAAGAGCCGCTCGAACGAGAACCCGGTGTACTACATCCAGTACGCCCACGCCCGCGTGTGCTCGCTGTTCCGCCAGCTTGCCGAGAAGCAGATGAGCTACAACCGCAGCGCCGCCGAAGCCGCGCGCCACCGCCTGGTGGAGCCGCACGAGGACGCGCTGCTCGACGAGCTGATGCGCTACCCGGAGGTGGTCGAGGCCGCCGCCGACAACCGCGCCCCGCAAGTGCTGGCGAACTACCTGCGTGAACTCGCGGCCGCGTTCCATGGCTTCTACAACGCCCAGCCCATCCTCGTCGCCGACGAGGAGCTGCGCAGCGCCCGCCTCGGCCTGGCCAAGGCCACGCGCCAGGTACTGGCCAATGGCCTGGCCCTGCTGGGCGTGTCTTCCCCGGAGTCCATGTAATGGCACGCCGTCCGAAGAAGCAGGCCAAGCGCAACGGTGGCAGCGGCACGCCCGGCTGGGTGCTGCTGCTGGTCGGTTTGCTCATTGGCGTGGTGGCGGCCGGCGCCTGGTACCTGGGCAACGGCGGCGACGTGGACAAGCTGCTGCCGCGCCCCGACCCCGAGGCGCAGGCGCCGGTGGTCGCCGACGAACCGGTGGCCCAGGACGCGCCGGAACCGCGCGCCAAGCCCAAGTACGAGTTCTACGACGTGCTGCGCGACAAGGAAGTGCTGATCCCGGACGCCGAGCTCACCGCCCAGGCCCAGGCCGAAGCCGCCGCCGCGGCCGACGCCACCCCGCCGGCGGAAACCGCCGACGGCGTGCGCTACCTGCTGCAGGCCGGCGCCTTCCGTTCGGCCGCCGACGCCGAGGCGCTCAAGGCCCGCATCGCCCTGACCGGCGAAGTGGCGCGGGTCGAGTCGGCCGAGATCGAAGGCGGTACCATCCACCGCGTGCGGCTGGGGCCCTACCCGAACGCGGGCAGCCTGGCCGCCGCCAAGCAGGCTCTCGACAGCCACGGCATCCAGGCCATGGCGATCCGGGCGCAGTAAAGGTTCGAAGGCAGGAGGCGCGAACGCCGCATGGCCTGGAACGTCGAATACCTGGGCGAGGCCGGCGTGGTGCAGGTCACCGCGCAGGGCCTGCACGACCGCGCCATGCTGCGCGAGCTCACCCGCGACGCCGTGGTCGCGGGCCACGCGCACCGCTGCCCGCGCTTCCTCATCGACCATCGGCTCACCCGGCTGGCGCTGGGCGCGGCAGAGATCTTCGACATGCCCAAGCGCGGCGAGGACGCCGGCTTCGGGCCCGACCTGCGCATCGCCATCGTGATCGAGCCCGATTCCCCGGCCCGCGCCGACTTCGAGTTCTACGCCATCCAGTGCGGGAACCTGGGCATCCACTTCCTGCGCCTGTTCTTCGACCACGCGCAGGCGCTGGAGTGGCTCAGCCGGGATCGGGCGCCCCGCCCTGCCGCTTGAGCAGGATCAGCGCCGACGTATCGGCGTCGGATTCACCCCGCAGCACCAGTTCGGAATAATCGGCCAGCGCCTGGTCCACCACCGGCGCGCGGATGCCGGCCGCGCGCGCCATGCCCTGCACGATATGCAGGTCCTTGAGCAGGTGGCCGCACTTGAAGCCCGGCACGAACTCGTTGCGCAGCAGCGTGGCGCCGCGCTTTTCCAGGAACCAGTTGCCGGCCGCGCCGGCCATCAGTGTGGGCAGCAGCTTTTCCGGGTCCAGGCCCAGCTTCTCGCCCAGGGCCAGGCCTTCGCACACGGCCTCGTTGATGCCGGCCACCAGCACCTGGTTCACGGCCTTGGTGGCCTGGCCGGCGCCGGTACCGCCCATGTGGGTGATACGCGCGGCGTAGGCTTCCAGCACCGGGCGGACCTTGGCCAGGTCGGCCTCGCTGCCGCCGGCCATGACCGACAGCTTGCCGTTGCGCGCGCCTTCGACGCCGCCCGACACCGGCGCGTCCACGAAACCGATACCGCGCGCCGCCAGCAGCGCCTGCGCGCGCTTCGCCGTGTCCACCGACACGGTGGAATGATCGATGACCACGCTGCCGGGCTGGAGCACCGCCGCCAGCGCCTCGACCTGCTTGAGCACGTCGGCGTCCATGGGAACGCACAGCGCCACCACGTCGCAGCCCGCGAAGTCGGCATGGGTGGCCGCGGCGCGCACGCCCAGCGTGGCGGCCAGCGCGTCGGCCTTGTTGCGGGTGCGGTTGTCGATGACCGCGAGCAGGCCGCGCGCGGCCAGGTGGCCCGCCATCGGCGCGCCCATCGCGCCCAGTCCGATGAAGCCGGCCTTCATGCGTTTTCCTCGTGCAGGTAGGTGTAGCCGGTCAGGCCGGTTTCCAGGTCCACCAGCAGCTTGGCGGCCTCGGCCGGCGGCAGCGCGGCGGCGTCCACCTTGGCCTTGTACGCACTGCGCAGTTCGGCCAGGTCGTAGCCCACGTAGTCGAGCATCACGTCGGTGGTGTCGCCCTTGCGCTGGCGCGTCACCGTCCAGTTGCCGGCGGCGTCGAGCTGCACGTTGGCGGTGTCGGTGTCGCCGAACAGGTTGTGGATGTCGCCCAGGGTCTCCTGGTAGGCGCCGACCATGAAGATGCCAAGCCGGTAGCTTTCGCCCGCGCGCGGCGAGTGCAGCGGCAGCGAGCTGTCGAGCGCCTCGGATTCGACGTAGGTGTCGATGCGGCCGTCGGAATCGCAGGTGAGGTCGGCGATGACGCCGCGGCGGTCCGGCGCCTCGCCCAGGCGGGCGATGGGCACGATCGGGAACACCTGGTCGATGGCCCAGACGTCGGGGATCGATTCGAACACCGAGAAGTTGACGAAGTACTTGTCCACGAGGCGCTCGTTGAGCTCGTCGAGCGCATCGCGGTGGCTGCGCTCCTCGCCGGTGAGGCGGCCGCGCACGTCGTTGGCGATGGCGTAGAACAGGTCGTCGAGCTGCGCGCGCTGCGCCAGCGTGAGCTGGCCGAGCGCGTACAGCGCCTGGCCCTCGGCGAGGTGGTGCTGGGCCTCGTGGTAGAGCTCTAGCGGCGGGCGCTGGCCCAGCGCGGCGTGGGTTTCGCGCAGGTGGCGCACGACGGCCGGTTCGTCGGCGTCTTCCGGCGGCACCGCGCCTTCCGGCGCGCGCTCCACTTCGGAAACGTTCACCACCATCACCGCGTGGTGCGCGGTCATGGCGCGGCCCGCCTCGGTGACCATGCGCGGCGGCGCCAGCCCGTGCTCTGCGCAGGCTTCCGCCAGCGGCTGCAGCAGGGTGTGCGCGTACTGGTCCAGGCCGTAGTTGATCGAGCAGTAACCGCGCGAACGGGTGCCTTCGTAGTCCACGCCCAGGCCGCCGCCGGAATCCATGAAGCGGATGTTGAGGCCCATCTTCGACAGCTCGACGAAGTAGCGCACGGCTTCACGCATGCCGTTGGCGATGTCGCGCACGTTCGAGATCTGGCTGCCCATGTGGAAATGCAGCAGCTGCAGCGCGTCGAGCATGCCGGCGGCCTGCAGGCGCGCCACCAGGTCGAGCACCTGGCGCGGCGAGAGGCCGAACTTGGCCTTGTCGCCGCCGCTGTTCTGCCACTTGCCGGCGCCCAGCGAGGCCAGGCGCATGCGCACGCCCAGGCCCGGCTTCACGCCCAGGGCCCTGGCTTCCTCGATCACCATGGCCAGCTCGCTGGGCTTCTCGATGACGATGAAGGTCTCCAGGCCCAGCTTGCGGCCGATGAGCGCCAGGCGGATGAACTCGCGGTCCTTGTAGCCGTTGCAGATCACCAGGCTGCCCGGCTTGGCCAGGCCCAGCACGGCCATGAGTTCGGGCTTGGAGCCGGCCTCGAGCCCGAAGCCGTCGCCACCCGCGGCCGCCAGCTCGCCGGCCACGCCGCGGTGCTGGTTCACCTTGATGGGGTACACGGCGGTGTAGCCGCCTTTGTAGTCGAGCTCGGCCATGGCACGGCCGAAGGCGGCCTGCAGCTTGCCCAGGCGGTCGCCGAGGATGTCGGAGAAGCGCAGCAGCAGCGGCAGCTTCAGGCCGGCGCCGGTGGCCTGGGCCACGACCTCGGGCAGGGCCAGTTCGGGGCCGGCCGGGCCGCGCGGGCGCACCACCATGCGGCCGCCGGCGTCCACGTCGAAATAGCCCTCGCTCCAGTAGGGAATGGAGTAGGTGTGGCGGGCGCGGTCGAGGGACCAGGCGGGCATGGGCGGCTGTCCGGAAGCGGGGAACGGGGGCGCATTGTACCCCCCGGGGGGCAGGGGTTCATGCGCTGGCGCTACAATGCGCGCCCCTTTGGACCAACCCGGGACCCGGCGATGACCACGACCTGGCTGCATGAGAATTTCGAACACACCGGCTCGGCCTTCGGCCTGCGCATGGCGCGCAAGCTCGAGGAAGTGCAGTCGCCGTTCCAGAAGATCGAGATGTACGAGAGCACCGACTGGGGCAACGTCATGCTCATCGACGGCGCGATGATGGTGACCACGCGCGACAACTTCTTCTACCACGAGATGATGGCGCACGCGCCGCTGTTCACCCACGCCGACCCGAAGGACGTGGTGATCATCGGCGGTGGCGACTGCGGCACCCTGCGCGAAGTGCTGCGCCACCCGGGCGTGCGCACCGCGGTGCAGTGCGACATCGACGAGCAGGTCACCCGCATGGCCGAAAAGTACTTCCCCGAGCTGTGCGAGTCGAACGACGACCCGCGCGCCACGGTGATGTTCGACGACGGCATCGCCTACATGAAGAACGCCGCGCCGGAATCGATCGACGTGATCATCGTCGACTCCACCGACCCGGTGGGCCCGGCCGAGGGCCTGTTCAACCGCGCCTTCTACGAAAACTGCCTCAAGGCCCTGCGCCCGGGCGGCCTGCTGGTGCAGCAGAGCGAATCGCCGCTTGCGCTGATGAACCTGATCCTGGACATGCGCCAGGCCATGAAGGACGCCGGCTTCGCCAGCTTCCGCACCCTGCCCTTCCCGCAGCCCTGCTACCCGACCGGCTGGTGGAGCTGCACGATCGCCAGCAAGGGCGCGCGCGACCTCACCGCCTTCCGCAAGGCCGACGCCGCCGCCAAGCCCTTCGACACCCAGTACTACACCGCCGACATCCACCAGGGCGCCCTGGCCATGCCGCCCATGATGGCGAAGTCGCTGGGCGAGTGAGAGATTGGTTTCGAACGCGGATCAGAGCGGATCGAAACGGATAAAGGCAGATAGAGCGCAAACAAAATGGGCCCGCGGCCAGTTCATGGCCGCGGGCCCATTTCATTTCATCCATTCGCTCTTATTCGCTCTTATCCGTCCTGATCCGCTCTGATCCGCGTTCAAACCACGCTTTTACAAGGCATCGCCGTCGAGTTCGCCGGTGCGGATGCGCAGGACCTTCTCGAGGTCGTAGACGAAGATCTTGCCGTCGCCGATCTTGCCGGTGTTGGCCGCCGACTGGATCGCTTCGACCACGCGGTCGGCCTGCTCGGTGGTCACCGCCACCTCGAGCTTGATCTTGGGCAGGAAGTCGACCACGTATTCGGCGCCGCGGTAGAGCTCGGTGTGGCCCTTCTGGCGGCCGAAGCCCTTGACCTCGGTGACCGTGACGCCGGTGACGCCGACTTCGCTGAGCGCTTCGCGCACGTCGTCGAGCTTGAAGGGCTTGATGATGGCCATGACCATTTTCATCGTCGAGTCTCCGGATAGGTTCACAGGTTGTAGCCACGTTCGTTGTGCAGGGCCAGGTCGAGGCCCTCGGCCTCCTGCTCCTCGTCCACCCGCAGCCGGATGGCCAGGCCGACCAGCTTCAGCAGGACGAAGGTCACCACCGTAGTGTAGAGGATGGTGAAGCCCACCCCCTTGGCCTGCACCCAGACCTGGGCCGGGATGTCCTGCACGGTGCCGAAGCCGCCCAGCGCCGGGGCCGCGAACACGCCCGTGAGCAGGGCGCCCACGATGCCGCCCACGGCGTGCACGCCGAACACGTCGAGCGAATCGTCGTAACCCAGCCGGCGCTTGAGCGTGGTGGCGCAGAAGAAGCACACCACGCCGGCCGAGAGGCCGATGGCGATCGCGCCCGCCGGCCCCGCCGTGCCCGCCGCCGGGGTGATGGCCACCAGGCCCGCCACCACGCCCGAGGCGATGCCCAGCGCGCTGGGCTTGCCGTGGGTGATCCATTCGGCCGCCATCCAGCCCAGGGCCGCGGCGGCCGTGGCCACCTGGGTCACCAGCATGGCCATGCCGGCAGTCTGGTCGGCCGCCACCGCCGAGCCGGCGTTGAAGCCGAACCAGCCCACCCACAGCATGCCCGCGCCCACCAGGGTGTAGCCCAGGTTGTGCGGGGGCATGGGCGTGTTCGGGTAGCCCCGGCGCTTGCCCAGCACCAGCGCCGCCACCAGGCCGGCCACGCCGGCATTGATGTGCACCACGGTGCCGCCGGCGAAGTCCAGCACGCCCCAGTCCCACATCAGCCCGCCGGCGCCGGCCCAGACCATGTGCGCTATGGGCGCGTAGACGAAGGTGAACCACAGCAGCGAGAACAACAGCATCGCCGAAAAGCGCATGCGCTCGGCGAACGCGCCCACGATCAGCGCCGGCGTGATGATAGCGAAGGTCATCTGGAAGGTGATGAACACGCTCTCCGGGAACTCGGCGATCACGCTTTCCTTGGTCAGCCGGGCCAGGAAGGCGTTGTCGAGCGTGCCGATGAAGGAGGCCAGGTTCAGCGTGCCGGCCTCCATGCCGGTGGCGTCGAAGGCCAGGCTGTAGCCGTAGACGACCCAGGCCACCGAAATGGTCCCGGTAATCGCGAAACACTGCAGCAGCACCGACAGCAGGTTCTTAGCGCGCACCATGCCGCCGTAGAACAGGGCCAGCCCCGGCACGGTCATGAACAGCACCAGGGCGGTGGCAGTGAGCATCCAGGCGGTGTCGCCGGAATCGATGGGAGGCGGCGTGGCGGCCGGGCTGGCGCGGACCAGGGCGGGCAGGAGCAGGGAGCCGGAAACGAGCAATCGCAAGGCGCGAACCATGGGCAGGGCCTCCAGGGACGTGGGAAAGGGGCTCGGGGGGAGAGCAGCTGAACCCTGACCCGCGATTGCCGATTGAATGCTCGCGGTAGGCGTGGAATTCTTATCGGCCCTGAAGTGGTTCGCCTGCGGACACCGCGCCCCGGCGGGCGCATCGTGGTCCCGTCCACCGGAGCCCCCGCCATGATCGACCTCAAGAACATCGACGACCTCGCCCGCAAGCTCTCCGAGCTCGTGCCCCCGGGCCTGAAGGACGCGCGCGCCGACCTCGAGCAGAACTTCAAGTCCACGCTGCAGGCCGGCCTGGCCCGGCTCGACCTGGTCACGCGCGAGGAATTCGAGGTGCAGCGCGCCGTGCTGCAGCGCACGCGCGAAAAGCTCGACGCCATCGAACGCCAGCTCGCGGCCCTCGAGGCCCGCGGCGGCGTGCCCGACCGCAGCGCCAACTAAGCGCTTCGCCTTCAAACCATGAACCTGGCGCTGGCGCACAGCCGCGCCCGGGTGGGCGTGCACGCGCCCGCCGTCCGGGTCGAGGTGCACCTGGGCGGTGGCCTGCCCAACTTCACGCTGGTGGGCCTGCCCGCCGCGGCGGTGCGCGAAAGCCGCGAGCGCGTGCGTTCGGCCATTGCCAACGCGCAGCTCGAATTCCCGCAGCGGCGCATCACCGTGAACCTGGCGCCGGCCGACCTGCCGAAGGAGGGCGGGCGCTACGACCTGGCCATCGCGCTGGCCATCCTCGCCGCCAGCGGCCAGCTGCCGGTGGCGGCGCTGGGCGAAATGGAGCTGCTGGGCGAACTGGCGCTCACCGGCGAACTCAAGCCCGTGGACGGCGTGCTGCCCGCGGCGCTGGCGGCGGCGCGCGAAGGCCGCCCGCTGGTGGTGCCGGCCGGCAACGGCGCCGAAGCCGCGCTGGCCTCG
>NZ_AVCH01000220.1 GCF_000747075.1 Arenimonas malthae CC-JY-1
CGCCGCACCGCGACGCCCCCGGCGCCGGCGCCGACGACCGCGCGGCCCTGCTGGAACTGGCCATCGCCGGCGAGCCCGGCCTGTCGGTGGACCGCCGCGAACTGCACCGCGACGGCCGTTCCTACACCGTCGACACCCTGCGCGGCCTGCGCGCCGAACGGGGGCCGGCGGCGCCGCTGGCCTGGCTCGTGGGTGCCGACGCCTTCCGCGACCTGGCGACCTGGCACGAGTGGACCGACCTGTTCGACCTGGCCCATTTCGTGGTGGCCGTGCGCCCCGGGCACGGGCTGGAACGGCTTCCGCCGGCGCTGGAGCGCGCCTGCGCCGGCCGCTGGGCCACCGACGCGGCGGAACTGGCGGAAAGCCCGGCCGGGCGACTCCTGCGCCTGGACATGCCCCTGCACCCCGCCTCGGCCACCGAACTGCGCCGCCGGCTGCGCGAAGGCGTCGATACCGGCGACTGGCTGGCCCCCGCCGTGGCCGCCGAAATCGCCCGCCGCGGCCTTTACCGGACGCCCTGAGCCCCCCGGGCGTATAATCCGGCCCGTCTTTCACGCCAGAGCACCCCGTTGACCACCCAAGCCCACGTCATCAAGACCCAGATGCCCGACCCGGCCCCCCAGCCGGAAGCCATCCTCAAGCAGGTCCGCCTCGCCCTCGAGGAAATGAAGGCCAAGGATGCCGTCGAGATCGACGTGCGCGGCAAGACCAGCATCGCCGACTACCTGGTGGTCGCTTCCGGCACCTCCACCCGCCACGTGAAGTCGGTGGCCGACGAAGTGGTGAAGTTCGCCAAGAAGTGCGGCGTGATGCCGCTGGGCGTGGAGGGCGAGCGCGAGGCCGAGTGGGTGCTGGTGGACCTGGGCGACGTGATCGTGCACGTCATGCTGCCCCGCATCCGCGAGTTCTACGCCCTCGAGCGCCTGTGGACCGTCGGCGACCAGCCGCCCGAGGACTCCGCGGCGGGTTGAAGCGGTTTTCCAGCCACGGGTTTGCGCACATGGACGCGGATAAGGCGGAAGCAATTCGAATGGCTTTTCGCTCCATCCGCGTCCATCCGCGTAAATCCGTGGCCAAACCCTGCTGCACCGGAAGCCAATGAAGGCCCGGCTGGTCGCGGTGGGGGAGAAGGCGCCCGGGTGGGTGGCCGAGGGGTTTGCCGAGTACCAGAAGCGGTTGTCGCACTGGTTGCCGCTGGAACTGGTGGAGGTGGCGCCGGGGCTGCGGGGCAAGGGCCGCGACGCCGCGCGCGCGATGGCCGACGAGGGCGTGCGCGTGCAGGCCGCCCTGCCGCGCAATGCCTGGGTGGTGGCGCTGGACGGTCGCGGCAAGGCCTGGTCGTCCGAACAGCTGGCGCAGCGCCTGGAGCACTGGCGCCAGCAGGGCCGGGACCTGGCCTTCCTGATCGGCGGCCCCGAGGGCCACGCCCCCGACGTGCTGGCCGCCGCCGACGAAACCTGGTCGCTGGGACCGCTCACGCTGCCGCACATGCTGGTGCGCCTGGTGCTGGCCGAGCAGGTCTACCGCGCCGCCAGCCTGCTCGCCAACCACCCCTACCACCGCGCCTGAACGCCCTTCGCGGGTGATGCCCCCCGCCGCGGTCAAAGGCTATGCTTGCGGCATGCTCTATCTCGCCTCGCAATCGCCCCGCCGCCGCGAGCTGCTCACGCAGCTCGGCATGACCTTCGGACTGCTCGACGTGGACGTCCCGGAGCAGCGCCAGCCGGGCGAGCCGCCCGAGGCCTACGTCAGCCGGGTGGCGCGCGAGAAGGCCGGCGCCGGCCTGCTGGCCGTGGTGGCCAACCCGCACGCCGTCGTGCTGGGCGCCGACACGGAGGTGGTGCTCGACGACGTGGTCTACGGCAAGCCCACCGACGCCGCCGACGCCGCGCGCATGCTGCGCACGCTGTCGGGCCGCACGCACCGCTGCATTTCCTCGGTGTGGCTGGTCAGCGCCGGCCGCGAGGCGCATGCCACCTGCATCACCGACGTGCGCTTCGAGCCGCTCACCGACGCCCGCATCGACGCCTACGTCGCCAGCGGCGAATGTTTCGGCAAGGCCGGCGCCTACGCCATCCAGGGCCGCGCGGCGGCCTTCGTCGCCCATCTGTCCGGCAGCCATTCCGGCGTGATGGGCCTGCCCCTGCACGAAACCGCGCGCCTGCTGCGCGGCTTCGGCCTGCTGGACTGAGGGGGCGCCGTGTCCGAGGAAATCCTGATCAACGTCACCCCGCGCGAGACCCGCGTGGCGGTGGTCGAAAACGGCATGCTGCAGGAGCTGCACATCGAGCGTACCTCGCGCCGCGGCGTGGTGGGCAACATCTACAAGGGCCGGGTGCAGCGGGTGATGCCCGGCATGCAGGCGGCCTTCGTCGAGATCGGGCTCGAGCGCGCCGCCTTCCTGCATGCCTCCGACATCATCAAGGTGCCGGCCGCGCAGTCCGAGGCCGAAGCCGATCCCGCCGCCGCCGCCGTGCCCGCGCCGACCCCGGCCATCGGCTCGCTGGTGCACGAGGGCCAGGAGATCGTGGTGCAGGTGGTGAAGGACCCGATCGGCAGCAAGGGCGCCCGGCTCACCACGCAGATCTCCATTCCCTCGCGCTACCTGGTGTTCCTGCCGCACTCGCGCGTGCTCGGCGTGTCGGCGCGCATCGAGGACGAAGGCGAACGCGCGCGGCTCAAGGCCATCATGGCCGAGCTGGCCAACGGCAGCGGCCAGGGCTACATCGTGCGCACCAACGCCGAAGGCCAGCCCGCCGAGGCCCTGGCCGAGGACGTGGCCTACCTGCGCCGGGCCTGGGAGGTGGTGCGCGAGGCCAGCGCCAGCCGCAAGGTCGGCCAGCGCATCTACGAAGACCTGGCGCTGCCCATGCGCGCGGTGCGCGACCTGATGCGCAAGAACGTCGACTCGGTGAAGGTGGATTCGCGCGAGGCGCACGAGCGCCTGAGCACCTTCGCCCGCCAGTTCATGCCGGCCCTGGCCTCGCGCATCGAGCACTATTCGGGCGAACGGCCCATCTTCGACCTCTACGGCGTCGAGGATGAGATCCAGCGCGCCCTGCAGAAGGAAGTGCCGCTCAAGTCCGGCGGTTACCTGGTGATCGACCAGACCGAGGCCATGGCCACCATCGACGTCAACACCGGCTCCTTCCTGGGCCAGCGCAACCTCGAGGAAACGGTGTACCGCACCAACCTCGAGGCCGCGCAGGCGGTGGCGCGCCAGCTGCGGCTGCGCAACCTGGGCGGCATCATCATCATCGACTTCATCGACATGACCGACGACGAGCACAAGCGGCAGGTGCTGCGCACGCTCGAGAAGGGCCTGGCGCACGACCACGCCCGCACGTCGTTCCACGAATTCTCGCCGCTGGGCCTGGTGGAGATGACGCGCAAGCGCACCACCGACAGCCTCGAGCGCCAGCTCTGCGAGCCGTGCCACGAGTGCAACGGCCGCGGCACGCTCAAGACCGCCGAGACCCTGACCTACGAGATCTTCCGCGAGATCACCCGCGCCGTGCGCCAGTTCGAGGCCCAGCAGCTGCTGGTGATCGCCTCGCCGAAGGTCGTGAACAAGATCACCGAGGAGGAATCGGCGGCCGTGGCCGAGCTCGAGGAATTCCTGGGCAAGTCCATCCGCTTCCAGGCCGACGAGCAGTACGCGCAGGAGCAGTACGACGTGGTCCTGCTGTAAACCCGCATGACCACCGCCCTGCGCCGACGGATCCGCCACACCCGCCGACTGCTGGGTTACGGCTTCCTGGTGGTGCTGATCCTGCTGGCCACCGCGGTCGGCGCGCTCAACCAGCTGCTGCCGCTGGTCGAGCGCAACCCGGAGAAGGTGGCCAGCTGGCTGTCGCTGCGCATCGGCCAGCCCGTGGCCTTCGATGGCGCCCGCGGCGAATGGACCCGGCGCGGCCCGAGGTTCACGCTCGAGGGCCTGAGCGTGGGCGCCGGCGAACGCCGGCTCGACATCGGCCGCGCCGAGCTGCTGGTGGCGGTGTATTCGGGCCTGCTGCCCGGCGAACCGCTGACCGAGCTGAAGGTGCGCGACCTCGCCCTGGTGCTCGAGCAGGGCGAAGACCGCCGCTGGCGCCTGGCCGGCCTGCCGTTCGAACCCAAGCCCGGCGTCGATCCGCTCGACACGCTCGAAGCCCTGGGCGAACTGCAGGTGGAGCGCGCGCGGCTGGAAGTGCGCTCGCCCAATTTCAAGGCGCCGCTGGACCTGCCGCGGGTGGACCTGCGCCTGCGCGTCAGCGGCGAACATGTCCTGGCCGGCGTGCGCGCCTGGGCCGACCCCGCCGGGCAGCCGGTGAACGCGGTGGCCGACCTGCGCCGTGGCGACTGGTCGGGCAAGCTCTGGGCCGGCGGCAAGCGCCTGGACCTGGGCCAGTGGTCGCGCCTGCTGGCCGACACCGGCCTGGTGGTGGCGGGCGCCGCGGAAGTGGACCTGTGGGCCAGCATCGACGCGCAGCGCGTCATGGACGTGCGCACCCGCGCCGAATTCGCGCCGCTGGCGCTGGGCGCGCGCCGGCCCTGGCTGCCGGGCGCCGGGGGCGAGCCCACCTCGCCGCCGGTGGCCTACGAACGCGTGAACCTGCTGGCGCGCTGGCAGGCCGGTGAAAACGGCTGGCAGCTGCATGCCCCCGAACTGCATTTCCATGAGCCGGGCCGGGTCGAGCCACGGTATTTCGACGGCCTGTGGCTGGCCGGCGGCGAACGTTTCGCGCTGCAGGCGCCGCGCCTGGACCTGGTGCCGGCGCGGCAGCTGGCCAGCCTCAGCGAGCGCGTGCCCGAGGGCCTGCGCCAGTGGCTGCACCGCGCCGCGCCCGACGGCGAGCTGCGCGACGTGCGGGTCGGCGGCCGCGAGGGCGACTGGTCGGGCTCGCTGCGTTTCCACGAGGTCGGCTGGCAACCCTATGAAACCCGACCGGGCCTGCAGGGCCTGGACGGCAGCGCCGCCTTCGACCAGCGCGGCGGCGTGCTGCAGCTCGAACCTGCGCCGGCGGCGTTCCAGTGGCCGGGGCGTTTCCGCGAGCCGCTCGACCTGCGCCTGGACGGACTGCTGGGCTGGTGGCGCGAGGGCGGGCAGTGGAGCCTCGGCGCCAGCCGGCTGCGCGTGCGCGGCCCGGATTTCGGCACCAGCGTGCGCGCCGAGCTGCAGTTCCAGGGCGACGGCAGCAAGCCGCGGCTCGACCTGGCCGCCGCGCTCGACCCGACCACCGTGGTCGCGGCGCGCAAGTTCTGGGTCGAAGGCAAGATGCCGCCGGCGACGATCAAGTGGCTCGACGAGGCGCTGCTCGAAGGCGGCGTGCTGGACGGGCGCGTGGTGTTCGCCGGCGACCTCGACGATTGGCCCTTCCGCGAAGGCCAGGGCCGCTTCGACGCCCGCACCCGCGTGGCCGGCGCCCGCGTGCGCTTCAACCCGGCCTGGCCGGACGCCGAGAACATGAACCTCGACGTCGGCTTCGATGGCCCGGGCATGACGCTCGAAGGCACCGGCGAAATCGCCGGCAACCCGGTCGAGCGCGTGGCCGGCGACATCGCCAGCTTCAAGGACCCGCGCCTGCGCCTGGACATCGTGTCGCCCACCCGCGGCGAACCGCTGCAGGCGCTGATGCTGGCCAGCCCGCTGCGCGAGAAGTACGAAACCCACCTGCGCGAGGCGTCCGTGGTCGGCGACGCGCGGGTGGAAGTGCAGCTCGACCTGCCGCTGGCCGCGCGCCTGGGCGGGCGCCGCATCGAAGGCACGCTGGCGCTGTCGGATGCGCGCCTGGCCGATCCGCGCTGGGACATCCTGTTCACCGACGTCCAGGGCCTGACGCGCTTCAGCGACGGCGGGTTCTACACCGAAGACCTGCAGGTGCAGTTCGAGGGCCAGCCGGCGGTGTTCAACCTCGTGGTCGGCAGCGACACCGACGACCCGGCCCTGGCCGCGCGCGCCAGCCTGCAGGGTGAATTCCCGGCCGAATCGCTGCTCGCCCGGCATGAACCGCTGGGCTGGCTGCGTCCCTACCTGCAGGGCCGCGGCCGCTGGGACATCCAGGTGGACGTGCCGGCCACGGCGCCCGGCCAGCCCGCGCCGGCCTCGCGCCTGCGGGTGGAAAGCGACCTCGCCGGCGTGGCCATCACGCTGCCGGCGCCGCTGGCCAAAACCGCCGACGCCAGCCTGCCGCTGCGCCTGGACGCACCGCTGCCGGTGTCCGGCGGCGAGGTGCAACTTCGCCTGGGCGAATTGCTGCGCCTGCGCGGCCGCGCCGGCGAGGATGGCGCCATGACCGGCGTGATCCGCATGGGCGAAGGCGGCAACCTGGCGCTGCCGGAACAGGGCCTGGTGGTGCGCGGCCGCAGCGCCACGCTCGACGCCGCCGGCTGGGTGGGTTTCGCCGCGGGCGGCGAGGGCACCGGCGGCCTGCGCGAGGTGGACCTGCAGGTGGATTCGCTCGACCTGCTGGGTTCGCCCTTCGCCGACACCCGCGTGCGCCTGCTGCGGGAGCCGGCGCGTACCCGCATCGACCTGGCCGGCCCGGCCGTGGCGGGTGAAATCCAGGTGCCCGCCGAACTGGCGCAGGGCGTGGTGGGCCGCTTCGCGCGCCTGCACTGGCCCGAGCGCGAAACGCCGGCGGCCGCCGAGGCGTTTCCCATCGACGACACGCTGGCCACGGCCGGCGAAGCGCTGGCGAACCTGCCGCCGCCGCCCGAACCGGAGGCGCCGGAGGAAGAAGGCCAGGACCCGCGCAAGCTGCCGCCGCTCGACTTCACCGTGGACGACCTGCGCCTGGGCGCGCTGGCGCTGGGCAAGGCCGAGCTGAAGGCGCGCCCGGCTTCCGAGGGCCTGCGGGTGGAGCGATTCGCCACCCGCGCGCCGGGATTCGAACTGACCGCCGCCGGCGACTGGATTCGCACCTCGGCGGGGCGTTCGCGCTCGCAGTTCGAGGTGGATTTTTCCGCCGGCGCACTCGGCGACCTGCTCGGCGCGTTCGGGCTGTCGGGCATGGTCGAAGGCGGGCCCACGAAGGGCCGGCTCGACGGCTACTGGTCCGGTTCGCCGGGCGAATTCGCGCTGGCGCGCTTCAACGGCCGCTTCAAGGTCGAGGTGGGCGAGGGCGCGCTGCTGGAAGTCGAGCCGGGTGGCGGCGGGCGCGTGCTGGGCCTGATTTCGCTGGCCGAGATCCCGCGCCGGCTGACCCTGGACTTCAAGGACTTCTTCGCCAAGGGTTTCGGCTTCAACACCATGGGCGGCGAATTCGTGTTCGCCAACGGCCAGGCCAGCACCGACCTGCTGCAGATCAACGGCCCGGCGGCGGAGATCCGCGTCAGCGGTTCCACCGACCTGCGCCGCCAGCGCTACGACCAGCGCATCGAAGTGCTGCCCAAGGCCGGCGGCGTGCTGCCCGCCATCGGCGCGATTGCCGGTGGCCCGGTGGGTGCGGCGGTGGGCGCGGTGGCGCAGGCGGTGCTGCAGCAGCCGCTGAAGCAGGCGGCGCGCACGGTCTACCGCGTGACGGGGCCCTGGGCCGAGCCCGAGGTCGAGGTGATCGAACGCGGCCCGCCGCCGGTGGACGATTCCCCGCGCAAGCCTTGAAGCAGGCGGCGTCGGGCCGCATCTGACAAGCTATCCCCTTTCCGCATCGGCACCCCCGGATGACCCAGACCCTGACCCTGGCGCAGTCGCGCCTGCTCGCCCCCGCCGGCCTTGGCCTGGAGGTGCTGGACCAGGCCTTTGGCCGCCTGATGGGCCCGGGCGTGGACTTCGGCGACCTGTATTTCCAGCACAGCCGGCGCGAGAGCTGGATGGTCGAGGACGGCATCGTCAAGGACGGTTCGCACGCCATCGAGCAGGGCGTGGGCGTGCGCGCGGTCAGTGGCGAGAAGACCGGTTTCGCCTATTCCGACGACATCCGCGCCGAGGCGCTGCTGGAATCGGCCGCCGCCGCGCGCGCCATCAGCCGCGACGGCCAGCAGCACCGCGCCGGCCAGCGCATCGTGGTGCCCGGGCGCGAACTTTACGCGCCGCTGGACCCGATCGAGGGCCTGGGCACCGACGACAAGATCGGCGCCCTGCGCGCCGTCGACCAGTGGCTGCGCGAGGCCGACCCGCGCGTGAAGCAGGTGATCGTGAGCCTCTCGGGCGGCGTGGACACCGTGCTCATCGCGCGCAGCGACGGCGTGCTGGCTTCCGACGTGCGGCCGCTGGTGCGCTTCAACGTGCAGGTGATCGTCGAGCAGGACGGCCGCCGCGAGCAGGGTTACGCCGGCGCCGGCGGGCGCTATTCCTACGAGGAACTGTTTTCCGGCGGCCGCCCGCAGGCCGTGGCGCGCGAGGCGCTGCGCCAGGCACTGGTGAACCTGGAAGCCGTGGACGCGCCGGCCGGCACGCTGCCGGTGGTGCTGGGCCCGGGCTGGCCCGGCGTGCTGCTGCACGAAGCCGTGGGCCACGGCCTGGAGGGCGACTTCAACCGCAAGGGCACCTCGGTGTACGCCGGTCGCATCGGCGAGCGCGTGGCGGCGCCGGGCGTGACCATCGTCGACGACGGCACCCTGGCCGGCCGCCGCGGTTCGCTCAACGTCGACGACGAGGGCACGCCGACGCAGTGCACCACGCTCATCGAGGACGGCATCCTGCGCGGCTACCTGCAGGACACGCTCAACGCCCGCCTGATGGGCATGGCGCCCACCGGCAACGGCCGCCGCGAGAGCTTCGCGCAGCTCACCATGCCGCGCATGACCAACACCTACATGCTGGCCGGCAACTACGACCCGGGCGAGATCATCGCCTCGGTGAAGAAGGGCCTGTACGCGCCGAACTTCGGCGGCGGCCAGGTGGACATCACCAGCGGCAAGTTCGTGTTCTCGGCCTCCGAGGCCTACCTGATCGAGGACGGGAAGATCACCCGCCCGGTGAAGGGCGCCACGCTCATCGGCAACGGTCCGGAAACCATGACCCGCGTCTCGATGGTGGGCCGCGACCTGGCGCTGGACGAGGGCGTGGGCGTCTGCGGCAAGGACGGCCAGTCGGTCCCGGTCGGCGTCGGCCAGCCCACCCTCAGGATCGACGCCATGACCATCGGCGGCACCCGCGCGTGATGGCCTTAGGTTTGGCCGTGGGAGAAGAACCGTTACTCGCTCTCCGGCGGATGCGACAGCAGGTCGCGGAGTTCGCGGAAGAGTTCGCGGAAGGCGTGCGGGGGTTTGTTCTTCAGGCGCTCGGCCTGGGCGTTGCGCGCCAGCTGGCGCAGGTGCTGGCGGTCGGCGTCCGGATGCTGCGCCAGCAGTTCCGACAGCGCGTCGTCGCCGTCGGCGATGAGCCGGTCGCGCCAGTATTCGACCTGGTGCAGGGCCTGCGCCTCGCGCCGGTGGTCGGCCTTGTCGTGGTCGAGCGCGGCGCGGATCGCTTCCAGGGCCTCGGGCTCCTCGCGCCGCATGTGCTTGGCCAGGTACTGCACCTGCCGCTTGCGGGCGATCTGCGCGGTGATCTTGCGCGAGGCCAGCACCAGGGCGCGCAGGTCCTCGTCCATGGGGATCTGGGCGATCCGTGCCTCGCTCAGCTCGACCAGGCGCAGGGCCAGCTCCAGCACCGCCAGCGCCTCGCGACGCTGCTCGCTTCGGCTCGGGCCGAAATCGCCGTCTTCTTCGTTGAACTCTTCTTCTTCGTGCATCGCAAACCATCCGTCCGGAGCGCAAGGATACGCCCATGAACCCCATTGAAGCAGCTTCCGACGACTCCCGGGCCCGGATGGAGCGCCTTTCGGCGGCCGCCCGCGAGGTCCTGCGCCTGGCCGCCGCCCGCGGCGCCAGCCAGGCCGAGGTGCTGATGAACGACGACCGCGGCCTGTCGGTGAACGTGCGCATGGGCGAGGTCGAGACGGTGGAGCGCACTTCCGACCGCGGCGTCGCCGTGACCGTGTATTTCGGCCAGCGCAAGGGCAATGCCAGCACCGCCGACCTGCAGCCGGGCAGCCTCGAGGCCACCGTGGAGCAGGCCTGCGCCATCGCCCGCTACACCGAGCCCGACCCCTGCAACGGCTTGGCCGACGCCCACCGCATGGCCACCGACCTGCGCGAGTTCGACGGCTGGCACCCGTGGTCGCTCGATGCCGACGGCGCCATCGCGCTGGCGCTGGAGGCCGAGGCCGCCGGCCGCGCGGCCGACCCGCGCATCGCCAATTCCGACGGCGCCTCCACCTACACCGGCGACAGCGTGTCGGTGTACGCCAACAGCCACGGTTTCCTGGGCGCCGAGCGCGGCACCAACCATTCGCTCAGCCTCTCGCTCATCGCCGGCCGCGGCGACGGCATGCAGCGCGATTACTGGTACACCAGCGCGCTCTCGCCCGACGACCTGGAATCGCCGGCGCTCGTGGGCCGCAAGGCCGCCGAACGCACCGTGGCCCGGCTCGACCCGCGGCCCATCCGCACCGGCGACTACCCCGTGCTGTTCGCGCCCGAGATGGCGCGCAGCCTGGTCGGGCACCTGCTCAACGCCGTGTCCGGCGGCGCGCTCTACCGCCGCGCCAGCTTCCTGCTCGACCACGCCGGCAAGCGCATCCTGCCGGACTGGTTCTCGATCGTGGAGCGCCCGCACCTGATGCGCGGCCTGCGTTCCTCGGCCTTCGACCACGAGGGCGTGGCCACCGTCGATTCCGACCTGGTGCGCGACGGCGTGCTGGTGCGCTACCTGCTGGGCAGCTACTCGGCGCGCAAGCTCGGGCTGGAAAGCACCGGCAACGCCGGCGGCGTGCACAACCTGGAAGTGTCGGCGAACGCGCGCGACCTCGACGAGATGGTGCGCGGCATGGGCACCGGCCTGCTGGTGACCGAGCTGATGGGGCAGGGCGCGAACACCGTGACCGGCGACTATTCCCGCGGCGCCTCGGGCTTCTGGGTGGAAGGCGGGCGCATCGCGCACCCGGTGGACGAACTGACCATCGCCGGCCGGCTGCCCGAGATCTTCCAGGCCATCGAAGCCGTGGGCGCCGACGTGGACCGGCGTTCGCACGTGGGCATCGGCTCGGTGCTGGTGGGCCGCATGACGGTGGCCGGCGAGGCCTGAGCCCGGAGCCTTGACAGCATCTTCACTAGGCGTGACAGTGGCCGGCGAGCCCGCCAGGGGCGGGCCTACCACCACGCAAGGGGAATAATGATGTCGGATCCGATGGAAAACGCAGCGCCGCCGCCGGCGCCCTCCGGCTCGCCGTCCGAGGACGAGCGCCAGTGGGCCATGTTCGCCCACCTTTCCGCCCTGCTGGGCGGCCTGCTGACCGGCGCCGTCGGTGGCTGGGGCTGCTTCCTGGGCCCGCTGGTCATCTGGCTGATGAAGAAGGACACCATGCCCTTCGTCGATGAGCAGGGCAAGGAAGCGCTGAACTTCAACATCACCATCGCGATCGCCATGGTCGTGCTCGTCGTCTTCTCGATCGTCACCCTGGGCATCGGCGCGCTGATCGCCGTGCCGCTGATGGTGATCATCGGCATCGGCGCGCTGGTGCTGATCATCATGGCGTCGATCAAGGCGAAGGACGGCATTTCGTACCGCTATCCGATGACGATCCGCCTGATCAAGTAATCGCATCGCCTGCACGAACACGAAGGGCGGCCCTCGGGCCGCCCTTTGTTTTTGCGCGTGGCGCGGTTTCAGTGCGAGCGTTCGACCGCCATCGTCGCCAGCGCACGCAGTGGCGCCAGGTCGCCGGGCAGGCCGGCCAGGGCCGCGTCCATGCGTTCCACCTGCGCGGCCAGGGCGGCGGCGGCGCCGTCGCGGCCCAGCAGCGCGGGGTAGGTGGACTTGGCCTGGGCCTGGTCCTTGCCGGCGGTCTTGCCCAGCTGTTCGCTGCTGGCCTCGATGTCGAGGATGTCGTCGCGGATCTGGAAGGCCAGGCCGAGCGCCGCGGCGAATTCATCCAGCCGCGCCAGCGTGGCGGCGTCGGCGTCGCCGGCCAGCGCGCCCAGGCGCACCGCGGCGCGGATCAGGGCGCCGGTCTTGAGCGCGTGCAGGCGTTCGAGTTCGGGCAGGGGCAGCGTGGCGCCGGTGCCGTCCATGTCCAGGGCCTGGCCGCCGCACATCCCGCGGGCGCCCGCGGCATCGGCCAGGGCTAACAGCCAGGCCACGCGCAGTCCGGCGCCGGCGCGGTCTTCCCGTGCCAGCGCCGCGAAGGCCAGCGCCTGCAGCGCGTCGCCGGCGAGGATGGCGGTGGCTTCGTCGAAGGCCACGTGCACGGTGGGGCGGCCGCGGCGCAGGTCGTCGTCGTCCATGGCCGGCAGGTCGTCGTGCACCAGCGAATAGGCGTGCACCAGCTCCACCGCGGCGGCGGGCGCGTCGAGCAGGGTTTCGTCGGCGCCGGTGGCGCAGCCGGCGGCGTACACCAGCATCGGCCGCAGGCGCTTGCCGCCACCGAGTACGGCGTGGCGCATGGCCTGGTGCAGGCGTTCGGGCGATTGGTCGCCCCGGGGTAGTTCGGATTCCAGGCGGGCCTCGACGCGCTGCAGCCAGCGCGCCAGCTGCGGCTCAGCTGGCATCGGGCTGGAAGGGCTGGGCGGTCTCGGGATCGGCCGGGTCGCTGAGCAGGCGTACGCGCAGCTCGGCCTGCTCCAGCGCGCCCTGGCACTGGCGGTAGAGGTTCACGCCGCGCTCGTAGGCCGCCAGCGAGTCGTCGAGCGACATCTCGCCCTTTTCCATCTTCTGCACCAGCTGCTCGAGCTCGTCCAGCGACGACTCGAACTGGGCGACGGGCGACGGCGGGGCGGGAGTCTTGGCGGCCATGCGCGAAGTGTGGCGGTTGCGGGTTGGTGGGGTCAACGGGGGCTTGGGGGAATGGTTTTTCTCCGCGTGAATCCGAGGCAAAACCGCTCTCAATCCCGCTCCCACCGCAGCCTGGTCGCGTTGGCGGCGAGCCAGGCGGACAGGGGCGCGGAGAGGATGAGGTCGGCGGCGGCGAGCAGGGTGCCGTCGGCGGCGGACAGCAGGGGAAGGCGGGCGCGCTCCCAGGGCGGGACGCCGAGGTCCTGCAGGGCGTGCTTGAGTTCGGTGTGGTGGCTGCGGCCTGGCAGCACCAGGCGTTCGCCGCCCTGGCGGGCGTGCACGCGCAGGGGCGTGTCGAAGCGGCGGGGTGGGTCGAGCGCGAGCGTGTCGCCGGTGGGCAGCCGCAGAGGGGATTCGCCGGTCCATTCGGCCGACCAGTCGGCGGGCAGCGGCGTGCGTTCCAAGCCGGCGTGCAGCAGGTCGCGCCAGCGGTGCATCACGGCGCCGGACCAGGCGAACGCGGCGCTCGCGTCGGGGCGAGCGTGCAGCAATTCGCGGGCGAGCGTGGCGGTGGCGTCGGCCGGCAGCGGCGGCAGGCCCAGGGCGGCGACCCAGGCGCGCAGCAGGCGGTCGCGCCAGCCGGCGGGTTCGGCCAGCAGGGCCGGCACCGAGAGCGAGGCCGGATCGAGGCCCTGCACCTGCGCCAGCCGGCGCGCGTCCTCGCCGGCCAGCAGGTCGGCCTGGGTGGCCAGGAGCGCGGCGCTGCGCGCCAGCGAAGCCGAAGCCTGCGGCCAGCGTTCGGC
>NZ_AVCH01000221.1 GCF_000747075.1 Arenimonas malthae CC-JY-1
CCGCCGCGCCGTCGAAGCCCGCGCCCGCCCCGGTGGCCGCCAAGGTGGCCCCGGCCACGCGCACCGGCACCGGCGTGCGCGCCGGTTACGTCAAGCCGGCGGCGCCGCGACCGGAGCGCATCAAGCCCGCCCCGACGCGCGAGCGCGTGGAACTCCCGGCCGGCTACAAGCCGAGCCCGAAGGAGGAGTACATGGGCCCGATGCAGCTCGAGTACTTCCGCCAGCGCCTGCTGCAGTGGAAGGACGACCTGGTCGAGGAGTCCAAGCAGACCATCGAGAACCTCAAGGAAGAGGTGCGTGACGTCGGCGACGAAGCCGAGCGCGCCAGCCGCGAGTCCGAGAACAGCTTGGAACTGCGCACCCGCGACCGCTACCGCAAGCTGATCAGCAAGATCGACAGCACGCTCAAGCGCATCGAGGACGGCAGCTACGGCTACTGCGTGGACACCGGCGAGGAAATTGGCCTCGAGCGCCTGGAAGCCCGCCTCACCGCCGAGCGCACCATCGACGCCCAGGAGCGTTGGGAACACCGCCAGAAGCAGATGGGCGAATAAGCCCGGGCTTCAGGCCGTTGGACAGGGCCCCGGGAAACCGGGGCTTTGTTTTTTTGCCTCAATCGAAGTCGTAGAACTTCCAGTCCGCCTTCAGCTCACCGGCGGGCACTTCGCCGCGCAGGCGGGCGCGCACGGCGGCGACGGGCATGGGGCCGCCCTTGAGGATGGCGTCGTGGAAGTCGCGTTCGCCCATCTTGCCGGCGCCGACGATTTCCTGGTGCAGGGCGCGGAACTGCAGCCCGCCGACCATGTAGGCGATCTGGTAGAGCGGGCCGTAGTCGCCGGCGAAGCTGCGGCGCACTTCGGCGCGGGCGTTTTCGCGCTCGTGGCCAACGCGTTCGACCAGCAGGTCCACGGCCTGGTCCGGCGTCATCTTGCCCAGGTGGAAACCCAGCGAGAACAGGATGCGGGCGGCGCGGTGGCTGCGCCAGAACAGCATGCCGATCCTGTCCTCGGGCGTCTTGGCGAAACCCCGCTCGTAAAGGCGGAATTCCCAGTACAGCGCCCAGCCTTCGCCCCAGAACGGCGTGTCGAACAGCTCGCGGTGGGTCTGGTAGCGGGTGTTGTAGAAGTACTGCAGGTGGTGGCCCGGGATCAGCTCGTGGTGCACCACGGCGCGCGAGAAGTGGCGGTTGTTGCCGCGCAGCGCCATCAGCTTCTTGTCGTGCGGCATGGTGTCGGTGGGGTAGGCCACCCACACGTCCTGGCCGCCGAGGAAAAACGGCGCCTGCAGCTGGTATTCGGGCGAGAGCATGGTCATGCGCCAGTCGCGCCTGGCCAGCTCGGGCACGCTCACCAGGTCGTTGTCGACCAGGTAGTCGATGGCTTCGTCGGCCAGCTCCACAACGAGCTTGGGCTGCTCGCCGGGCGCCGGGTGGCGCGACTTCACGATCTCCAGCGCCTCGCGCCAGTCCCTGGCGCCCATCTCGGCGGCGGCCTTGGCCAGTTCGCGCTGGCACCAGGCCAGTTCGCGCTCGGCCAGGTCCATCAGCTGCTCGGGCGTGTAGGGGATCAGCTCGTGGCGCAGGCCCTCGAGCAGCGCGTCGCGGCCGATCGGGTCGCCGATGATGGTTTCCGGGTCCTGGGCGCCGGCCAGCTTGTCGCGCAGCAGGGTGCCGTAGGCCTCCATCTGCTTGTCGAGGGCTTCGTAGGGCTGGCGCGTCCACCAGCTGAAGTCGGGGTCGTAGCCGGCGTGGAATTCCTGCCACTGCTTCAGGTCGCCGCGCACGCCTTCGAGCAGGCGGGCGGCGCGGTAGGCCACGATGGGCGTGCTGCCCAGGGCCTTGGGGTCCTTTTCCAGCCTGGCCTGCAGTGCGGCCAGGGCCTGGCGGGCCTGGTGCAGGGTGTCGGCGCTGGCGCGGCCGTCGGGGTACTCCAGTGCGCGGCGCGCCTCGGCCAGGGCAATCAGCGTGTCGACGCGCGGCAGCAGCGGCGCGGCTTCCTCGTAGCGCTGGCGCTGGAAGTCGAGCTGGGACAGGCGGTAGGCCAGGTCGCGCTGGAACAGCGCGGCGTCGAGGCGGTCCTCCAGGCCGAGCGGGGCCACGTCGATCTCTGCCAGGCGTGCCTGCCAGTCGCGGTAGAGCTGGCGCAGGGCCGCTTCGCGGCGCGGGCCGGCGGTGGTGTCGCGCACGCGCTCCAGGCTGGCCAGGTCGGCGCGGAAGCGCGCCACCACCGGTGCCAGCACCTGCGGCGACGCCGGCATTTCCGCCAGGGCCGGGGCCAGCGAAGGCGGCTGGGCGGCCAGGGCGGGCAGGGCAAGGGCAAGCGCCAGGCAGCTGGCGAGCAGGCGGGTGCGGGGCATGGCGTTTCCTCGGGTCAGGCCGGGGCGTGCCGGCGCGCGGTGTCCTGGATGAACTGCAGCAGCGAGGCGAGGCCGTTGCTGCGCGTGGGCGAGAGGTGCTTGGCCAGGCCGATGGCCGCGATGTAATCGGGCGACGTAGCCAGGATTTCGGCGGCGCTGCGGCCGGAATACACCCGCAGCGCGAGGTAGATCAGGCCCGAGACGATGGTCGAGTCGCTGATGGCATGGAACTCGAGTTCGTCGGCCGTGCCTTCCGCCACGATCCAGACCATGGACTGGCAGCCGTGCAGGCGGTTGGCCTCGGTCTTCCACTCCTCGGGGAAGGGCGGCAGCTTGCGGCCCAGGTCGATCAGGTACTGGTAGCGCTCGGACCAGTCGCCGAAGAAGCTGAATTCCTCGGCGATGGCGGCCTGGGCCGCGGCGGCGGTGGCTTCGGTGGGGCGCATCAGGCACGCCTCCAGCGCACGCCCTGCGCGGTGTCCTCGAGCAGCACGCCTTCTTCGGCCAGTTGCTTGCGGATGGCGTCGGCACGGAGGAAATCACGCGAGGCCTTGGCGGCATTGCGTTCGTCAACCAGGGCCTGGATGCGGGCATCGTCGCCTTCGGCGCCGCCGCGGCCGAACCAGGCCGCGGGCGGCTGCTGCAGCAGGCCCAGTAGCAGGCCGCCGCCGAGCAGCTCGGCCTTCAGGCTGGCGCGGGCGATGGGCGACTCGGCCTTGCGGGCTTCGCCGGCGATGCGCGCCAGCTCGGCCAGGGCGGCCGGGGTGTTGAGGTCGTCGCACAGGGCCGCTTCGATGGCCACCGGCACGATGGGTTCGATCACCGGCACGTCGCCCAGGTCGCGCAGGGTGCCGTAGAGGCGGTCGAGCGTGCGCACGCACTGTTCGATCAGCGCATCCGACCACTCCAGCGGCTGCCGGTAGTGGGCCGAGAGCAGGGCATAGCGCAGGGCCTCCGGCGGGTGCTGTTCCAGCAGTTCGTGCACCAGGGCCACGTTGCCGACGGACTTGGACATCTTGGCGCCGCCGAAATTGAGCAGGCCGTTGTGCAGCCAGAAGCGCGCGAAGGTGCGGCCGCCGTGGGCGCAGGTGCTCTGGGCGATCTCGTTCTCGTGGTGCGGGAACTGCAGGTCGACGCCGCCGCCGTGGATGTCGATGGTCTCGCCCAGGTGCGCCTCGGCCATGGCGGAGCACTCGATGTGCCAGCCGGGGCGGCCCACGCCCCAGGGCGAGGGCCAGCCGGGCAGGTCGGGCGGGGAGGGCTTCCAGAGCACGAAATCGCCGGCGTCGCGCTTGTACGGCGCCACTTCGACGCGCGCGCCGGCCAGCATTTCCTCGGGGTCGCGGCGCGAGAGCTTGCCGTAGTCGGCGAAGCTGGGCACCGAGAACAGCACGTGGCCCTCGGCGGCGTAGGCGTGGCCCGACTCGATCAGCCGCTCGATCATGGCGATGATGTGCGGGATGTGCGCGGTGGCGTGCGGGGTCACGTCGGGCGGGGCGACGCCCAGCCGGGCCATGTCCTCGGCGTAGGCCTGGGCGTACTTGCCGGTGATCTCGGAGATCGGCACGCCCAGCTCGCGGGCGGCGTGGTTGATCTTGTCGTCCACGTCGGTGATGTTGCGCGCGTAGACGACCTTGCCGTAGCGCCGGCGCAGCAGGCCCGCGAGCACGCCGAACACCACCGGCGGGCGGGCGTTGCCGATGTGCACGTAGTTGTAGACGGTGGGGCCGCAGACGTACATCGTGACCCGGTTCGGGTCCTGGGGCTCGAAGACCTCCAGCTGGCGGTTCAGGTTGTTGTAGAGTCGCAGTTCCATGGCGCGGCGCAGGCGGAAACCTTGAGTCTAGCAAGCCTGCGGCCGGCGTTTAACGAAAATCTTAGGCCAGGGTTCAGCAGTCCGGTGCTTGAATTCCAGTGTCTGCCCGGAGAACGAACCATGAGCTTCGCCACCCGCGTCCTGCCCCTGCTGGTCCTGGCTTCGGCCCCGGCCTTCGCGCAGTACGAATCCGACCCGTATGAAGACGCCGGCTACGACGAGTACGCCCCGTCGGTGCCGGAAAACGTCAGCTACGGCTACGCCCAGGTGCTGCGCGCGGAGGAGGTGGTCGAGATCGTCCGCACCCGCATCCCCGAAGAGCGCTGCGAGGACACGGTCGAATACCGTGACTCCCGTCGCACTACCAACGGCACCGTCATCGGCGCCATCGTCGGCGCGGCCCTGGGCAACCAGGTCGGCAAGGGCGACGGCCGCAAGGCCGCCACCGTGGCCGGCGCGGTCGCCGGCGGCATGATCGGCAACAACGTGGCCCGCAACAAGGCCGAGGCCGAGGCCCGCGGCTGCCGCATCGTCGAGGTCGAGCGCGAGGAGCGCCAGGTGGTCGGCTACGACGTGGAGTACATGTACAAGGGCGACAAGTACATGTCCCGCCTGCCCTACGACCCGGGCAACCGCCTGCGGGTCCGGGTCTCCGTGACCCCCGACGAACCCTCGGCGGCCGTCCGCTGACCTTGCGGCCGGGCCCGCCGGCCGGCATACTCCCAGCCCCATGAACCTGTGCGCTTCCGCCGCCGACGTCCTGAGCTCCGCCTACATGGCGGCGGGCATGACTTCGCGCGCGCGCCGACCGGAACCCCACAACTCCGCTGGGTAACCGGACGCCGTCGCTCGTTCACCGGAAAAAGCCCAGCCTCGTGCTGGGCTTTTTTGTTTTCGTTTTCCCCCTTTCCCTCAGGATCCCGCGATGAAGCACTTCCTCAACACCCAGGACTGGTCCCGCGCCGAGCTCGACGCCGTGCTGGCCCAGGCCGCCGCGTTCAAGCGCAGCAAGGCCGGCGACCAGCTCAAGGGCAAGTCCATCGCGCTGGTGTTCTTCAACCCCTCGCTGCGCACCCGCACCAGCTTCGAGCTGGGCGCCTTCCAACTGGGCGGCCATGCGGTGGTGCTGCAGCCGGGCAAGGACGCCTGGCCCATCGAGTTCGGCGTGGGCACGGTGATGGACGGCGAGGCCGAGGAGCACATCGCGGAAGTGGCGCGGGTGTTGTCGCGCTACGTGGACCTGGTGGCCGTGCGCGCCTTCCCGAAGTTCCAGGACTGGTCGGTGGACCGCGAGGACACCGTGCTGCGCGCCTTCGCGAAGTATTCGACCGTGCCGGTGATCAACCTCGAGACCATCACCCATCCCTGCCAGGAGCTGGCGCATGCGCTGGCGCTGCAGGAGCACTTCGGCACCCGCGACCTGCGCGGCAAGAAGTTCGTGCTCACCTGGACCTACCACCCCAAGCCGCTCAACACCGCCGTGGCCAACTCGGCGCTCACCATCGCCACGCGCCTGGGCATGGACGTGACCCTGCTGTGCCCGACCCCGGAATACGCGCTCGACGAGCGCTACCTGGGCTGGGCGCGCGACAACGTGGCCGAATCGGGCGGGTCCTTCCGCATGAGCCACGACATCACCGAGGCCTACACCGGCGCCGACGTGGTGTACGCCAAGAGCTGGGGCGCCATCCCGTACTTCGGCCGCTGGGAGCAGGAAAAGCCCATCCGCGACGCGCACAAGCACTTCATCGTGGACGAAGCCAAGATGGCGCTGACCAATAACGGCGTCTTCAGCCACTGCCTGCCGCTGCGCCGCAACGTAAAGGCGACCGACGCCGTGATGGATTCGCCGGCGTGCATCGCCATCGAGGAAGCCGAGAACCGCTTGCATGTGCAGAAGGCCGTGATGGCCGCCCTTGCCAACAAATAACCGCCTGGAACTGACCCCATGACCGACAAGAACATCGTCCTCGCCTTCTCCGGCGGCCTCGACACCAGCTTCTGCATTCCCTGGCTGAAAGAGCGGGGCTGGGCCGTGCACACCGTGTTCGCCGACACCGGCGGCGTGGACGCGGAGGAGCGCGCCTACATCGAAGCCCGCGCGGCCGAGCTGGGCGCGGCCAGCCACGTCACCGTGGAAGGCGGCCCGGCCATCTGGGACGGCTTCGTGAAGCCGTTCGTGATGGCGGGCGAGGGCTACCAGGGCCAGTACCCGCTGCTGGTGTCCGACCGCTATCTCATCGTGGACGCCGCGCTCAAGCGCGCCGCCGAAATCGGCACCCGCGCCATCGCCCACGGCTGCACCGGCATGGGCAACGACCAGGTGCGCTTCGACCTGGCGGTGAAGGCCGCGGGCGATTACCAGATCGTCGCGCCCATCCGCGAAATCCAGAAGGAACACACCCAGACCCGCGCCTACGAGCAGGCCTACCTGGAAGAGCGCGGCTTCGAAGTGCGCGCCAAGCAGAAGAGCTACACCATCAACGAGAACCTGCTCGGCCTGACCATGTCCGGCGGCGAAATCGACCGCTGGGAAGCCCCCGGCGAGGGCGCCCGCGGCTGGTGCGCGCCGCGCGCCGAGTGGCCGGGGCAGCCGCTGCGCGTGGCCATCACCTTCAAGCAGGGCGAGGCCGTGGCGCTCGACGGCGTGGTGATGCCCGGCGCCGAATTGCTGGCCAAGCTCAACGGCCTGTTCGCGAAGTACGGCGTGGGCCGCGGCCTGTACACCGGCGACACCACCATCGGCCTCAAGGGCCGCATCATTTTCGAAGCCCCGGGCCTGGCGGCGCTGCTCACCGCGCACCGCGCGCTCGAGGAAGCCGTGCTCACCAAGCACCAGAACCGCTTCAAGCCGGAAGTGGCGCGCAAGTGGGTGGAGCTGGTGTACGAAGGCTTCTACAACGACCCGCTCAAGACCGACCTCGAGGCCTTCCTCGCCTCCAGCCAGGCCTGCGTGAACGGCGAGGTGGTGCTGGAAACCCAGGGCGGCCGCGTGGACGCCGTGGCCGTGCGTTCGCCGCACCTGCTCAACGCCAAGGGCGCCACCTACGCGCAGTCGGCCGACTGGGGCGTGGCCGAGGCCGAGGGCTTCATCCGCCTGTACGGCATGTCCAGCACGCTCTGGGCCGAAATCAACGCCAAGGGCTGACGATGACCGACACGCTGCTTCCGGACGTCCTGCGCCACCTTGAAGCGCTGGTGTCCTTCGACACCCGCAACCCGCCGCGTGACATTGGCACCGGCGGCATCTTCGACTACCTGCGCGCGCAGCTGCCGGGTTTCAAAGTGACAGTGACCGACCACGGCGCGGGCGCGGTGTCGATGCTGGCCGTGCGCGGCAGCCCGAAGCGCGTGTTCAACGTGCACCTCGACACCGTGCCCTCGTCGCCGAACTGGAGCGCCGACCCGCACGCGCTGCGCGTGGCAGGCGGCAAGGCCATTGGCCTGGGTGCCTGCGACATCAAGGGCGCCGCCGCGGGCCTGGTGGCGGCCGCGCAGCGCAGCACGGGCGACGCCGCCTTCCTGTTCAGCAGCGACGAAGAAGCCAACGACGCGCGCTGCATCGCCGCCTTCCTGGCCAGCGACCACGGCTTCGCCGAGGCTATCGTCGCCGAACCCACCCGCTGCGAGGCCGTGCTGGCCCACCGCGGCATAAGTTCCGTGCTGATGCACTTCCAGGGCCAGGCCGGCCACGCCTCGGGCGCGAACGCCTTCGACCTCAGCGCCGTGCACCAGGCCATGCGCTGGGGCACCAAGGCGCTCGACCATGCCCAGGCGCAGTCGCACGCGCGCTTCGGCGGGCTCACCGGCCTGCGCTTCAACATCGGCCGCATCGAGGGCGGCATCAAGGCGAACATGATCGCGCCCTCGGCCGAGCTGCGCTTCGGCTTCCGCCCGCTGCCGTCGATGGACCTCGACGCCATGCACGCGCACTTCCGCGGCCTGGCCGACCCGGCCGCGCTGGCTCACTACGAAGAAACCTTCCGCGGCCCCTCGCTGCCGGCCGGCGACATGGCCCGCGCCGAGGACAAGCGCCTCGCCGCACGCGACCTGGCCGACGCCCTGGGCCTGCCCATCGGCAACGCCGTGGATTTCTGGACCGAGGCCTCGTTGTTCTCCCAGGCCGGGCTCACCGCCCTGGTCTATGGCCCGGGCGACATCGCCCAGGCCCACACCGCCGACGAGTGGGTCGAACTCGACCAGCTCGCCGCCGCCGCCGCCACCTACACCCGTTTGCTGGAGCAACCCGCGTGACCGAGATGCGCACCACGATCGTCCGGCTGCTGTCGAACATGGCCAGCGCCAAGGAGATCCAGCAGTACCTCAAGCGCTTTTCCCAGGTGGACGCCGCGCGCTTCGCCGTGGTCAAGGTGGGCGGCGCCATCCTGCGCGACGACCTGGACGCGCTGGTGTCCTCGCTGTCCTTCCTGCAGCAGGTGGGCCTGACGCCCATCGTCATCCACGGCGCCGGCCCGCAGCTGGACGAGGAAATGGCGCGCGCTGGCATCAGCAAGAAGACCGTGGACGGCCTGCGCGTCACCGACGCCGATGGCCTGGCCATCGTGCGGCGCGTGGGCCAGCAGGAAAACCTGCGCCTGGTCGAAGCGCTGCAGGCCCAGGGCGTGCGCGCCACCTCGATCACCTCGGGCGTGTTCGAGTGCGATTTCCTGGGCAAGCGAAAGTACGGGCTGGTGGGCAAGGTGGAGCAGGTGCACACCGCCGCCATCCAGGCCGCCATCAAGGTCGGCTCGATCCCGGTCATCGCCTCGCTGGGTGAAACCGCCGGCGGCCAGATCCTCAATGTAAACGCCGACTGGGCCGCGAACGAGCTGGTCAAGACCCTGCAGCCCTACAAGATCATCTTCCTTACCGGCACCGGCGGCCTGCTGGACGGCGAGGGCAGCGTCATCGATTCCATCAACCTCAGCACCGAGTACGAAGGCCTGATGGCCCAGCCCTGGCTGCATTCGGGCATGAAGGTGAAGATCGAGCAGATCCACGACCTGCTGATGCAGCTGCCGCCGTCATCGTCGGTGTCCATTACCCGGCCCGACCAGCTGGCCAAGGAGCTGTTCACCCACCGCGGTTCCGGCACCCTGGTGCGGCGCGGCGAGCAGGTGCGCAAGGTCACCAGCTGGAAGAAGCTCGACCTCAAGCGGCTAAAGGCGCTGGTGGAGTCTGGCTTCGGCCGCAAGCTGGCGCCGGACTACTTCGAGCGCACGAAGTTGCTCAAGGCCTACGTGAGCGAACACTACCGCGCCGCGCTCATCATCACCGAGGAGAACGGCATCCCGCACCTCGACAAGTTCGCCGTCAGCGACGACGCCCAGGGCGAAGGCCTGGGCCGCGCCGCCTGGCAGGTGATGCGCGCGGAAACGCCGCAGCTGTTCTGGCGCGCCCGCAACGGCAACCCGGTGAACGACTTCTATTTCGACGAATCCGACGGCTGCCTCAAGGGCGAGAAGTGGAACGTGTTCTGGTACGGCCTGGAAGGCTGGGACCAGATCCGCTTCGCCGTCGACCACTGCCTGGCCCGCCCGGCCACGCTCAAGGGCTGAGCATGCAAAGCCTGCACTGGACCATTCCGCCGATCCTCGAGGGCCACCACGTGACCCTCGAGCCGCTGCAGCCGCACCACGCCGAAGACCTGCTGGCCGCGGCCAGCGACGGCGAGCTGTGGAACCTCTGGTACACCTCGGTGCCCGGCCCGGAAACCGTGTGGGCCTACCTGGCCCGCGCCATCGCCGACCGCGAGGCGGGCACCGCCATGCCCTTCCTGGTGCGCGACGCCAGCGGCGAGCCGGTGGGCAGCACGCGCTTCTTCCGCATGGACCCGGTGGTGCCCAGCCTGGAAATTGGCTACACGTGGTATTCGGCGCGGGTGCAGCGCAGCGCGCTCAACACCGAGGCCAAGCGCCTGCTGCTGGGCCACGCCTTCGACGCCATGGGCTGCTCGGTGGTGGAACTGCGCACGCACGTGATGAACCACCGCTCGCGCGCCGCCATCGAGCGCCTGGGCGCGCACTTCGACGGCATCCTGCGCCGGCAGATGCGCATGCCCGACGGGCACCTGCGCGACACGGCCGTGTATTCCATCCTGGACAGCGAATGGCCGGTGGTGCGGCGCAACCTGGATTTCAAGCTTGAACACGGTGGCGCGGCATGAGCGGGCGGATTTCCCTCGGCCTGGTGGGTGCGCGCGGTTACGTGGGCGCCGAGCTGATCAAGCTGGTGGCGACGCACCCGCGCTTCGAGCTGGCGTTTGTTTCCTCGCGTGAGCGCGACGGCCTGCGCCTGGCCGAGCACGAGCCCGCGTACACCGGTGAGTTGCGCTATTCGAACCTCGACGCCGCCGCCGCGGCCGGGCAGGGCGCCGACGCGCTGGTGCTGGCCCTGCCCAACGGCATGGCCGCCGGCTTCGTGGCCGCGCTCGACGCCGCCGGCGCCAACCCGGTGGTGGTCGATCTCTCGGCCGACTACCGTTTCGACGCCGCCTGGCACTACGGCCTGCCCGAACTCACCCGCGTCCGCGCCGCCGGCGCCCGCCGCATCAGCAACCCGGGCTGTTACGCCACCGCGATGCAGCTGGCCGTGGCGCCCATGCGCGACGCGCTGGCGGGCCCGGTGCAGTGTTTCGGCGTGTCGGGCTACAGCGGCGCCGGTACCAGCGCTTCCGACAAGAACAACCCGGACAAGCTGCGCGACAACCTGATGCCGTATTCGCTGGTGGGCCACGTGCACGAGCGTGAAGTAACGCGCCAGCTGGGCCACCCGGTGGAATTCATGCCGCACGTGGCGCCGCACTTCCGCGGCATCACGCTCACCGCCAACCTGCACCTGGCGCGCGCCTTCAGCCGCGACGAGGTGCAGCAGCGTTACCAGGCCGCCTACGCCGGCGAACCGCTGGTGCAGGTGGTGGACGAGGCCCCGTGGGTTAGCCGCATCGCCGGCCGCCACGGCGCCGAGGTGGGCGGCTTCACGCTCAGCGCCGACGGCCGCCGCCTGGTGGTGGTGTCCACGCTCGACAACCTCCTGAAAGGCGCCGCCACCCAGGCGCTGCAGAACCTCAACCTGGCCTTCGGCCTGCCCGAGACGATGGGAATCCCGACATGAGCGAGCTGCTGTGGCAGAAACCCGGCGTGGAAGTGGACCCGCGCATCCAGGCCTTCCTGGCCGGCGACGACGTGCTGCTCGACCGCGAGTTCATCCAGGACGACATCACCGCCTCGGCCGCGCACGCGCGCGGGCTGGCGCGCATTGGCATCCTCACCGGCGATGAAGCCGAGGCGATGTGCCGCGAGCTGGCCGCGCTGTCGGAAGACCTGAAGAGCGGCGCCTTCGTGCTCGACGAGCGCTTTGAGGACTGCCATTCCGCCATCGAATCGCGCCTGGTCGAACGCCTGGGCGACGTGGGCCGCAAGATCCACACCGGCCGCAGCCGCAACGACCAGATCCTGGTGGCCACGCGCCTGTGGCTCAAGCGCAAGCTGGGCGAGCTGCGCGCCCTGTGCCACGAATGCGCCGGCATCTGCCTGCAGCGCGCCGAGGCCGAGGCGCTGCCCATGCCCGGCTACACCCACCTGCAGCGCGCCGTAGTGTCGTCCACGGCCATGTGGTGGGCGGGTTTCGCCGAAGCCTTCATCGACGACACCGTGCGCGCCAGCCAGGCCCGCGACTGGATAGACGCCAACCCGCTGGGCAGCGCCGCCGGCTACGGCGTGAACCTGCCGCTGGACCGCGAGTTCAGCACGCAGGAGCTCGGCTTCGGCCGCATGCAGGTAAGCCCCATTTACGCCCAGCTTTCGCGCGGCAAGTTCGAACTGGCCGCCGTGGACGCGCTGGGCGCGGCCCTGCTGGACCTGCGGCGCCTGGCCTGGGACCTGAGCCTGTTCACCACCGCCGAGTTCGGCTTCGTGGGCCTGCCGCCGCAGTACACCACCGGCAGCTCCATCATGCCCAACAAGCGCAACCCCGACCTGGTGGAACTGATGCGCGCCACCTACGCCAGCATCGCCGCCGCCCGCACCGAACTGGAGCAGCTGCTGTCGCTGCCCAGCGGCTACCACCGCGACCTGCAGTTCACCAAGGGCGCCCTGGTCCACGCCTTCGGCCGCGGCCTGGGCGCGTTGGCGCTGCTGCCGAACCTGCTGCGTGGCATGCAGTGGAAGCCCGAGCGCCTGGCGCTGGCCTTCGACGACGGCATGTACGCCACCGACAAGGCCGTGGAACTGGCCGTGTCAGGCCTGCCGTTCCGCGAGGCCTACAAGTTGGCGGCGGTGGAGCCGTTGCCGTCGTATGGGGCGGTTCCGGAAGCGAGCCTGGCGGCGCGGGTGTCGCCGGGTGGACATGCGGCGTTGGGTCTGGAAATCCTGAAGAGGCGCTGGAGCGTGGTGATGGGCTGACGTTTGAAATAAGCCGACCCTCGAAGCGGGTTCGGCTTGAATGAATTGCTAGCCATTGCCCGAAACTTCTACACGCGGGGAGCAAGCCTGGCTTCGACGTCGCTGGAACCTTTAGGAGTGATCCTCGCAAGGCCGTTTGTTTGATCGTACTCAATATGTCTGGTCTTGTGGAGCGGCGCTAAGATTTTGTTCTTGAAGTTGGTCTTGTTCGCGTACTCAACCCAACTGCGGAGTCTTTCGATCTCTGTCCAGCCAGACTCAGAGTAAAGCAAGAGTAGAACTTGGTCAGATTTTTTCAGAGAGGGATCCAACACTCTTTTGGTTTGGTCAACACTCCAAACCAATGGGTGATGGCGAGTCACTAGGGCATCTACAACCTCTTGCGCTTGCGCGAGCGACATGCCATGAAATATTCGAACCAGTTCCGCCATAAGCCAAGAGGTTGTGGCTAACACCGCCGTGGAATCAGCAGCGTTCGGATCAACATCTCCACCAACATGTCCAACACCACGATTGTTTCGTATCTCGTACAGATAGGGCAGCAATCTTGGGATTTGAATTCTTAGAGAGCGGTTGCCAACAAGACTCGGTGTTGGCGGCAGAGATTCAAGAGCACGGCAAGCATCTACCATATTTGGCGGCTTCTTTGAGCGCGCTGGG
Source organism: Arenimonas malthae CC-JY-1 (assembly GCF_000747075.1). Classification (GTDB taxonomy): domain Bacteria; phylum Pseudomonadota; class Gammaproteobacteria; order Xanthomonadales; family Xanthomonadaceae; genus Arenimonas; species Arenimonas malthae. The sequence goes on from NZ_AVCH01000221.1 coordinate 13,234, forward strand.
AAGGTGCCGACTAACGCGCCGTGAACGATTGAGTAAACGATCTCACAGAATTTTCCTCCATTTAGTTCGGCAGGCTCCCATCGGCCCTCCGAATAGTTTGTAATGATCGATTGATAGCAGTCGAGTAGTTCTTTACGGAGCTCGACCGGAAGGTTTGAAAATGCCTTGGCAGAGTCAAACATCTTAATTTTTCGGTTGCTTCACAAGGTCGGCAGCAGCGCTCAATCCCGGCGCGGTAAGTTTCCAGCCGGCGGACTTTGAACCTGTGACGCGGTTCTTTAGTGCTTTGACCGATTTAGTGTGGTTAGCGTTGTCATAGCACCCAGATTGCTCGCAAAATTTTCGCGCATCTGCGTCCGAAAATGATGTGAATCGCCCCGGCTTCTCCG